>JAEULI010000177.1 GCA_016793845.1 Sphingosinicella sp.
TTCGAGAACGTCCACGGCCTTGTCGTCGGCCATGTTCGAGCTGTCGTCGGGGTCGACCGCGGGGACCTGCGCGTCGTATTCGCGGGCCCTCAGCACGATGCGGCATACGTCTTCGAGCGAAATCGTGAGTTCCATCGTGCGCTTCCGATCCTTGCCTTCGAGTCGCGGCTTGTGCTGGAACCAACCATGCCACAGCGGCCTGGCGGTTTCTTGAGGCGCGTCAAAAAAGAGAACGGTTCAGGCGGCGCAGAGTTTCGCTTTTGCGGCGTCGTATTCGCGTTTCAGGCGCGCGACGAGCTCTGCGGCGGGCAGCACGGCCTTCACCGCGCCGATGCCCTGGCCGCACCCCCAGATATCCTTCCACGCCTTGGCGCCGGTGTTGCCGCCGCTGCCGAAATCCATCTTCGAAGGGTCGCTGGTCGGCAGGTTCGCGGGATCGAGGCCGGCGTTCACAATGGACGGAGCGAGGTAGTTGCCGTGCACGCCGGTGAAGAGGTTCGAGTAGACGATGTCCGACGCGCGGCTTTCGACGATCATCTGCTTGTAGCGTTCATCGGCGCGCGCTTCGGTGGTGGCGATGAAGGCTGAGCCGATATAGCCGAAATCGGCGCCCATCGCTTCTGCGGCGAGCACCGCGCTGCCGGTTGCGATGGAGCCGGAAAGCGCGATCGGCCCGTCGAACCATTCGCGAATTTCCTGAACGAGCGCGAAGGGGGAGAGCGTGCCGGCATGGCCGCCTGCGCCCGCAGCGACCGGAATGAGGCCGTCCGCGCCCTTTTCGATGGCCTTCTTCGCAAAGGCGTTGGTGATGACGTCGTGGAAGACGAGGCCGCCGTAGCTGTGAATCGCGGCGTTCACGTCCTCGCGCGCGCCGAGCGAGGTGATGATGAGCGGCACCTTGTATTTCACGCAGAGCGCGAGGTCGTCCATCAGCCGGTCATTCGACTTGTGGACGATGAGGTTGACCGCGTAGGGCGCGTCCTTCTCCGTGAGTTCGCTCGAAAGGCGCTGCAGCCATTCCTCGAACTGCGGCAGCGGCCGTGCGTTGAGCGATGGAAAGCTGCCCACCACGCCCGCGCGGCACTGCGCGATGACGAGATCGGGGTTCGAGATGATGAACAGCGGCGACCCGATCACCGGGATCGAAAGCCGCCCGCGAAACAGCGCTGGCATGGTCAAGGCGAAAGTCCCCCTATGATGCGGCCAGGAGCTCCTTCAGCGGTGTGCCTGCGTCCGCAAGGCGGGCCGGATCGATGACCGCCCCTTTTTCGACGAGCGCGCGCCCCTGAATGAAATCCTTCGCCGCACTGATGCAATCGAGCGCGATGACCCGGCCACCCTTCAAATAGATAAGGCTGAAGCTGCGTGCGGCCGGATTTCCGCGCAGCACGGTGGCATCGTGGCCCGTGGAGAGGCCCACGGTTTGCAGGCGAAGATCATACTGGTTGGACCAGAACCACGGCGTTGCCCTGTAGGGCTGCGGATCGCCGAGGATGGCGCCGACGGCGGTTTTCGCCTGATCGACTGCGTTCTGCACCGATTCGAGACGGATGCGCGCGCCTTCCGCGAAGCGGTTTTCATGCGCCGCACAGTCGCCGATCGCGTAGATGTGGGGCAGGGCGGTGCGGCAGAAGGCGTCGACATCGACACCGTTGCCGCCGCTCGCGCCTGCCGCGAGGAGCGGCTCGACCGATGGCATGAGGCCGATGCCGACGATGACGGCGGCCGCAGGCAGCCGTTCGCCGCCTGCGAGGCGCACGGCGGTGACGCGGCCGGCATCGGTTTCCAGCGCCTCGATGGCGGCGGAGAGGCGCAGGTCGACGCCGTGGGCGCGGTGCTCTTCTTCATAGAAGCGGGAGACCGTCTCTCCGGCGACGCGCGCGAGCACGCGCGGCAGCGCTTCGAGCAGCGTGACCTTGTGGCCCTGTTTGACGAGAACGGCAGCCGCTTCGAGGCCGATGTAGCCGCCGCCGATGATCACCACAGGCCCGCCGCCTTCAAGGTCGGCACGGAGCGCATCGACGTCGGCGATCGTGCGGATCATGTGGACGTTGTGGCTATCGGCGCCGGGAAGGGGCAGGGGGCGCGGGCTGCCGCCAGCCGCCCAGATGAGATCGCCGTAGCCGAGATGCTCGCCCGCATCGGTGGTGACGGTGCGCGCTTCCGGGTTCACCGCCGCGACACGCGTGCCGAGATGCAGCGTCACGTCCTTGTCGGCCCAGAATGTCTCGGGGCGGAGCAGTAGCCGGGCGGCTTCCTTTTCGCCGGCAAGATAGTCCTTGGAGAGCGGCGGGCGCTCGTAGGGCGGAACCGCTTCGGCGCCGACCATCGTGATGGTGCCCGTGAAGTTCGCCATCCGGAGACTGATGGCGGCCTGGGCGGCGGCCTGTCCCGCGCCCACAATCAGAACGTCGCTCGTGCTCATTTCTCGTCCCCATAGATATGAACGGCGAACGCACCGCCGGAGGTTGCCCGCCCGCGATACATGCCGGGCGTGTTGAAGGAAAAGGCCGAAGTGCCGTCCGGCGCGACCGCGATGACGCCGCCTGCGCCGCCGAGCGCCTTCACCTCGGCCTGCACCGCGTCTGTCGCCGCCTGCACGTCTTCCTTGCCGAAGCGCATCCGCGCACAGATTTCGTGCGCGGCGCCGACACGGATGTAGAACTCGCCGGAGCCCGTCGCGGAAACGGCGCAGCCGCGGTTGTCCGCATAGGTGCCCGCGCCGATGACCGGCGAATCGCCGACACGGCCCCAGCGTTTGCCGGTGAGCCCGCCGGTGGAGGTGGCGGAGGCGAGGTTGCCGTGCACGTCCTTCGCGACCGCGCCCACGGTGCCGTACTTCACCTCGGCATCGAACGCCGCGCCGGTCTTCGCATTTTCCTTCATTTTCTGAAGCTGCTGCCAGCGTTCTTCGGTACGGAAGTACGCCGGATCGACCTGATCGAGCCCGCGCTCGCGTGCGAACCGGTCCGCACCGGGCGCCTGCAGCATCACGTGGGGGCTCTTTTCCATCACCGCGCGCGCGGCACTGATCGGATTGCGCGTGCGCGTGAGGCCGGCGACCGCGCCCGCGGCGCGATTGCGGCCGTCCATGATGGCGGCATCGAGTTCGTTCACGCCTTCGTAGGTGAACACCGCCCCGCGCCCCGCGTTGAAGCCGGGGTCATCCTCCAGAACCTTCACGGCGGCTTCCACGGCATCGAGCGCACTGCCGCCCGAAGCCAGCACGACCTTGCCCGCTTCCAGCGCAGCGGAAAGTCCGGCGCGCTGTGCGGCGTCCTGCTCGGGTGTCATCTTGCCGCGTTCCATGCCGCCGGCACCGCCGTGGATGAGAAGCGTCCAGTCCTGCATGGCGAAGGCCCCGTTCGAAAAGAAAAAGATGGTGAAAGCGGCTGCAAAGCCAAGCGGACGTCGCATCATCGCCCAGTTTCCCCCAGCCGGTGGCGCAGGGCTTAGCCAGTGCGGGGAGGGAGCGCAACAGGTCGCGATCAGGAAGCCGGAAATGCGCCTTGAAACCGCGATAGCGCCGCATCGAGGAGACTTTGATCCGCTGCTTCCGCACGGGGACGGCGCGCGCTGAGCGCCTGCGCAGGTACATCCCGGAGTGCAACCGGCACACCTGTTGCCGCCTCGTAGCGCGACGCCACAAGGCGCAGCCAACCCTTCGGATCGGCGCAAATCGCCGTGTAGGCGTAGGTCTGAACGTTGGCCTTTGGGAGCCCGCCCAGATCGCGGTCGATAATCGCTCGCGTTGCGGCAACCTGCGCGGCGATCTGCTCGTGGACGCTGAAATAGTCGGAAAGCGTGAGCGTTGAGGGACGCACCGAAAACCAGCCAGCCTCGCCGCCGCGGCTCTGGCGCCGCGCCGAGAGGATCGACAGCGCGGTTTCCAGCGGATCGCGCGTTATCTCGATGAAGACGCTGCCCGGGAACAAATCCGCCAGAAACGGGATGCGCAGCCCATTCTTCTGCCATTTGTTGATAAAGGGGCCGCCTGCGATGCCCTGAAGCGCCGCGATCGTCTGGCGCAGCATGGCTTTGCGGGTCTCATCGAGCGGTGCGGGGGTCTCGGATGTGCCGAGATGGAGGTTCCAGAACCGGTAGCCCTGGCTCGGCCCTTGGGAATGGCTGGTCTCGCCGAAACGGTTGGCAAGATCGTCGGTGCCGCCGAACGCACGCTGAGGTCCTGCAAGCATCGCGGTCAACACGGGGCTTGCCGGCGTTGCCATCAGGAGGTTCGAAAAATAGGCGCTTCGCAGATGCCGGGTCGCCAGAATGGAGGCCAGCGTCGAGCCGACGCGCGGGAGACCCACGATGAAGATGGGCGGAATGTTGAGTTTCGGCGCCATTCGGCGCGCAACAGGTTCGAGCTGCGCGAGCACGGCGCGCGCGATATCCCTCCCCAGTTTCACGATTTCCCCCATTCTGCCCGTCCACATAGTAACGCGGAATCAAAACAGATTGAACCTCCTACGGGCGAGCGCTGAGGAACGATTGACCGGGGCAGCCCCCACGCCTATATGACCCCCGCTTTCGGGCCGAACAGGTCTTCGGGGCGGAGTAGCTCAGTTGGTTAGAGCAGCGGAATCATAATCCGCGTGTCGGGGGTTCAAGTCCCTCCTCCGCTACCACTACAAAAGTAGTATCGTTCACGGATGTCGTCGGTTCGCCTGTGGCGAGGACGATATCGTGGGCCGAATCTGACGCAATGCGCAAGGTTGGAAACGCAGCGGCTTTCGACAGAGACGTGACGTCGGAAATCTTTACATATTCGTTTCTGTGACGTTACGGTTAACCATTCGACTTCTGGTTTTCGCTCGGAATCGGAGAATTGGCACGCGCGTTGCTTATTGTTTTCGCAATGCAAGGATCAGGAGTTGTGTTGCGATGAACATCAAGATGATCGGTGGAGCGGCTCTTCTGCTTGCGGCGTCGACCGCGCAGGCTGCAACGATGAGCGTATCCTACGAAGCGGCGGGTGCGACGAATACGACGGCGACGTTCGACTATTATGGCGTCGAGACGTTCGACGGGAAGGCCGGACAGACGGACTTCACCTCGTCGTTCACCTACGACGGCAACACCATCGAGCTGACCTATAAGGACGTGAAGGTCATCGGCGCGAACCAGTACGGCGGCGACGGCGGTTCGGACTATGCGGTTGCCGGTCTCGGCTACGGCACGCTGAGCTACTCGATCGACATCACCCAGTCGGGCAGCACCGGCGTCAACTATTTCGGCTACTGGCTGTCGGCGCTCGATGCCGGCAACACGGTGAAGTTCTACAGCGGCGGTTCGGAGGTCTTCTCCTTCGCCCCCGTGAACGTCCTCGCGCTCGTCAGCGGCCAGCCCGACTACTGGGGCCACCCGGTGACGGGTCAGAATTCGGGCGAACCCTACGTTTTCCTGAACTTCTTCTATGACGGCGGCACGTTCGACCGCATCGAGTTCATCCAGGCGCCGGGCGGTGCCGGGTATGAATCCGACAACCACACGGTCGGCTTCTTCAAGGACAAGGGTGACGGCACGCCGGTGACGGACGTTCCGGAGCCGGGTGCGCTCGGCCTGCTCGGCCTTGGTCTCGCGCTCGCCGCGGTGGCGCGTCGCCGCAAGGCCTGAAGCGTCGCTTGATCGCTAAGTTCGCGCCGGGGTGGCTGGTCCATCCCGGCGCGATGCTATTTGGCGAGCCAGTCCGTGATGGCGGCGAACAGCGCCTGCCGTGCCTCCGGCCCGGTCAGCGTGTGATCGGCATTTTCAAGCCATACGGGATGGACGTGTGCGCCGAGCGCGGGGAGCAGCGCCGCGAAAGCCTCTGCCGTTGCGTCGCCGCGTGAGAGCGGCACGAGGACGGGCCCCGGAAACGCATTGATCGCGGCGACGAGGCGCGCGGAGAGGGCGCTTTCCGGTGCGGCATTCTTGCTGAACAGGGTTTTCAGCGCACCCTTCACGTCGATCCCGCCCGAGAGGATACGCAGCCAGTTGCGTGGATTGAGAAGGCGCCTCAGCGTGCGGTCGCGCTGCGCAGCGGCAGGCATTTCGGCGACATCGCTGTCGAAGCTCCACGGATTGAGCAGGACGAGGCGCTGGATGCCGTTTGCAGCGCCGAACAGCGCGAGCGCCGCCGCGCCGTCGCAAAGGCCGATGCCGACGATATCCGTGCTGCCGTCACGGTGAAGTGCCGATACGGCAGCGGCGATGTCGTCCGCACTGCCGAGAAAGCCCTTATCCTCGCCCTCGCTATCTCCGACACCGCGCCGATCGAAGCGCAGGGCGGCGATCCCGCGCCTGCCGAGCGCCTCCGCAAGCGCGGTGAACAGACGATGCGGCCCGGCCCTGGTCTGTACGCCGCCCGAGACGATGAGCGCGGCGAGCGGACCTTCGCCCGGGTGCAGCGTGGCGGCGAGGGGTGTTTCCCCGCAAGGAATGGCGAGCGGGCGGATCATTGCATCCACGCTGCGATATCTTCAGCGAGCGCGGCGGCGAACGCCGGAGCCGGGGCGGGTTCGACCTGCCGCCACACCGGTGGGCCTTCCACCGTGGACACGCGCAGCGGCACGGCGGCGTCCGGCAGCGTCAGGGCGGTGAGGTCCGCGGCAAGCCCGGGCGTGACGTCATAGCCGGTGAGTGCGACCGTTTCGCCGCGCGCGAAGCGCGTTTCGTAAGTCGATGGGGAGACGCGGGCACCTTCGCGCTCCTGATCCGCGATCGCCTGCGCGCGCATCATTTCGCGGAGGAGGCTGGTGCCGGAAGCGACGGGAGACACGCGGTAGAGGCCTTCGCTTCCGGAACCGTCCGTGAGCAGCGCACCGCCGCGCATGGTGAGCACGCGAAGCGGGCGCCCCGCCAGCCTTTCGATCAGATGTGCGGTCGCCTGCCGCCACGTAGCGATATCGGGCACGCCGGTCGCATCGCCTGTGCCCGGAAGATCAGCGAGGACGCTGCCGATGCCCTTCGCAGCGAGCGTGCGGCCGAGATCGGCGAGGAGCCGCCGCGTGCGGTTCATCTCCTCGAACAGCGGCGGTAAGAATAGCACGCACGGCCCGGTTTCGGGGCCGCGCAGGATGGTTGGCAGGTCGTAGGGCCCGGCGCTGAGCAGCGTGAACCGGAACGGCTGCACCTAGGCAGCAGCCTTCCGGGCGATGAAATCGACGAGATTGCCGAACGTCGCGAACAGGTCCGCGTCGACCTCGTCGTCGTCGATCACGATGCCGAAGCGGTCCTCCATCTCGGTGAGGAGACCCGCGACGGCCATCGAATCGATCTCGGGCAGCGCGCCGAACAGCGGTGAGGCGGCGTCGAGCCCGGCGGCGGTCGCTTCGGGAACGCCCAGCACCTCGACGAGAATGCGCCGCATCTGGTCGGCGCGGGAAGCGGTGTCTGCGGTCATCTCCACCCTGTATGCACTGTCGTTGCCCGCGGGCGGTATACTGGCGCCGTTTGCAGAGGTAAATGCAGGCGAGACGGCAGAGCGGACAGGGGCGGACAAAAGGGCGGATGTCGTTTCGTGAAACATGGCGGACGCTGGGTGCGACGACGACGCTGTCCTACGCGATCGGGCGCATGGCGGCGCGGATTCCGGGCGTTTCCTGGCATCGCTACCGGCTGATCGCGGTGCCGCTTTCGGGTATGCCGAAGATGCCGCGCGGTCATGCCGTGCGTGAACTTTCCTCGGGCGAACTCAAGACTTTAGTCATTGATGCGCCCCTAGACGTACAGGCGGATCGGTTTGCGCGCGGGCTTATCTGCCTCGGTGCGTTCGACGGTGAGGTGCTGGTCGGGGTCAACTGGCTGGCGCGGGGTCATTACGATGAGGACGAGGTGGACGTGCGGTTTCTGCTTCCCGACGACGCGGCCTGGGATACGGGCTTATGGATTCGCGAGGACCGGCGGCTCGGCCGGGCGTTCGCGGCGCTGTGGGCGGGGACGGGCGCGTGGCTGGCAGCGCATGGCCTCAAATGCTCGCTGAGCCGCATTGCCGACTACAACCTCGGCTCGCTGCGCCCGCATGAGCGCATGGGCGGCAGAACGCTCGGTATGCTCGCTGCGGCGCGGCTCGGGCCAATGCAGATCGCGACGGGCGTGCGGCCGGCGGCTGTACATGCCGGGGCGGGAACACCCGCGGTCTGCGATCTGAGAGGCTGCTGAACCATGCGGGTCGATGCGCTTCATCTTGGCCACGACGGTGCGCGCGCGGCGCTTATCGAAGGCGCACATACAACGACCTACGCCGAACTCGAAGCGCTCGTCAGCCGGATGGCGAGCGGGCTTGCAGCGATTGGCGTGCGCCCCGGCGATCGGGTCGCGGTGTGGCTCAGCAAGACCACAGGCAACATTGCCGCGCTGCTCGGGGCGATGCGCGCGGGCGCGGTCGCGATTCCCGTCAATCCGGTGCTAAAGGCGCCGCAGGTCGAACACATCATCGCCGACAGCGGCGCAACGGTGCTGCTGACCAACAATGCCCGCGCCGAGACGCTGCGCAACACGCCGCGCACATGCCGGGTGCTGCGTGCGGAAAAGGATTGGGGTGCGCTGATGACGGGCGCGCCTGTGGCCGTGGACCGCACGCCGGACGACCTTGCCGCGATTCTCTATACCTCAGGCAGCACCGGGCGTCCCAAGGGTGTGATGCTTTCGCACGCCAATCTCGTGCTCGGTGCAGAAAGCGTTTCCGAATATCTGGGCATCAGCGCCGAGGAGCGCATCCTCTGCGTTCTGCCGCTCGCGTTCGATTACGGCCTCAATCAGGTGCTGACAGCGCTGAAACAGGGCGGGGCGGCGATCCTGCTCGACTATCTGTTGCCGCGCGATGTCGTGAAGGCCGTGATTCGCCACAAGGCGACCGCTCTTGCGGGGGTGCCGCCGCTCTGGATGCAGCTTGCCGAGGTGGAATGGCCCGCCGAGGCGCGCGGCCTGCGCTATATCACGAACTCCGGCGGGCGGATGCCAGCGGCGCTGACGAAACGCCTGCGCACGCTTCTGCCCAATACGAAGATCTACCTGATGTACGGCCTCACCGAGGCGTTCCGCTCGACGTACCTCGACCCGGCGCTCGTCGACGCCCACCCCGATTCGATCGGGCGTGCGATCCCGCGTGCGGAGTTGCACGTGCTGCGTGCCGACGGAACGCCCGCGGCGCCGGGCGAACCGGGCGAGCTTGTCCATGCCGGGCCGCTCGTCGCGAAGGGCTACTGGAACGATCCGGAGCGGACCGCCGTGCGTTTCCGTCCCGCGCCAGCGTTCTTCGCGCATTCGGGAATGGCCGTGTGGTCGGGCGACACGGTGATGCAGGACGATAACGGGCTGCTCTACTTCGTCGGCCGCGACGACGAGATGATGAAGATTTCAGGCAACCGTGTGAGTCCCACCGAGGTGGAGGAGGCGGTTTTCGCGACCGGAGCGGTGAGCGCGGTCGCGGTGTTCGGCGTGGCGGACGACCGGCTGGGGCAGGCGATCGTGGCGGTCGGCGTGCGGGCCGCCGGTCTCGGCGAGATGGAAGCGGAGGCGCTTGCGCGCCGGGAGCTGACGGGACTAGTGCCTGCCTACATGGTGCCGCGCCACTTCATCTGGGAAACCGAGCTGCCGCGCAATCCGAACGGCAAGATCGACCGCGCCGTGCTGCGCGCGAGGCACGTTCAATGAGCCGCGATCACCGTATCCACCCGCTGTTTCGCGAGCGGGACGGCGAACTCGCGATCGCGGGCCGGACGGCGACCGAATGGATCGCCGCGGCGGGCGGGCGCACGCCGCTGTTCGTCTACGACCGCGCCGTGATCGCAGCGAAAATCGCGGAACTGCGTGAGGCGCTGCCCACAGAGGTCGGCATCCACTACGCCATGAAGGCGAATCCGATGCCGCAGCTCGTCGCGTGGATGACGGGGCAGGTGGACGGGCTCGATGTCGCCTCGGCGGGCGAACTGCGCGTTGCGCTCGCCGCCGGTGCCGATCCCGCGCACATCAGCTTCGCAGGGCCGGGGAAGCGCGATTTCGAGCTGGAGCTGGCGATCGGCGCGGGTGTCACGCTCAACATCGAATCCGCGCGGGAATTCGCACGCGCCGCGGCGATCGGCGACAGGCTCGGAAAGCGCGTGCGCGCCGCCGTGCGCGTCAATCCGCCATTCGACCTCAAGGCCTCCGGGATGCGGATGGGCGGCGGGGCCAAGCCATTCGGTGTCGATGCCGACAAAGTGCCGGCGCTGCTGGCCGAGATTGCAGCCGAGGGCGCGGATTTTCGTGGGTTTCACGTCTTCGCCGGTTCGCAGAACCTCTCCGCGGAAGCGATCATCGACGCGCAGAGGAAAACGCTCGATCTGGTGGCGGACCTTGCGGAGCACGCGGCCGTGCCGCCGCCGCTCGTCAATCTGGGGGGCGGCTTCGGCCTGCCGTACTTTCCGGGCGATCAGCCGCTTGATCTCGTCGCCGTGGGCCAGGCGCTCGGCAAGGCCATCGCGTCACGTGATCCCATCCTGGCGGAGACACGGTTCGTCGTGGAACTCGGTCGCTATCTCGTGGGCGAAAGCGGCGTGTATCTGACGCGCACCATCGACCGGAAGATGAGCCAGGACGAGGTGTTCATCATCACCGATGGCGGACTGCATCATCAGCTGGCGGCAAGCGGCAACTTCGGCACGGTGATCCGGCGCAACTATCCCCTTGCGAACGCAAGCCGTTTCGGCGCGGCGGACGCCGAGAGCCTGAACGTTGTGGGCTGCCTTTGCACGCCGCTCGACAGGCTTGGCGACAAGGTCATGCTTCCTGCCACCGAAGTGGGTGACGTCATTGCGGTTTTCATGGCGGGCGCCTATGGCCTTACGGCCAGTCCAACAGCCTTCCTGAGCCACGACCCTCCCGCCGAAATGCTTGCGTAAATTGCAAAATTTGCTATTGGAAAGGTAGGGAAACGAACGATGCCGTAACCTTTAGACGGTATCGGGTTCAGGGGCGGAAAGGCGGCCAGCCGGCACGCATAGGGCGTGTCGGCCTGATTTTGTCTCCCGCGGACGCGGGGGCGTTTGAAGAGGGGACTCATCTCAGATGGCGAAATCTTTTAATGTGGTCGTTCCGGCCCTGGCGACGGCCCTGGCGCTTTCCGCCTGCGCCTCGAATAGTGGGCTGCCGACTTTGCCGCCCGCGCAATTCCAGGCTTCGGAGGATGGCCCCGGCGCCGAATACGTTGTCGGTCCGCTCGATTCCCTCAGCATCTTTGTGTGGCGCAACCCGGAGCTTTCGACGTCGGTGACGGTGCGTCCTGACGGCCGCTTCACGACGCCGCTGATCGAAGACATGGTAGCTACGGGCAAGACGCCCTCTGCGCTCGCCCGTGAGATCGAGCAGAAGCTTGCGACCTACATTCAGGAACCGATCGTCTCGGTGATCGTGAACAACTTCAACGGGCCGCTTTCGCAGCAGGTCCGTGTCGTCGGCGAAGCGGCGCGCCCGCAGGCGATCCCGTTCCGTTCGAACATGACGCTGCTCGACGTGATGATCGCGGTCGGCGGTCTTACCGAATATGCCTCCGGCGACAGTGCCCGCCTCATCCGCTACGACAAGGCGAGCAACACGCAGAAGGAGTATGCGGTCAAGATCGAAAGCCTGCTGAAAGGCGGCAAGACCAGCGCGAACATCGCCGTGCAGCCGGGTGACGTCATCATCATTCCGGAAAGCTTTTTCTAAGCTTTCCGGAATAGGTACGGAGATCGGCCCCAGGCCATTCATCCTTGTCAGGCAGGCGGTCCGCGAAAGCCATGAATTCGATCCAGGAAGAAGTGATGACGACCCTTTACGGGGTCTGGCGCAAGCGCTGGTACGGGCTTGCGCTGATGTGGGCCGTGTGCCTCATCGGCTGGGTGTTCGTGGCAACGATCCCCAATACCTATGAATCGCGCGCACGCGTCTATGTCGACTGGGCATCACTGATCCCGGAAAAGCTCGGTTATCAGGGCACCAACCTGTTGCGGCAGGTGGACGTCGTTCGGCGCACGCTGACGTCGCGCGTGAACATGGAGAAGGTCGTTCGCCGCACCGAGCTTGATGTCGGCCTCGACAGCGACAAGGAACTCGACGAGCTGATTGCCCGGATGACGAACAACATCTCGGTGCAGAGCCAGCAGGCCGACCTGTTCACCATCGTCTACAAGTCGGATGATCCCGACCGCAGCAACGCCCAGAACGCCAATCTCGCGCGGCGCGTCGTCGACAACCTCATCCAGATCTTCATGGAAGAGAACGTCGCGTCCGACCGCGACGACATTAACGAGGCGATCCGTTTCTTCGAGGACCAGCTGGCCGAGCGCGAGCGTCAGCTTGAGGAGGCCGAGCGTCGCAAGGCGGAATTCGAGGAGAAATACCTCGGAATGCTCCCCGGCGAGGGCAACATCTCGACGCGGCTGACGCAGTCGCGCAACAATCTGGACAATGTTGAGATCGAACTCGCACAGGCGCGGAACTCGCTTCAGGCCTTGCAGCGTCAGATCGGTGGAACGCCGTCCACCATCAATGCGCCGTCGTTCGTGATCGAAGGGGCGTCGATGGCATCGAGCCCGACGCAGCAGCAGATCGCGGCGCTGGGCCGCAGCCTCAGCGACATGTATGCGCGCGGCTGGACCGATCAGCACCCCGATGTCGTTGCCACGAAGGCGCAGGTGCGCCGTCTTGAGCAGCAGGCGGCCCGCGAGGCGAAAGACCCTGCGCTTCGCCAGCAGGCCGCGCAGGCGAACCCGGTCTACGTCAATCTCAGAAGCATGGTTTTCGAGCGCCAGTCCGCCGTCGCGGCACTGGAAGCGCGGCGCGCGCAGCTGCAGAGCGCGATCTCCCAGATGTCGTCACGGCAGGTTCAGCAACCCGGCATCGTTGCCGAGCAGGCCAAGCTGAACCGCGATTATGAGGTGCTGCAGTCGCAGTACAACCAGCTGCTGAAATCGCGTGAGGAAATCCGCCTCCGCAGCGATGTAGAGACCAAGACGCAGCAGGTGAAGTTCCGCGTCGTCGATCCGCCCTCGCAGCCGCGCGAACCGATCGCGCCGAACCGTCCTCTCTACCTCAGCCTGGTGCTGCTGGTCGGGCTCGGTGCAGGGGCCGCGCTGTCGTTCCTGCTGAGCCAGCTGCACACGACCTACATCACGGCGGCACAGCTCGAAAAGCGCTTCGACTATCCGGTGCTGGGTTCGGTCACGGAGATCGTTTCGGACAACCAGCGCGCCCAGAACAGGGTGTGGCTGTGGGGGTTCGGCGTGCTCAGCCTTGGGCTCATCGTGATCTATCTTGCCCTGCTGCTGTATGAACTCGTTTAACGCCCTGGCCCTGGCTGTGTGTGCGGAAGGTAATGAAGATGAGTGAAGAGAAACCGTCCGGAACGCCGCGCGCCTCGCTGCTTGAGCGGGCCGCCGGACGGCTTGATCAGGGTGTGCCTGCGAAACCCGCGGCGCCACGTTCCACGGTGACGCCGGCGGCGGCTCCCGCGCCAGCCCCTGCTCCTACGCCGCGCGCGCCTGCGCCGGTGGCCCCTGCCGCGGCGGCGCCGGCCCCGCAGCCGCAGTTCGCAACGCCGGAAACGCCCGTGGTGCACCTGCCCGCGGACGACAGCAATCGCACCAGCCGCCGCGGCGTTATCGATCTCGCTGAACTCCGCGATCTCGGCTACGTGGTGCCCGATGCGCCCGCAACGGCCACCGCGGAAGAGTTCCGTATCGTGAAGCGGCAGCTCCTTATCAACGCCATGGCACGCGGCGAGAACGAGATCCGCAACGGTAACCTCATTCTCGTGTGCTCGGCGCAGCCGAACGAGGGCAAGACGTTCTGCGCGACGAACCTTGCGCTTTCGATCGCCTCAGAACGCGATCTCACCGTTCTGCTCGTCGATGCCGACTTCGCGAAGCCCGAGATTCTCTCGACGCTTGGCCTTGAAGGCGGCAAGGGCCTGATCGACGTGATCGCAGACCCGACGCTCGACCTTTCGGATTGCCTCATTCGCACCAACATCGAGAATCTCTCGGTGCTGCCCGCCGGGCGCCAGCACAATCTGACGACCGAACTGCTCGCGTCGGAACGCATGGGCGACATGGTCGAGGAAATCGCCAAGCGCTACAGCGACCGCATCGTGATCTTCGATTCCCCGCCCGCGCTGGCATCGTCCGCCGCCTCGGTGCTCGCAATGCATGTGGGCCAGGTGATGTTTGTGGTCGAAGCTGAAAACACGCGCGAGACCGAGCTTCGCGACGGTCTTTCGATGATGAACGGCTGCGAGCACGTGCAGATGCTGCTCAACAAGGTGCGCTATGCCGGTGTCGGCAGGCGCTTCGGGACCTATTACGGTTATGGAAGCTGACGTGGGCGTGACGATGAACGGCGGGAGCCGGGAGACAGGCCACTGCCGTACGCTCGCAGCGACGGGCGTGGTCGTGTCCATGTTGACGGCGATGGTGCCGTCGTCTGCGTATGCCGACGTTGAGGTCAATCCCTTCGTGTCGCTCCGGCAGGTGGTGGCGGACGGAACGCGCCGGGAAGGGCGAGGGTGGCTGGAGGCGGGTGCGGGCTTTGCTGCGCTACTCGATACCAACCGGGTCGATGGTAACATCAGCTATCGCTACAACCGCCGGATTTCTGAGTTCGGTGATATCAAAAGCCGCAATCGCCACAACGCGAACGCCAACGTGCGCGCGGAACTAATCGACGATTTCCTGATGCTCAATGCCGGGGGCACGGCGTCGCAGTATACGACCGACGCGCGCGGCTTCAACGCGACCAACCCCGACGATGAGAGCAGCAACCAGACGCAGATATTCTCGGGCTATGTCGAGCCGAGCGTGCTGCAGCGCATCGGGGATTTCGCAACCTTCCAAAGCCGCTACCGGCTTGGCGCTGTTTCCGCGGATTCGCCACGCGAGGGGCTCACAAGTCCCGGCAGCATTGGGCTCGATCCGAGTGATGGCATCGGCTCCCGGCTCAGCGATTCGATTACGCAAACCGCGAGTGCGACGCTCGCCTCTACGCGTGCAACCAACACAATCAACTGGTCGCTCACAGCGCAGGGTACGCACGAGGACGTCGATCAGCTCAACCAGAAGTACCGCGGCTACAGCGCAGGCGGCGAACTCAGCTTCCGTGTGTCTCGAAAGCTCGAGCTGATTGGTAGCGGTGGCTACGAAGATATTGAAAATACACAGGATAGCATTCTTTTCGATGAAGAAACAGGCTTGCCTGATCTTGATGAAAATGGTCATTTCCAGATCGATCCGGAGATGCCGCGCCGCACGGCCTATGATTTCAGCGGTGCGTACTGGAATGCGGGTTTCCGCTACACGCCGTCTCGCCGGACTTCGTTCGAATTCCGCGCCGGTGAACGCTACGGCTCGGCAAATTTCTTCCTCGATTTCAACCACCGTTCACGCGGTGGCATGAGCGTTCGCGCCAACTTCCAGCAGACGCTGAACAGCTTCAGTCGCCTGCTGACGCTTTATGAGAACGGTATACCCGTTGGCATGACGCGTGTCGGCGGCACGAGCCAGCTTGGTGTACCGCTCTGCGCGTTCGGTATCGATCCGGCCTCCGAAGACGAGAGCTGTATGTTCGGTTTGACGCAATCGCTGACACCGGCGACCTTCAAGTCCGATCGCGGCCTGCTGACGGTGTCACGTGCGCTCGAAGCGCTGACCTGGTCCGCGACAGTCTTTTACGACAAGCGCCGTTATGTGGACTCGCAGCAGTTGCAGGCGCCGACCGAGGCTGAGTTGCCGGCCAGCGTTTTCGGTGACGATGAAACCTTTGGCGTGCGCGGACGCGTTGCGTTTCGTCTTGGTGAACTCCAGTCGCTCGGCTTTGATACGCTTCTCGCCCGCAACAGCTACGCGCTGTCGTCCGGCCGCAAGGATACGCAATTCACGATCGGTACGCAGTATTCGCGCAGGCTGAGCCGGCATTTGACCGGTAACGCCTCGCTTTATGGCACCCACCGCATATCGGAAAACCGGGAGGATTCGTCTTCCGCCACGGCATCCGTGGGTGTGAGATATAATTTCTGACGGCGGATTGACTGAAACGTCACGACTTCGGGGTAAGCTGAGGGGCGTTTTCAAGGAACACAGGCAAGAGCATGTACACCGAGTTCTACAATCTGAACGGACGCCCGTTCCAGCTGACGCCTGATCCGCGCTTCTACGTCGACACGCAGACGCACCGGAAGGCGATGGCCTATCTCACCTACGGCCTTGGCCAGGGCGAGGGCTTCATCATCATTACTGGCGATGTCGGCGCGGGCAAGACGACGCTCGTCGGCCGGCTGCTGCAGACGATCGATCGCTCGAAGCTTGTCGTTGCCAACATCGTCACGTCGCTGGTGGATGCCGACAATCTCCTCAAGATGATCGCCACTGGGCTCGGCATCAACGCCGAGAACCTCGATGTGGCAACGCTGCTTACGCGCATCGAGAATTTCCTGCGCGTGCAGCACCAGCAGGGCCGCCGCGTGCTGCTGATCGTCGACGAGGCGCAGAACCTGCCGATCGGGTCGCTCGAACAGCTTCGGATGCTTTCGAACTTCAGCGCCGGCGCGCAGCCGCTCAGCCAGACGATCCTGCTTGGGCAGCCGGAATTCCGCGAGAAACTCGCCAATTCATCCGAGCTCGAGCAGCTTCGCCAGCGCGTAATCGCGTCACACCATCTCGAGCCGATGCGGCGGGACGAAATTCCGGCCTATGTCGAGAACCGGTTGGCGCTGTGCGGATGGGCCGGCGATCCGACCTTTACCGAAGATGCCTATGATGCGCTTTTCGACTATTCGGGCGGCGTTCCGCGCAAGCTGAACAACCTGTGCGCGCGCGTGCTGCTGTTCGGTGCGCTCGAAGAGAAGCACGAAATCGACGAATCGATCGTGCGCGAGGTGACCGACGATCTGCAGCGCGACAACGCGCCTCGCGACCGCGAAAAGATCATTCAGCCCAACAGTGGCTCGCTGGCTGCTTTGCCTGCGATACAGCAGATGCAACCGGTGGCTGGCATGGGTGGCGGTGCTGCCGCGGCGCTCGACGATCGCCTTCTCGCACGCATCGATCGTCTTGAACATTATGCTTCAGAAAACGACCGTAACCTTCGGCAAGTGCTTCGGATTCTCTCCGATCTCGTCGAGCAGAACGAGGTCGAGCGCGGACCCTATGGCGTCAGTCGAAGCGCATGAGCGGCGCGGTGGCGAACCGCGGCGTCTGCAATGCGATGTCGGTCGACGTGGAAGAGCACTTCCAGGTCGGGGCCTTCGAAACGACGATTCGCCGCGAGGACTGGCCGCGCTGGGATAGCCGCGTCGTCCGGAACACCGAGCGCGCGCTTGAACTGTTCGCCGACAAAGGCGTGTCGGCGACGTTCTTCACGCTTGGCTGGGTCGCGGAGCGCGAACCGGCTCTGATGCGTCGGATCGTGGAAAACGGCCACGAGATCGCCAACCACGGTTATGCGCATGACCGGGTGCATACGTTCACGCCGGAGAGCTTCCGGGCGGACATCCGCAAGGCGCGTATGCTGATCGAGGATGCGGCAGGCGCCGAGGTAAAGGGCTATCGCGCGCCGAGCTTTTCGATTGGCAGCGGCAATCGCTGGGCGCTCGAGGTGCTCGCCGAGGAAGGTTACGCGTACAGTTCGTCGGTCGCGCCGATCCGGCACGATCACTACGGCTGGCCGGAAGCGCCGCGCTTTCCTCACACGCCGGTCGCGGGATCCGACATGTTCGAGGTGCCGGTGACGACGGTGGAGTATGCGGGACGTCGCATGGCGTGCGGCGGCGGTGGCTTCTTCCGGTTGCTGCCTTACGGCCTTTCCGAATGGGCGATCGACCGTGTGAACCGGGTCGAAGGGCAGGCGACGGTGTTTTACTTCCACCCGTGGGAGATCGACCCTGAGCAGCCCGTGGTGCCCGGTGCGCCGCTCAGGTCGCGCATTCGCCACTATACCAATCTTGATGTCATGGAAGCTAAGCTCGCGCGCTTGCTGGACCGCTTCCGCTGGGACCGCATGGACCGCGTGTTCCTTGGCCGTGAGACGCTGAAGGCGGCGGCATGAACGCGGAAAGCCCGATCGCGCCGACAGTCACAGAGATCGACCTCGACGACGCCGGGGCGTCGTCGGCGTTCGATGCCGCCGTCCTCAAGCATCCGGGTGCGACCCCGTTCCATCGCACGGCATGGGGCAGGGCGATCCGCGATGCGCTCGGCCATACGCCGCACTACCTGATGGCGGGGGACGCGGTGCTGCCACTGATTGCGCTGAGGTCCGGCCTGTTCGGCTCGGCGCTGATCTCGAACGCTTTCGCCGTGCGCGGCGGGCCGCTCGCGGCCGATCCGCGCGTGCTTGCGGCGCTCGACAAGGCGGCGTGGGGGATCGCCGAGGCGGCGAACATCGGCGTGCTCGAATATCGCGGTACCGAGGCGCTGCATCCGGACTGGGCGGCGAAGGCGGAGACCTATGCGAACTTCGCGCGTCCGCTCGACGCCGACAGCGAGGCGAATTTGAAGGCCATCCCGCGGAAGCAGCGCGCCGAGGTGCGACGCTCGCTGACGATGGACCTCAGCGTGCGCGTGGCCTCCGATGAAAAGGCGCTGCGCGACCATTTCGCCGTGTATTCGGAAAGTGTCCGCAACCTCGGTACGCCGGTGTTTCCGGCGCGGCTGTTCGCCGAGATCGTCCGGCATTTCGGCGAGGATGCCGACATTCTCACCGTCTACCATCAGGACGTGCCGGTCGCCTCGGTGCTCTCGGTGTACGATGCGAACACCGTCTATCCCTATTACGGCGGCGGGACGGCGGCGGCGCGGGCGCTGCGCGCCAACGATCACATGTACTGGATGCTGATGGAGCACGCCGTGGCGCGCGGGCGGCGGGCGTTCGATTTCGGGCGTTCGAAGTACGATACGGGTGCGTTCGCGTTTAAGAAGAACTGGGGCTTTGAGCCGCAGCCGCTCGTTTACGAATACCGGCTGGCGGAGGGGCGCACGATGCCCGATGTCAATCCGAACAACCCCAAGTACAAGCTGATGACCGAGGTATGGAGCCGCCTGCCGCTATGGCTTGCGAACCGCATGGGGCCGCTCGTTGCGCGGTCGCTGGGGTAAGACGATGGGCGACCTTCTGTTCCTTGCGCACCGCATCCCGTATCCGCCCGACAAGGGCGACAAGATCCGGTCGTGGAACATCCTGAAATATGTCGCGGAGCGCGTGCCCGTGCACCTCGGGGCGTTCGTGGACGATCCCGAGGATATGAAGCACGCCGATTTCCTCGCGAGCGTCTGCAAATCGGTGAAGCTGATCCCGATGGACCCGAAGGACCGGCTGAAACGCGCATGGGCGGGCTGGCGCAAGGGCGAGGCGCTCAGCATCGCGCTGTTCGACGACCGCGCGATGAAGCGCTGGGTGTGGGACCGGGTGAAGCAAAACGACATCGATCGCATGTTCGTGTTTTCGAGCCAAATGGTGCCTTATGCGCTCGGCCATACGTCGCAGGAGCGGCGTTTGGTGATGGACTTCGTGGACATCGATTCCGACAAGTTCGCGCAGTACGCGACGGAGAGCCGCTGGCCGAAATCGTGGCTTTACGCGCGCGAGGCGAAGCTCTTGCAGGCGTTCGAGAAGCAGGTGGCGCGTCATGTCGACGTCAGCCTGTTCGTTTCTGATGCCGAAACCGCGATGTTCAAGCGGATCGCCGGGTCTTATGCGCACACGGTCGATACGCTGCACAACGGCGTCGATCTTGATTACTTCGCGCCTGGTGCCGACTTCGCGCCGCTTGGCGATGACGCGGGTCCGAAGCTGGTGTTCACGGGCGCGATGGATTACCGGCCGAACGCCGATGCCGTCTGCTGGTTCGCCGACGCGATCCTGCCGCTTGTCCGCAAGCGCTATCCGCAGGCGCGGTTCTTCATTGTCGGTGGCAAGCCGACACTGGAGGTTCAGGCGCTCGGCAGTCGGGAAGGCATTATCGTGACCGGGCGCGTGCCCGATGTCCGGCCCTATGTCGCGGCGGCGGATGTGGCGGTCGCGCCGATCCGCATCGCGCGCGGCGTGCAGAACAAGGTGCTGGAAGCGATGGCGATGGCGCGGCCCGTAGTGGCCACCAAGGCGGCATGGTCCGGTATCGACGCCGAACCGGAACGCGATCTCCTCGTACGCGACGATGCGGAAGCCTTCGCTGCGGGTGTTTGCGCTGTGCTGGATGACCCTGCGCTCGGCGCGCGCCTCGCCGAAAGCGGACGGCGGCAGGTCGAAAGCCGCTACGCATGGGCCGCGCAGCTCGCGAAGCTCGATGCCTGGCTCGGCCTCGGTGCGGCAGACTCGAAAGTGGAAGCGGCATGAACGATATGAGCGAGTTCGAAGCCAGGACGGCGGCAGACGGAAAGGGATGGCGCACAGCGATCATCGCGTGGTCGGTCGTGGCCGCGACGATCCTGCTGCTGCTTCACAAGGACGTCGCGCACATCTTCAACCTTTGGTGGAACACCGACACGTTCGGGCACTGCCTGCTCATCCCGCCGATCCTCGCCTATCTGGTGTGGCAGCGCCGCAGCGAGCTTTCCGCGCTGACGCCGAAGCCATGGTATCCGGCGGCGATCCTGATGGTGATCGGCGGCGCGGGCTGGTTGGTGGGCGAAGCCTCGGGCGTCGCGTTGCTGCGCCATACGGCGGTCGTCGGGCTCCTTATCGTCAGCGTACCGCTCGTATTCGGGCTCACGGTGTCGCGCGGGCTCGCGTTCGTGCTGTTCTTCGCGCTGTTCATGATCCCGGCGGGCGAGCAGCTCGTGCCGATCCTGCAGACGGTAACGGCCGCGATCTGCATCAAGCTTCTCGAATGGTCGGGCATTCCGGCCTTCATCGACGGCGTGTTCATCGCCATTCCGAACGGCAATTTCGAAGTCGCCGAGGCGTGCTCGGGCGTGCGTTTCCTGATCGCGATGATCGCGTTCAGCGTGCTCGTCGCCAACCTCTGCTTCAAGAGCTGGACACGGCGCATCCTGTTCGTGCTTTCGGCGATCGCCCTGTCGATCATCGCGAACGGCATCCGCGCGTTCGGCACGATCTACATTTCGCACCTGACGACGCCGGGCTTCGCCGCCGGGGTGGACCACATCATCTACGGCTGGATCTTCTTCGCGATCGTCATGTTCCTGCTGGTTGCGGTCGGCTGGCGCTTCTTCGACCGGCCGGTCGACGATCCGGCGTTCGACCCGGCGCGGCTGCAGCCCGCACCGCCAGCGCCGTCCGCGCCGCGCGCGGCTGTCGTCGCGGCTGCGCTCGGCATTGCGGCGATGGCAGCGGGCCCCGTCTACGGCCTCGTCACCGCGAACCGCGCGCCCGACACCGTGACCGCCGCGATCGTGCTTCCCGACGTTCCGGGCTGGCAGCGGATCGAAGGCCGCGATTGGCAACCGCATTACAAGGGCGTATCCGCCGAAGCCATCGCGCGTTACGTCGATGGCGCAGGCCAACCGATCGATCTCTATATCGGCGTGTTCGACCGGCAGAGCGAGGACGGCGAACTCATCGGCTACAAGCAGGGTCTGCTTCCGCCCGAGACGGAATGGTCGTGGGCACGCAACGAGAAGGGGCCGGCGAACGGCCGCGCGCAGCAGATCAAGAACGGCGGTACGGTGCGCGACAACTGGCAGTTCTTCCTCGTGAACGGCAAGCTGACCGGCAGCGACTACACGGCCAAGATCGAGGGGCTGAAATCGCGCCTGCTCGGCGGCGAGACTCTGGCGGGCACGCTCGTCATTTCGGCGGATCGGCGTGACGAGCTGGTAAGCGCCATGCCAGCGATCGAACGCTTCGCGGCGGCACTCGGACCGGTCGATACCGTGATCGAGACCGCCGCGGTGGAGCGCTAGCGCCATGTGCGGTATCGCCGGATATTTCGACCAGCGCGAGCACCGGACCATCCCGGAACCCGTGCTGCGTGCCATGACCGATGTGATCGCGCACCGCGGACCCGACGGCAGCGGCTTCTACCGCGCCCCGGGCGTGGGGCTCGGCCACCGGCGGCTCTCGATCATCGACATCGCGGGCGGCGTGCAGCCGATGCCGAGCGAAGACGGCAAGATCCAGATCATCTTCAACGGTGAGATCTACAATTTCCGCGAAGTGCGGAAGGAATTGCAGGCGCTGGGTCATACTTTCAGGCGCGACAGCGATACCGAGGTGATCATCGAGGCGTGGCGCGCATGGGGCGAGGCGTGCGTCGACAAGCTGCGCGGCATGTTCGTTTTCGCGATCTGGGACGAGACCGCGCGTACACTGTTCCTCGCGCGCGACCGGCTTGGCGTGAAGCCGCTCTATTACGCCGATCTTGGCGACGGGCGGTTCATCTTCGGATCGGAGATGAAGGTGCTGTTGATGTGGCCGGGACTCTCCCGCGCCATCGATCCGCGCGCCATCGAGGATTATTTCGCCTATGGCTACGTGCCGGACGACAAGTGCCTTCTGGGTGCAGTGAAGAAGCTTCCTGCGGGGCACACGCTGACACTGCGCTGGGGCAACGCCGCGCCCGCACGCCCGTGCCGCTACTGGGACATCGCGTTCGATGGCCGCGTAAAGGGCTCGCCCGAGGCGCTGGCCGAGGAACTCACCGCGCGGATGCGCGAGGCGGTGGCATTGCGGTTGGTCGCGGACGTGCCGGTGGGCGCGTTCCTTTCGGGCGGTGTCGATTCAAGCGCGGTCGTCGCGCTGATGGCGGGGCTGATCGATACGCCGGTCAACAGCTGCTCGATCGGCTTCGACGACCCGGCCTATGACGAGACGGGCCACGCCGAGGCGATTGCCAAACGCTATGCGACGCACCACCGCGCCCGCACGGTGACGACCGACGACTACGGCCTGATCGATACGCTCGTGCGCGCGTTTGACGAGCCGTTCGCAGACGCCTCCGCGCTTCCGACCTACCGCGTCAGCGAACTCGCGCGCGAGACCGTGACAGTGGCGCTTTCGGGCGACGGCGCCGACGAGGCGATGGCAGGCTATCGCCGCTATCGGCTTTACATGAACGAGGAGCGGGTGCGTGGGGCGCTCTCGCCGGGACTGCGCCAGAGCATCTTCGGGCGGCTGGGCCGGGCATGGCCCAAGCTCGACTGGGCGCCGCGCGTGCTGCGAGCGAAATCGACCTTCGAAGCCATCGCGATGGACAGTGCCGAGGCCTATTTCCACGCTGTGAGCGTGACGCCGGACCGCATCCGCTCGCGCCTGTTCTCGGACGCGCTGAAACGCGAGATCGGCGGCTATTGGGCGGGAACGCTTTATGCCGATACGATGCGGAACGCGCCCGCCGACGACATGCTCGGCCGCGCGCAATACGCCGACATGATGATCTGGCTGCCCGGCGACATCCTGACCAAGGTGGACCGCACGAGCATGGCGGTGAGCCTGGAGGCGCGCGAGCCGCTGCTCGACCATGAGCTCGTCGGCTGGATGGCAGGCCTACCGAGTGACTTCCGCCTGCATGGCGGGGAGGGCAAGTGGCTGCTGAAGAAGGCGATGGAGCCCTATCTGCCCAAGGATATCCTCTACCGGCGCAAGATGGGCTTCTCGGTGCCGATCGACCGCTGGTTCCGCGGCGCGCTGGCCGACCGGGTCGCGGCGCTGGCGAACGGCTCCAACGTCGCGGGAAGCGGCTGGTTCGACATGAACTATTTTGCGGCCTGCGCCGCGGCACACCGAAGCGGCCGTGCGGATCACAGCCGGCTCTTGTGGCAGATGCTGATGCTGGAAGGGTCGCTCGCGGCTCTCACCGCAACGCCGGCGGCAGCGCTCGCCGCCTGAAGGCTTACTGAGCCGGCGCTGCGGGTACGGCGGCGGATGTTTCGGCAGATGTGGTTTCGGCCGGCTGTGCAGGCGCGGTCGTTTCCGGTGCAGCACCGCTCTTCGCCGAGGCGACTGCGCTTGAATGTGCACGCGCAATATCGGCGGCCGCATCGGTCTGGCGGACCTTCACGGTCTTCAGCGTCGATGCTGGACGCGTCTGGTCCCGCTCCGACATCAGCGGCGTCATCGTGCTTGCATAGATCGAACTGTCACGCAGCGCGTGATAGGTGAGCAGAAGCCCGATGCCGGCAAAGAGGATGACCCCGGCAAGCCAGAGCAGAATCGTGTTACGCGCAGCCGTGTGCCGTTCCGTGCGGACGTGTGACGCCATTTTCAACCCTTCATCCAGCAGCTGCCATGGCTTCATTCTTGAAGCTGCGACAGGCGCCACCGGCCTCTTTCCCTAAGACTCAGGACTTGAGAGTTTGTTACTCTTCGAATTCTGCACGCAACAAATGCATAGACTGTGCCAAAATGGGAAAGGCGCGTGTTTCAAGGATGTTACGTCACGGCTTGTGACAGAACCGGAATGAAGCGGACGAAAACGTAAAGGATTTCGACACTTACCCGTAACGGGCGGAGGCGAAAAAAAGCCCGTCCGGCGGGGCGTTTAGCCCGAGTGCCGTGCGGTCTACTGCGTCGAGGGCATGGCGAAGATCGTCCGTGCTCCAGCTGCCATCCCCGACCAGCTTCAGGCATCCGACCATCGAGCGGACCTGATGATGGAGGAACGAGCGGGCGGCGGCGTGGATCGCAATCCGGTCGCCGTCGCGCACGACGTCTAGCTGGTCGAGCGTCTTGAGCGGGCTCGCGGACTGGCAGTGCACCGAACGGAACGTCGTGAAGTCGTGGCGCCCAACGAGAATCTGTGCGGCGGCGTGCATGGCGTCGGCATCGAGCGGGCGCGCGACATGCCACGCGAGGCCGGACTGCCATGTGAGCGGCGCACGCCGGTTGATGATGTCGTAGCGGTAGCGGCGGCCCGTGCAGTCGAAGCGCGCGTGAAAATCGGACGCGGCGGCCTCGCACGCCACGACCGCGACCGGGGCGGGCCGGAGATGCGCGTTCAGTGCTTCCTGCAGGCGGAACGGGGCCAGCGGCTTCGTGATGTCGACGTGTGCGACCTGTCCCTCGGCATGAACTCCTGCGTCCGTGCGTCCGCAGCCGTAGACGAGCGTTTCCGCCTGCGTGACGGCGAAGACGGCCTCCTCCAGCGTCTGCTGGACGCTGGGGCCATTGTTCTGCCGCTGCCAGCCGACGAAAGGCCGGCCATCATATTCGATGGTCAGCTTGAAGCGCTGCATCAGTTGAGCCGCGTACCCGCGGGGACGGGAAAGCCGCGCAGCACTTCGGCGATGCCCATCGTGCGCTTGCCGGGGCGCTGCACGAGGGTGGGCCGAACCGAGCCGATACGGCAGGCGATAGTGAGGCGGTCGTCGATCGTAACGCCCGGTTCGCCCGCGTCATCCACCACGGTGCAGGCGAGGATGCGCAGACGCTCCTCGCCGAGCAGTGTGAACGCGCCGGGGGCGGGGTTGAACGCTCGGACGGCGCGTTCGACATCCACGGCGCTTTTCGTGAAATCGAGTGCCGCTTCGGCCTTGTCGATCTTGTGCGCGTAGGTGACACCTTCGGCAGGCTGGGTTTCGGCGACCAGCGTGTCGAGACGGGCGAGGGCGTCCACGATCAGCTCTGCGCCCATCGCGGCGAGTTCTTCGGTCAGCTCAGCCGCGGTTTTGGCGTCGACCGGCGTTTCGGCGGTGAGCAGCATCGGGCCTGTGTCGAGCCCGCGCTCCATCTGCATGATAGTGACGCCGGTCACTTTGTCTCCGGCGAGGATGGCGCGCTGGATCGGGGCGGCGCCGCGCCAGCGTGGGAGGAGCGAGGCGTGGATGTTGAGGCAGCCGAGACGCGGTGCGTCCAGGATCGCCTGCGGCAGGATGAGGCCGTAGGCGGCGACGACAGCAACGTCGGCATCGAGTGCGGCGAAGGCCAGCCGGTCGGCTTCATCCTTGAAGTTCACGGGATAGCGCACGGGAAGGCCGAGACGCTCAGCTGCCTGTTGCACCGGCGACGCCTGCGGCTGCTTGCCGCGCTGCGCGGGGCGGGGCGGCTGCGTGTAGACGGCGACGACATCGTGCCCCGCCGCCACGAGGGCCTCGAGCGCCGGCAACGCGAAAGCCGGGGTTCCCATGAAGACGATCCGCATGTCCGCCCCGCTAGCCCCCGCGCGGGGCACTTGCAAGACGCCCGCGCGCACCGATACATGGGAAGCCTATGTCGTCCCCTGAAATCGATGCGCTGACGCAGGCGCTCTCGCGGCTTCCCGGCCTTGGGCCGCGCTCGGCGCGCCGCGCGGTGTTGCACCTGCTGAAACGCCGCGAGATCGCGCTGAAGCCGCTGATCTCGGCGCTGCAGGCGGTGGAGCAGAACCTTGCCACGTGCGCCATCTGCGGCAACGTGGATACGGTGAACCCCTGCGGTGTCTGCACAGACCCGCGCCGCGACGCGAAGCTGCTGTGCGTGGTGGAAGAGGTGGCGGACCTGTGGGCGATGGACCGCGCGCGGCTGTTTCCGGGCCGCTTCCATGTACTCGGCGGGCGGCTTTCCGCGCTCGAAGGCGTTGGGCCGGACGATCTCAGTATCGCGCAGCTGATGGCGCGGGTGACGGCGGGCGGCATCGATGAAGTCGTGCTCGCCATGAACGCCACGATGGAGGGCGCGACGACGATGCACTACCTCGCCGAGCGGCTCGCAGGCTCCGGCGTTTCGGTGACGCAGCTCGCGCACGGCGTGCCGGTGGGCGGCGAACTCGATTATCTCGACGAAGGTACGATTGCGCAGGCGCTCCGCGCGCGCAGACCTGTGGCCTAAGCTGGGCCTGAGCCGGATCTGAACTGCGCGACATTCAGGCACCTTGACCCTGCGCGCCCGCGTACCTAGCTAGCGTTCATGGCCATTCTACCCATTCTCGAAGCGCCGGACGCCCGGCTGCGGCAGGTTTCCGAACCCGTGGAGCGCGTCGACGACGAGCTCCGCCGCTTCATGGACGACATGCTGGAGACGATGTACGACGCGCCCGGCATCGGCCTTGCCGCCATTCAGGTGGGCGTGGCGAAGCGCGTGCTGGTGATCGATCTGCAGGAACCGGCCGAAGGCGCGGAAGACGTGCCCGCGAACCGCGTGAAAAAGCCGCTTTACTTCGTGAACCCGGAAATTACCTGGGAATCCGAGGAGCTGGCGACCTACAACGAGGGCTGCCTCTCCGTGCCCGAGCAGTATGCGGACGTAGACCGCCCCGCGCGCATCCGCGCGACGTGGCTGGATTACGACGGCAAGGCGCACGAGGAAGAGATCGACGGCCTGCTCGCCACCTGCCTGCAGCATGAGATGGACCACCTCGAAGGCATCCTCTTTGTGGATCATCTTTCCAAGCTGAAGCGCGACATACTGCTGAAGAAGCTCGCGAAGCTTCGCAAAGGTTCAAAGGCCGCCTGATGACCATTGAAACCGCTGACGACGAAAACCGGAGCTTCCGGAACTTCCTGCCGCGCGCACTCGCGGGCAAATGCCCGGCGTGCGGCGAGGCAAAGCTGTTCCGCAGCTTCCTGAAACCCGTGGACCACTGCCCGAAGTGCGGCGAGGCATGGCACCACCATCAGGCCGACGACTTCCCGCCCTATATCGTCATCCTGCTGCTCGGCCATATCCTCGTACCGACGATGTACGAGGTGAACACGGCGTTCGACGTGCCCTACGAATGGCAGATCCCGATCTGGATCAGCCTGACGGCCGCGCTCGCGCTCGCGATGCTGCAGCCCGTGAAGGGCGCGGTAATCGGGTACCAGTGGGCGAAGCGGCTGCACGGATTTGGGGACGCGACAGAATAGGGGCCGCCGTGCCAAAACCTGCCCTGGCGACGTGCTGCGGGACACATCAATAAAACGCTCAGGTTTTGGCGTTAGTCCATCGGTCTTGTTTCGTCAGAATGCGAAAAGGCCGGAAACGTGTTGCGTGATGTTCCAGTATTCGCTTCGGCCGTGGCCTTGCATGTTTAAGGCCTTGCATTGCCTTGTGGGAATGCTGGTCTTGGCGTGGCCCGTTCAAGCCTTCGCACAAACCCACGTCGCTGAGCCTCAATCGCAGCAATCGATGGAGCTTTCGGCGGCACAGCTGTTCGATTTCGCCAAGCAGGCGCAAGCCGCCGACGACGTTGAGGCGGCGCGGACGGCCTATCTCGCGTTGGCTGAAAACCCCGACATCGAAATCCGGACGGAGGCTCGGTTTCGTCTCGCCATGATGCTGGCGGAGAAGGGGAAGAATTATCGTGAGGCGGCCGTGCTGCTTCGGGAAATTCTCGATGAGAAGCCGAACGCGGCGCGGGTGCGGGTCGAGTTGGCGCGGATACAGGCGCTGATGGGAAACCTTGGTGCTGCGGAACGCGAATTGCGGGCGGCGCAGGCGGCTGGGCTGCCGCCTGAAATCGAGCCGCTGGTCCGTTTCTATGCGCAGGCGCTCGGTGCGCGCAAACCCTTCGGCGGCAGTCTGGAGGTCGCATTCGCGCCGGACAGCAACGTTAATCGCGCCACGCGCTCCGAAACGCTGGGAACGGTGATCGGGAACTTCGATCTCAGCAGGGATGCGCGCGAAACCTCCGGGCTTGGCTTGTCCTTGCGGGGGCAGGCCTATGTACGGGCGGCTGTCGATCCCAATGTCGATATCCTGCTGCGCGCGTCGGGTGCGGCGAGGGTGTACCGGGATGGAGAGTTCGATGATTATGCGATGTCCTTTCAGGCCGGGCCGCAGTTTCTTTCGGGCAAGGACAGGATCAGCCTCGCCGGTCTGGTGGGCTGGCGATGGTATGGCCGTGAACCTTACGAATTTTCATATGGTTTGACCGGCAATCTGCAGCACCCGCTAGGC
>JAEULI010000084.1 GCA_016793845.1 Sphingosinicella sp.
CACCATCAACCGCCCGCCGCGCGACGGCCGCATGGCGTTCGTGCGCTCGCCGGACGGCATCTCGGTCGAGCTTCTGCAGAAGGGCGAGGCGAAGGCGCCTGCCGAGCCGTGGGCCTCGATGCCGAACACGGGCGTCTGGTAAGCCGCCATGCTCGAAATCGTCCGCCTCCCGGTGCTCTCCGACAACTACGTTTGGCTCGCGCACGATGCGGCGAGCGGCGAGACCGCCGTGGTCGATCCCGCGGTCGCGGAGCCGGTGCTTGCCGAGGCTGCTGCGCGCGGCTGGCGGATCACGCAGATCCTTAACACGCACTGGCACCCGGATCACGTTGGCGGCAATGCGGAGATCAAGGCCGCGACGGGCTGCACCGTTACCGGCCCGGCGGGCGAGGCGGCGAAGATCACCGGCATCGATCGCGCCGTCAGCGAAGGCGACACGGTGCGGATCGGCAAGGCAGAGGGCCGCGTCATCGACGTGCCCGGCCACACGGCGGGGCATATCGCCTACAGCTTCCCCGAAGACGGCGTGCTGTTCTGCGGCGATACGCTGTTCGCGATGGGCTGCGGGCGGCTGTTCGAAGGCACGGCGGCGCAGATGTTCGACAGCCTCGGCAAGCTGATGACACTGCCCGACGCGACGCGCGTTTACTGCGCGCACGAATACACCGAATCGAACGGCCGTTTCGCGCTCACCACCGAGCCGGAGAACACGGCGCTTGCCGCGCGTCAGGCGGAGGTCGTCGCGATGCGCGGGCGCGGGGAGCCGACCGTGCCGTCCACGATCGGTCTTGAGCGCGCAACGAACCCGTTCACGCGCGCGCATGATGTTGCCGAACTCGCGGCGCGGCGGACCGCGAAGGACAATTTCCGCTAACAGGGGAGACAGGGCCGTGAAGCGACTTGCCGGGCTTGCGATGGGGGCTCTTATGCTATCGACGGCCAGTCTCGCTGCCGAACCCCTGAAGGATCAGGGCGACCGCGCTTCGGGCGCACCGCATGCCACGCGCTCCGCCGTGCTCGGGCTGAACGGCATGGCCGCGACGAGCCAGCCGCTTGCGACGCAAATCGCGCTCGATGTGCTGAAGCAGGGCGGCAGCGCCGTCGATGCGGCGATCGCGGCGAACGCGGCGCTCGGCCTGATGGAGCCGACCGGGAACGGCATCGGCGGTGATCTGTTCGCGATCATCTGGGATCCGAAGACGAACAGGCTCCACGGCCTCAATGCCTCGGGCCGCGCGCCTTCGGGACAGAGTCTCGCGCAACTGAAGGCGCGGGCCGCGAAGGTGCCGCGCGCGGCGGACGACCGGGACGGCACGGTGCCGGATTGGGGCGCGCTCTCCGTCACCGTTCCCGGCGCGGTCGATGGCTGGTTCGAAATGCACGGCAAGTTCGGCAAGCTGCCGATGCAACGCGTGCTCGCCCCCGCGATCCGTTACGCGCAGCAGGGTTTTCCGGTCAGCGAACTGATTGCCGACGGTTGGGCGCGCGGCACGGCGAACTTCGAAAGACTCGCGCAGGCGGGCGTGATCGAGGAGGTCGAGAACATGCGCCGGGTCTACATGCCCGGCGGCGCGGCGCCGAAGGAAGGCGAGGTGTTCAAGAACCCCGACCTCGCGCTGACGCTGATCGAGATCGCCGAAGGCGGCCGCGACGCCTTTTACAAAGGCAGCCTCGCCCAGGCGATGGACCAATATTTCCGCCGCATCGGCGCCCCGCACCGGATCGCCGACTTTGCCGCGCATAAATCCGAATGGGTCGATCCCGTCTCGGTCAATTATCGCGGCTACGACGTATGGGAACTCCCGCCGAACGGGCAGGGGGTCGCCGCGCTTCAGATGCTCAACATCCTCGAAGGTTATGATCTGAAAGCCATGGGCCGTGCCTCGCCGGATTTCTGGCATGTGTTCGTGGAAGCGAAGAAGCGGGCCTTCGCAGACCGCGCGCGCGTCTACGCGGACCCGGCATTCGCGAAGATTCCCCTCGCGCAGCTCCTTTCTAAGGACCGCGCCGCGAAGCAGCGCGCGGCGATCGACATGGCGCAGGCGTCAAAGACCGACATGCCCGGCCTCGCCATCGAAGGCGCGGGTAAGGATACGATCTACATGACCGTGGCGGACAAGGATGGGATGATGGTGAGCCTCATCCAGTCCAATTATCGCGGCATGGGCTCGGGGCTGGTGCCGGACGATGGAGCTGGTCGCACGCTCGGCTTCATGTTTCAGGATCGCGGTGCGCAGTTTAATCTCGATGCGAAGCACGCGAATGCCTACGCACCCGGCAAGCGGCCGTTCCACACGATCATCCCGGCGTTCCTCACGAAGGACGGAAGGCCGCTGATGAGCTTCGGATTGATGGGTGGTGCCATGCAGCCGCAGGGCCACGCGCAGATCGTCGTCAACATGATCGATTTCGGTATGGGCGTGCAGGCGGCGGGGGATGCGGCGCGCTTCCATCACGACGGCTCCACCGATCCCGAAGGCGGTGCGCCAATGACGGACGGCGGCGTTCTCGAGATCGAATCGGGCGTGCCGCAGTCGGTCGCGGAGGCGCTGCGCACGCGTGGCCACACCGTGCGCTACACGACCGGACCCTTTGGCGGCTATCAAGCGATCTGGCGCGACCCCGATACGGGCGTCTACTGGGGCGCCTCCGAAATGCGCAAGGACGGGCAGGCGGCTGGCTACTAAATCTCTCGGGCTTCTGCTAATTTGGCGCGCTGCGGGGATCAGTGGAGATCGAACACATGCGTAGCCTGTTTCTGCTCACCGCGGTCGCCCTTGCGGGGTGCGCCGCGAACGATGGCCCGGCGCGTCAGGAAGCCCTTGCCGCCGTGCCCGGCAAGGCCGTCGGCGAGCCCGTGACCTGCATCCAACAACGCGATGTCGACCGTGTCGAGGCGGTGAACGATTATGTCGCCTTCTTCCACATGCGCGGCAGCCGTGTGTACCGGATGGACTTCCCGCAAAGCTGCCGGGGCCTCAAGAACGATGCGTTCCGGCACAGCTCGTCGATGGCGCAATATTGTCGGGGCGACATCATCACGACGTTCGACACGACGACACGGATGACCACGGGAAGCTGCGGCCTGTCCTCGTTCACGCCGTGGGAAGTGCCGCCCAAGGGCGAGTAAAACTATTCGGGGTTCCTGAGCAGCGCGGTATCGGCCGCCTTGCCGGCGGGCGTGTCGCGTCCGGCCCTGACAGCGGCATTCCAGAGCGTGCGCGCTTTCGCATAGTCGCCGTCCATCGCCGCCATGTTGCCGGCTTCGAGCTGCACGTCCGGGTCATCGGGCGCGAGGCGCAGTGCATTGGCGAGCGCTGGGCGGGCGGCGTCCAGTCGTTCTTCGCGGCGGGCGAGCGTACCGAGCAGCAGCCAGCCCAGGGCATCATCTGGCGCAAGCTCAACCGCCTGTTCGAGGTCGGAGCGCGCGCCAAGCGCATTGCCCTGCGCCTCGCGGGCACGGGCGCGGTCGATCAGCATTTCGCCTTTCAGCGCCGGGCGCCGCGCGGCAAGCACCATCGCATTGCTGAGAACCACTTCGGCGCGCGCATATTGCTCCGCGATCAGCAGCGCGTTGCCTGCCTGCCCATAGAGCTCGGCGGCGGCGGGGTTGCCTTGGGCTTCCGCCACGCGCGCGGCGTCCTCGAAGGCACGCGCGGCGTCCGCCGGGCGGTTCGCGCCCATGTAGGCAAGGCCGAGGCAATGCCGCGCCGGAACCCCGCCGGTGCCGTTCTTCCACTGCGTCGCCGCATCGATCGCGCCGGGCACGCCTTCGTTCGCGGCGCGCACACAGTCCGCATACAGCGCCTGTTCGTTCGGCGTCGTGGCGGCGCCGGGCGTGGCGGGCAGCGGCGCGACCACCTGCATCAGCATCAGGGCGGCAAGCAGCGGCATTTACAGATCCTCGATCACGCGCAGCAGCAGGGCGATATCCTGCGGCCGCGACAGGCGGTGGTCGCCGTCCTTCACCAGCAGCGTCTGTACGTCCGCTGAACCGAGCGCTTCGGCAAGCCGGAGCGAGACGGACCACGGCACGTCCGGGTCGGCCTGCCCGTGCAGCAGCCGGACGGGACAGGTGAGCGGGACCGGCGCATCCAGCAACCGGCTTGCTTCGCCCGAGCGCCACAAGGCAGCGGTTGTCACGTAGGGCTCGTCCGAATAGGCGGACGGCTCCACGAGGTCTTCGCCGCGCGCGAAGGCGGCCTTCCGGGCATCGGTGAAGCCCCAGTCGGTGAAATCCGGCGCGGCAGCGATGCCGACGAGACCGGAAACGCGCGCGGGGATCGCAAGCGCGACGAGCAGCATCAGCCAACCGCCCATCGACGAGCCGATCAGCACCAGCGGGCCCTCTGGTGCCGCCGCCGCGATTACATCGAGCACGTCATCCCGCCAGCGCGTGAGCGTGCCGTCCTTGAACGCGCCGCCGCTCGCGCCGCAGCCCGAATAGTCGAGGCGCAGGCAGGCACGGCCGTTCTCACCGCACCACGCATCCACCGCAAGCGCCTTGCCGCCCTCCATGTCCGACATGTAGCCGGGCAGGAACACGAGCGTTGGGCCGGTTCCCGTGCGGTGCGCATAGGCAAGCGGAATGCCGCCGCGCGACGTGATCGTAGGCATGGAACTCCTGTCGTCAGTCTTGCCGGTCGGGGTCGTTATGGCAGATATCGACGAGCGCGTCCCATTCGTCGCGGGAAAGCGCGGGGGTGTAGGCCGTGCCTTTCGCTGCGCCCTTGCGGAAGGCAGCGGCGCGGCCCTTTGAAACCGGGTGAGAGGAGAGGTAGACGAGCATGTCGGCGCCGCCGATCACGTCCTCGCTCTTCGCGAGCCGTTCGAAAAAGCCCGCCGTCGGTGCGGGGGAGATGCGCGCGCGGTTCATCATCGCGATCGATTCGGCGTCGGCGGCACCTTCCGCGCCACGGCTGTAGCTGAGCGAGAGCAGGCCGTGGACATTGCCGGCGACATCGCCGCCAAGTGTCGTCAGCACGAGCCCGAGCCCAAGCTCGCGCACCATCGCCTCGGCGACGTCGCGGTGCTCGATGTGCGCGATCTCGTGCGCGAGCACGCCAGAGAACTCCTCGGGGCTTTTCGCCTCTTTCAGCAGCTCGTTGAAGATCACGATATTGCCGCCGGGAAGCGCGGCGGCGTTGACGACGGGCAGGTCGACGACGCGGACGTTGAGGCCCTTCACGTTTGGCGCGAGCCGCCGGGTGAGCGCGTCGAGCGCGGCCTGCCCGCCCGGCCCGGCGCAGAACTTGCCGCCGAAATCGCCGACCATTGCGTCGCCGTAGCTCTTCATCACGCGGTCGGGCACCAGCGGCGCCAGCCAGTGCGGTAGCTGGTAGACCGCGAACAGCACCGCTGCCGATACCGCAAGGCCGATGGCGCTCGCCCGCCACAGGCCGATGCGGTCGATCCAGCCGCCGTAGTGCGCCGCGTTCGGAAGCAGCGCGGCAATCTCGTCGGCAACGGGTTCGGGAACGCCGAGCCGCCAGCCGAGCACGTCCTTCCGTCCGTACACCCGCTCTTCGGTGCGGCTTTCGATGAAAACGAGATCGGCGGGGGCGACGCGCGTCTCGCCGTCCTCCCCCGCGATCTCCAGCGTTCCGTCGCGTACGCCGAGCGTCACGCTCCGGCGCAGCGCGGATTCGCCATCATACAGCCAAGCGTTCGTCATCCGGCGTCAGATTGCCCCGATGTCGAACGCGTCGGCAAGGCCTTCCGCATCGCTTCTGATGCGCGTGGTGGACTGCGTCAGCGCCGCCAGATCGACCTCGCCCTGCACTTCGAGGTGCCGCACGTAGAACGACCAGTGCCGGTAGCCGAGGTACATGATGCCGAAGCCGAGCGTGAAGACGACGAGCGCGATGTTGCCGAGGATCAGCTTCACCCAGTCCATCGTGCGCGCGTTGAACGCGAAGCTGAGATTCCCGAGCGTCATCTCGCCCACGACCTTGCGCATGAACACGGCATAGTAGGCGAGGCTGACGAGCGAGAAGAGGGCATAAAAGCCGATCACCGCAAGGAAGAACGTCCCCATCATGCCCGCCATGACCCGCGGATCGGGGTTGGAGCCCGCCGTGAAGATCGTGCCCATTCCGAGCGCGAAGACGAGGATCGCCCACAGCACGGGCGTGGCATAGATGAGCAGATAGCGCCCTATGAGGCCCTGCACGGCCGGACCGTCGCCGGGTTCGAACGCGTAGGGGCCGAAGCTCATCTTGCCCCAGCGCTCCCGCCACAGCTTCACCATCGCCCACGGGACGAGGAAGCCGAGCGTCACGAACCCGATGATGTATTTCAGCATGGCCGAACCGGCATAGCTCCAGCCGCCGTCATCGCTGCCGCCGCGGATGCCGTGCCAGTATGTGCGGCTCAGCCGGTAGCGGAGGGCCCGGAACAGGGCGAGGCCCGCGAGATAGAAGAGCGCCAGATAGAGGCCGATGGCGAGGACGGACGCGAGCACGCCCTGACCGCGCAGGATCAGTGCCTGCAGGCCGAACTGGAAGAACAGCAGGATCGGCACGAAGATCGCCATCACGATCAGGAAGCCGATGAACATCTCCTTGCCGGTGCCCGCCCATTCGAGCCGTTCGTCGATGAACTGCGTGCGGCTCCACAAATATTTGCGCTCACGCGTCTTCGCCCAGAAGCGGTAGATTCCGAGCGTCACGATGATGAGCAGCAGGTTGGTGAGCGCAATCGGCAGGAATTCCTGCCAGCGGCCGTGGAAAGTAACGCCGTCGGCAAATTCACCGGTTTTCATATCAACCGGAGTCGTCTCGTCCATGAATACAATCCCCCGTATTCGGAAATACTTGATATGCTGCGCTTATTATCGACGTGTGACAAGGGATTGCGGGCCTACCGGTATTGCAAAGCGCCTGTTGCCAGCCTTGGCATGGAAAAGGCATAAGCCCCGCTTCATTCAACCGAGAAAAGCCCAGAAACGACCATGTCCGAGATGATCCGCCTCACCCTGCCCGATGGTTCCGTGCGCGAGCTGCCGCGCGGCACTACGGGCGGCGACGTGGCGCGTTCGATCGGCCCGGGGCTGGCGAAGGCGGCGCTCGCGGCGAAGGTGGACGGCGAGGTCATCGACCTCGAACGCCCCATCGAGCGCGATGCCGCGTTGGCGCTGGTGACGGCGAAGGACGAGGCGGATGCGCTCGAGCTCGTGCGCCACGATTTCGCGCACGTGCTCGCCGAGGCGGTGCAGAGCCTGTTTCCGGGTACACAGATCACCTTCGGCCCGGCGACCGACGATGGCTTCTACTACGATCTCGCCCCGGTGCGCCCGTTCACCGAGGAAGACCTCCCCGCCATCGAGGAGGAGATGCGCCGCATCATCCGTGCCGATCAGCCGCTCCGCCGCGAAGTGTGGGCGCGCGACGCGCTGATCGCGCGCTGGAATGAACAGGGCGAGACGTTCAAGGCGCAGTGGGCGGCGGAGCTGCCCGAGGGCGACGAGATCAGCGTCTACTGGTCCGGCGACAAATGGTTCGACATGTGCCGCGGGCCGCACCTCGCCTCCACCGGCAAGCTCGATCCGCAGGCGTTCAAGCTCACCCGCGTGTCGGGCGCGTACTGGCGCGGCGACCAGAAGAACGCGATGCTCTCGCGTATCTACGGCACGGCGTGGCTGTCGAAGAAGCAGCTCGATGCGCACCTCCACATGCTGGAGGAAGCGGGCAAGCGCGACCATCGTAAGCTGGGGCAGGAGATGGACCTGTTCCACCTCCAGCAGGAGGCGCACGGCAGCGTCTTCTGGCACCCCAAGGGCTACATGGTCTGGCGCCAGCTCGAAGCCTACATGCGCCGCCGCCTCGATGCGGGCGGCTATGAGGAGGTGAAAACCCCGCAGATCATGGACGCGCGCCAGTGGGAGCAGTCCGGCCACTGGGGCAAGTACCGCGAGAACATGTTCGTCATCCCCGACGAGGTGCCGAACGTCGATGATGAAGGTCCGGTGATCTCGCAGGATGCCGACTGGATGGCGCTGAAGCCGATGAACTGCCCGGCGCACGTGCTGATCTTCCGGCAAGGCATCAAGAGCTACCGCGACCTTCCCATCCGCATGGCGGAGTTCGGCTGCTGCCACCGGAACGAGCCGCACGGCGCGCTGCACGGCATCATGCGTGTGCGCCAGTTCACGCAGGACGACGCGCACATCTTCGTGCGCGCCGACCAGCTCGTCAGCGAGGTCGCGAAGTTCGTCGACCTGCTCGACACCGTCTACAAGGATCTCGGCTTCGACAAATACGCGATCAAGCTCGCGCTCCGCCCCGAAAAGCGTTTCGGCAGCGAGGAGATGTGGGACTGGTCCGAGCAGTCCATGCGCGACGCCGTCGCTGCGACTGGGCGCAACACGCCTGAATTCGGCTGGGAGGAGCTTCCCGGCGAAGGCGCCTTCTATGCGCCGAAGCTTGAGTTTCACCTGACGGACGCCATCGGCCGCACTTGGCAGGTCGGCACGATCCAGACCGATACGGTGCTCCCCGAGCGGCTCGACGCGAGCTACGTGGGCGAGGACGGCGAGCGCCACCGCCCGATCATGCTGCACCGCGCGATCCTCGGCTCGTTCGAGCGCTTCATCGGCATCCTCATCGAGCACTACGCGGGCAAGTTCCCACTCTGGCTCGCGCCCGTGCAGGCGGTGGTCGCGACGATCGTGTCCGACGCAGACGGCTACGCGGCCGAGGTGGTCGAAAAGCTCCGCGCCGCCGGCCTCCGCGCCGAGGCGGACGCGCGCAACGAGAAGATCAACTATAAGGTCCGCGAACACAGCCTCGCGAAGGTCCCGCACCTCCTCGTCGTCGGCAAGCGCGAGGCGGAGGAGGGCACCGTCGCGATCCGTACGCTCGGTGAGGAGCGCCAGAAGGTGATGCCGCTCGAAGAAGCGATCGCGTGGCTGAACGCGGAGGCGACGCCGCCCGACCTGCGTTAGCCGCCGCGCGGCGACCACGCGATGATGCAGAGGGCGGCGGGTGCCTGCGGCGTCAGCAGGATACGGCGTTCGCGCATCCACGCGACAAGCGGAGGATCAGATTTCGCCAGCGGCGTATCGCTGAGTACCGCTGCGGCGGTGTCCGGCGATGCCATGCTTTGTGCCTGCGCCGCGCACCCCTTGGGTGCGAACACGAGGATGGATCTGCTGTTCGCGGTGTGCGCCAGGGTTTGCGCCGCAGGGTTGAGCGCCAGCATCCGGAGCGTATTCGCGCCGCCTGCAAGCGGCTGCCGGGCACTTGCGATCATCTGCGTCGCCGCACGGTCGAGCGCCATCATGTCGGTCGCCGCGTACTGGACGGAGGCTGTCCGCGCCAGGAAAAGCAGAAAAAGCGGAACGAGGATCGCTCCGGCGGTGAGGATCGGCAGGCGCGCCGACAGGGCCGCGATATTGATGCCTGCGGCCACGCACAAAAGCGCGATGCCCGGCAGGAACATGCGGGGCGTCGGATCGATTCCGAGGCCATAAACGAGGATGAAGAAATGGCCGAGCGCGCCCGCGAAAAGGAGCGGTGTCCAGCGCGGGACCGGCACGTGTACGAGGCGGACCAGAATCTGGCTGCCGACGGCGACGACGAGCGTAAGCGCAACCGAAGGCGAGAAGAAGAGATTGACGAGACCGTTGACGCTCCAGTGGATATCCGGTCCGAAACGAACCGGCCATGCCGCGATCAGGGCGGGATTGAAGACCGGAAAGGCGCCACGGTATTCTGCGGCCAGTGCCGTTGACGGAATCGCCGTGTGATTCAGCTCCAGCGTCCATCGCAGAAGAGGGCTGCCGTGAAAGATGCCGTGGAACGTAGCCTCGGCGGCGAGCGGCAGCGCCGCGGCCAACCCCCATGCGGCAAAGCTCCGCCACGAACGGTGCGGCCCTGCCGCGATCGCCCATCCCGCGACGATGAGGGCAACAGGCGCGAACGCCGTCGCGCGTGCGCCGAACGCCATACCCGCGCACAGCCCGCTGGCCACCAGCAGGGGGCGGTGCGTGCCCCGCGAAAGCATGAGCAGGCCGGCGCTGAGCACGGTCCAGCCAAGTTCCACCATGTCGGCATTCGGCCGGACCGCGCGGTCCACGAACACAGGCGTGAGCACGAGCATGAGGCAGGTGATCAGGGCTGCGTGCAGACCGATGATGTGTCGCATGGACAGGAAAACCGCGGCCAGCACCACGAAAGTGGCCAGAAGCGACGGCAGCCCGACCGTAAGATGGCTCTCCCCGAAAAGCGCCGTTACTGTGGCCAGTGGGCCGACGATGGCATGACGAGCCGCCCAGTGCGTTTCAGGAGGGCACAGCACGTTGCCGCGAAGACAGCGCGCCGCATCCAGATATTGCCAGTCGTCGCCGCCGCTGCCTCGGAAGCCGTGCCAGTTCAGAGCCAGCATCGCCGCGAGAAGGCCTGCAATGAGGCACGCAGCGGCAATCGCGGGCCACGGCACGGCGAAATCCGGACCGGACGATGTCTGAACGTGTGTGCCCGCCTGCATGGCCGCTCTGTGGCACGGCGGCCTTCTCTTTTTCCTTAAAACGCCTCCCAAATTTTTCCGCACACCTGTTGCAACCGCGCTCTTTTCGAAAGCGCGGTCAGCGACTACATAGGCGCCTTCGATTTTCGCCAATTGTTATGGAGAGACTGCTATTCGACCGCCTCTGACCCGGCGCCCTCCGGTGCCGCAAAACTTTTCGGGCCCTCGCTACAACGAGTTCATCCAGTCCCCGAAAGTCCGTGTCATCGACCACGAAGGTGAAAACCTCGGGGTGATGCTCACAGCAGAAGCGATTGAATCGGCCGCCGAAGTCGGCCTCGACCTCGTCGAGGTCTCGCCGAACGCCGATCCGCCCGTCGCCAAGTTCCTCGACGTCGGCAAGTACAAGTACGAGGCGCAGAAAAAGGCGAACGCCGCCCGCAAGAACCAGAAGACGCAGGAGATCAAGGAGATCAAGATGCGTCCGAACATCGACGACCACGACTACGACACCAAGATGAAGGCGGTTCAGCGCTTCATCGAGGAAGGCGACAAGGTCAAGATGACGCTGCGGTTCCGCGGCCGCGAGATGTCGCACCTCCAGCTCGGCATGAAGCTGCTGGAGCGCGTTCAGCTCGATACGGTCGAGTACGCCAAGGTCGAGCAGCATCCGAAGCTCGAAGGCCGCCAGATGCTGATGGTGATCGCGCCCAAGCTGTAAGGGGTGTTCCCCTCCTTTTGGGAGGGGTTCCCCGTTCAGGGTATCACGCCGCGGCCTGCGCCTGTTCCCATGTGGGATAGTCGGTGTAGCCCTCGGTGCCGTTCGTGTACCAAAGCTTGTAATCTTCGGTCGCGAGCGGGTGCCCGTCCTTGATGCGCAGCGGCAGGTCCGGGTTCGCGATGAACGGCCGGCCGAAGGCGATGGCGTCGGCCTTGCCGCTTTCCACGAACGCCGCCCCCATTTCCGGCGTGATGTCGTTGTTCAGCACCAGTGGGCCGTCGTAGAGGCGGCGGAACGACGGCGACACCTGCGGCACGTCCGAATTGCCGAATGTGCCGCCCGGCCGCTGCTCGCGCAGCTCGACGAAGGCGAGACCGCGCACGGCGAGCTGCCGCGCGACGATGTCGAACAATGTGGCCGGGTCGCTGTCTTCGGTGCCCTGCGTGTCGCCGTTCGGCGAGAAGCGGATCGCGGTGCGGTCGGCGCCGATCTCCGCGATCACCGCGTCCAGCACCTCGTTCAGGAAGCGTGTGCGGTTCTCCGGGCTGCCGCCGTATTCGTCGTCGCGCGTGTTGGAGTTGTCGCGCAGGAACTGGTCGATCAGATAGCCGTTTGCCGCGTGGAGCTGGATGCCGTCGAATCCGGCGCGGATCGCGTTGCGCGCAGCCGCAGCATAGTCGGAAACGATCCCGGCGATCTCGTCCTTCGTCAGGACGTGCGGGACGACATAGTCCTTCTTGCCCTCATAGGTGTGCGCGTAGTGCGGCGCCTGGATCGCGCTCGATGATACCGACTCCATGCCGCTCACGGACGGGTGCACGAGGCGGCCCATGTGCCAGAGCTGGCTCACGATCTTGCTGCCAGCCGCGTGTACGGCCGCCGTCACCGGTTTCCACGCTTCGACCTGCGCTTCAGACCAGATGCCCGGCGCATTCGGCCAGCCAAGGCCCTGCCGCGAAATGCCGGTCGCTTCGGAGATGATGAGGCCCGCGCCTGAGCGCTGCGCGTAATAATCCTTCACGAACGCCTGCGGAACGCCGTCGCGGTCGGCACGTGCGCGGGTCAGCGGGGCCATCAGGATACGATTGTCGGCGCTGATGGCGCCGAACTGAACGGGGTCGAAGAGTGTCGGCATCACGAACCTTCCTGCTAGTGTCCCTCCGCCCGTCAACTTGGGAACGCGGGATGGCGGCGACAAACAAGATTAGGTATTGCCGCGTCAATGAAAACTCCCCGCTTCGCCTTCCCGCTGTTTCTGACAGGCAGTGCCATGCTCTCGGCGGGGCCGATCTTTGTCCGCGTCGCGGACGTCGGCGTGCTGCAATCGGCGTTCTGGCGCCTCGCGCTCGCGGTGCCGCTGCTCTATGCGCTGGCGCGCGTGATGGAACGCGACGCGCCGCTGCTGCCGCCGCGCGGGAGCGTGCCGTGGCTGTTCCTCGCGGGCTTCTTTTTCGCGGCTGACCTTGCGGCCTGGCATCTCGGCATCGTGCGGACCGAACTTGCGAACGCGGCGCTGCTCGGCAATGCTGCCGCCTTCCTGTTTCCGATCTGGGGCTATCTGGTGGCCCGCCGCTGGCCGACGCCAGTGGCGGCGCTGGCGCTGGCGCTCGCCGCGGTCGGCATCGGTATGTTGATGGGCGATTCCGCGAGCGTATCGGGCGAGCATCTGTTCGGCGATCTGCTCTGCTTCGTCGCGGCGGTGTTCTACACGGGCTATCTCGTCGTCATGGGCAGGGCGCGCGGCGGCCTCTCCGCGATGGCGACGCTTGCGCCCGTTACGCTCGCGGGGGCGATCTGCCTGTTGCCGGTGGCGCTGATCGCGCCGGGGAATGTGTGGCCGCAGGACTGGACGCCGGTGATCCTGCTTGCGCTCGGCAGCCAGGTGGTCGGGCAGGGGCTCATCATCTATGCGCTGCCGCACCTCACGCCGCTGGCGAGCGGCGTCGGTCTCCTCATCCAGCCGGTGTTCGCGGCGCTGCTCGGCTATCTGTGGTTTGAGGAGATCCTGTCGGTCACGGATTTCGCGGGCATCTCGATCCTCTTCGTCGCGATCCTTCTCGTACGGCGGCCGAGCGCAGCGCAGCCGCCGGTGGAGAAGCGGGTGCCGCCGGGTGGCGGCGCGGTCACGCCGCCCGGGGAAGCGCCGTCCGCCTGATCGCGATGATCTGAAGCTCGGCGAACACCAGCACGGCGACCGCCTGCACGATCACGAATGCCGTGCCGAGCGGTGTCGGATCGACGAGTCCGGAAATCAGCAGCGCTGCGCTCGCCGCGACCCATGCAAGGTTGATCGCGATCACGGCGCGCACGCCGATTGCCGAAGGGCTGCCTGCGCGCATCAGCCAGACGAGCAGCCCGACGAAGGGCACGAGGACGAGGCCCGAGGTGAAGAGCAGGTCTTCGGGAAGGCCGAGCAGACCGGCAAGCGTGCCGGCGCCCGCAACCAGAAGCACAGCGCAAGCGCCGGACATCGCGGCATCGAGCAGCAGCGTGCGCCGGATGAAGCTGTCGGGACTGAGGGAC
>JAEULI010000086.1 GCA_016793845.1 Sphingosinicella sp.
GAGGCCGAAGACATAGGCCGCATACCGGTTCTTGCCCGCCACGTCGTCGTCGTGGCGTGTCAGAAAATGACCCGGCCCGTATGCTGTCGCTTGTGCATCCGCGAAATCGATGCGTGCTGTGCCTGTGATCGTGCGGAAGAAGGATATGACCGTCTCCGAACAGAGGAAATTCGCAAACATGTCGAGTGGTGTTCCGGACCGGGTCCGCGCGGCAGGGTCATCATCGGTTCGGATCGCGCGGTAGCGATACTGAAAGCCGTGCCGCGCGGCATCGTTCACGGAGCGGTCGAGCTGTGCCTGTGCCGCGGCGTCGAGTTCGGGCAGTCGCTGCTGCGGAATTTCGTAGACCTTCTCCCCGGCATTGAGCACCTCGATCCAGTCATCGCGGCTGTTCAGATATGCGGCGAGCGCGTTCGCCGATGCCAATGTCAGGAAGCCGTCGATGGAGACTTGTCCATCGCGCGTAAAGGTTTCGGCAAGCGCGGCGGTATCGAGATCCGGATTAAGCGCGAAGTGCGTTGTTGGCGGGGACATGGGTCATTGCTAGCCATGTCTCCGCCCGATGTCACGACACCTGAAATGCCAGCGCCCCGTCGCCTTCATCGACCTTCACGGCCGTGCCGTCGCCGATCTCGCCGGAGAGGATTTTGTCGGCGAGGGGGTCCTGCAGATACTTCTGCACGGCACGTTTCAGTGGTCTTGCGCCGTAGACGGGATCGTAGCCGACACGGCCCAGCCAGTCGCGCGCGGCGGGGGTGAGGTCGATGCTGATCTTGCGATCGGCGAGAAGCTTTTGCACGCGCGCCAGTTGCAGATCGACGATCGGCCCCATGTGCGCCTGCGCCAGCCGGTGGAACATGATGATCTCATCCAGCCGGTTCAGGAACTCGGGCCGGAAATGTCCGCGCACCACGGCCATCACTTCGTCTTCGACATCGTGCACGGTCTGATCGTCGCGCAGTGACGAGAGGTACTGCGAACCGAGGTTCGAGGTGAGGATGATGATGGTGTTGGTGAAGTCCACCGTGCGGCCTTGGCTGTCGGTCAGCCGTCCGTCGTCGAGCACCTGCAGCAGCACGTTGAACACGTCCGCATGCGCTTTCTCGACCTCGTCGAACAGCACGACCTGATAGGGTCTGCGCCGCACCGCCTCGGTGAGCACGCCGCCTTCATCATAGCCGACATAGCCCGGAGGGGCGCCGATCAGCCGGGCGACCGAGTGCTTCTCCATGTATTCGGACATGTCGATGCGCACCATCGCGCCCGCGTCGTCGAACAGGAACTCGGCGAGCGCCTTGGTGAGCTCGGTCTTGCCGACACCCGTGGGCCCGAGGAACAGGAAGCTACCGAGCGGCCGGTTTGGGTCCTGAAGCCCCGCGCGCGCGCGGCGCACGGCGGCGGAGACAGCTTTCACCGCATCTTCCTGACCGATCACGCGCTTGCCGATCAGCGCTTCCATCTGGAGCAGCTTTTCGCGCTCGCCTTCGAGCATCCGGTCGACCGGAATGCCCGTCCAGCGCGAAACGACGGCGGCGATGTCGTCGGCCGTCACTTCTTCGCGCACCATCGCGCCCTTGCTGGCCCCTTCGGCCTCGGCAAGCTGCTTTTCGAGACCGGGAATGACGCCGTAGGAGAGCTCGCCCGCGCGCCCGAGATCGCCCGAACGCTGCGCTTGCTCCAGTTCGATGCGCGCCGCGTCGAGCTGTTCCTTCAGCTTCGTCTCGGACTGCATCTTCTCGCGCTCTGCCTGCCAGCGCGTGGTCAGCCCCGCCGATTGCTCTTCGAGATCGGCAAGATCGCGCTCCAGATTGGCGAGCCGGTCCTTGGACGCGGTATCGGTCTCCTTCTTCAACGCCTCGCGCTCGATCTTGAGCTGGATGATGCGTCGGTCGAGATTCTCGATCTCCTCGGGCTTGGATTCCACCTCCATGCGCAGACGCGACGCGGCCTCGTCCATCAGGTCGATGGCCTTGTCCGGCAGGAAGCGGTCGGTGATGTAGCGGTTGGAAAGCGTCGCGGCGGAGACGAGCGCGCCGTCGGTGATGCGCACGCCGTGGTGAAGCTCGTATTTCTCCTTGAGCCCGCGCAGGATCGAGATCGTATCCTCCACGGTCGGCTCGCCGACGAACACCGGCTGGAAGCGCCGCTGCAGGGCAGGGTCCTTCTCCACGTGCTTGCGATACTCGTCGAGCGTGGTCGCGCCGATGCAGTGCAGCTCGCCGCGCGCGAGCGCGGGCTTCAGCAGGTTGGAGGCGTCCATCGCGCCCTCGGACTTGCCCGCGCCGATCAGCGTGTGCATCTCGTCGATGAACAGAATGATGTCGCCCTCGGCGGCTTTCACCTCGTCGAGCACACCCTTCAGGCGCTCTTCGAACTCGCCGCGATACTTCGCACCCGCGATCAGCGCGCCCATGTCGAGCGCCATCACAGTGCGGTCCTTGATACCGTCCGGCACGTCGCCGTTCGCAATGCGTAGCGCCAGCCCCTCCGCGATCGCGGTCTTGCCGACGCCCGGCTCGCCGATCAGTACCGGGTTGTTCTTGGTGCGGCGCGCAAGCACCTGGATCGTACGGCGGATTTCCTCGTCGCGGCCGATCACGGGGTCGAGTTTACCCGCGCGTGCGGCCTCGGTCAGATCGCGCGCGAACTTCTTCAGCGCGTCATAGCGGTCCTCTGCGCCTGCCGTGTCGGCGGTGCGGCCCTGACGCAGCGTTTCGATGGCGCTGTTCAGGCCCTGCGGCGTCACACCTGCGGCTGCCAGCGCCTTGCCCGCGTTGGTATCCTTGGCGAGGGTCAGGGCTAACAGCAGCCGCTCGACGGTGACGAAGCTGTCGCCCGCCTTCTTCGCGACCTCCTCGGCTTGCGTCAGCACGCGCACGGTGTCGTTGTCCCACTGCACACCCTGCGCGCCGCCGCCGGAAACCTGCGCGTGCTTCGCCAGCGCTTGGTCGACCTCGCGCACGGCTGCACGCGCATCGCCGCCTGCTTTCTGGATGAGCCCCGAGGCCATGCCCTGATCGTCTTCCAGCAACGCCTTCAGCAGATGCTCTGGCGCCACACGCTGGTGGCTCATGCGGATCGCGACGGTCTGCGCGGACTGCAGGAAGCCCTTGGCGCGGTCGCTGAATTTCTCAATATTCATACCGTTTACATCCCCCTTGGCGGGCAATCATGGACCGAGCGCGATATGGTGTTGCAGTTTTGCAACGCAAGCGTCCGGCGCAAGTTTTTTGCACCGAGGGCCATGCACCAACCATGACTCCGATCAAACGGAGCGGTTCAGAAATAGGTCCGTATCGACCCCGTCACCACCAGCGCATCGTCGACGATGTAAAGCAGCTTCCATTTGTCGAAGGTCGTGCAGGGGTGTGAAATGCCGAAGCCGATGAGATCGCCTGGTTGCAGCGATGATTCCGCCGGAACGTCGAGATAGGCGTGCTGGTCGTCGAGCCGGACGACACGGTGTGCTTCGCTGAGTGGCAGCGGCGCAGCATCGGCTCCGGGGCGAGCCCATGCGAGCGGGGTGGGGCGGGCGACGTCCTCCCCGATGTCGCGCTTGCCGAGGCCCGCGATCACCCGTGTCGGTTCGGGCCGCGAATGGACATAGGCCCAAACTTCCAGCGCAGGGCGCAGTCCTTCGCCAAGGCTTGCAGCGATCGGCGAGCGCGCCTCGAGCTGGTCGATGAGTTGCTTGTAGAAATGGCTGTCGTGGATGAGGTAGCAGCCGCTGCGCAGCAGCACGAAAAACGGTCGTTCTTTCCGCGCGGCGCCGAATGTTTCGGCGACACGATCGAACAGCGAGGAGCCGCCCGCCGAGAGCATCGGCTCGCCCGTGAACAGACCGCTATCGTGGCAGTGTTCGCCAAGGCGGACGATCCGCTGCAACAGGGCATCGACTTTCGCGTCACGCTCGGTGGGTTCGAGTCCCTGAACGACGCCTTCGAACGCTTCGATGCCGCGAAGGCACACGTGCGGGGATGCTGCGATCCGCTCTGCTGCCGCAATCGCCTCGGCATCGTCGCGGAAACCTGTGCGGCCGCCGGAAAGGCCGAGTTCGATCAGCACTTGTAGTCGCCGGCCCGGCGGGCTCGCCGCCAGCCCGGCTTCCAGAAGGTCGATCGCGTGCATCGAGTCGACGAGACAGTAGAAATCGAAATCGGGATCGGTACGCAGTTCACCTGCGACATAGGCGATGTTCGCACGCCCCACGAGCTGGTTCGCCATGAAGATTCGCCCGATGCCGAATGCGCGGTAGGCGCGGACATGGCCGGCGGTCGCCGCGGTGATTCCCCACGCGCCGTCCGCCATCTGCATGGCGAAGAGTTCAGGGCTCATTGTCGTCTTGCCATGCGGAGCGATCTGTGTGCCGGTCAGTGCGGTGAAACGCTGCATCCAGCGGCTGTTGTGCTGGAGCGCCGAGCGGCGCAGCACCGCTGCCGGCAGCATGAGGTCTTCGTTCAGCACCGAGAGCCCGGCACCGGCAAGGTCGGCCGCGTCGCCGCGCCACGCGGCAGGCAGGCCCTTGATCCGCCAATCGAGCGGCTCGGGGGGCAGCTTGGTCACCATTCTTCTCTCCCGTGGGTTCTATTGCCGTATTCAGTTGACGGTGAGGAAGTGGTCGTAGGCGACGCGGGCGATGTCGGCGATCACCTTGTCCTGCGTGGCTGTGCCCCGGGTATCGCCCTTCACGAACACCGCGATCGCGAACTGGCGTCCGTTCGGGAGCGTGATGATGCCGACATCGTTCGCCACAGACGACAGCGTGCCGGTCTTGTGGGCGATGACCGTGTCGGACGGCAACAGGCCCTTGAGGCGATTCCCGCCGGTGCGGCAGCGCTCCATGATCCCGATCAACGTCTTCGTGCTTGCCGCGCTCATCGCCTTTCCGGAATGGATGCGGAGCAGAAGCTGTACCATGGCTTCCGGGGTGGATGTGTCACGCGGGTCGGCATTGAACGGCGCGTTCGGGGCACGGGGGCCGTCGCGGTCTTGCAGTGCCGGATTGGCCTTGAAGGCGGCCTCCACGTTTTCCTTGAATGTGCCGGGGCCGGGGGTTTCGATCCCGATCGCGCGGTAGAGGAGGTGTGCGGTATCGTTGTCGACCCGTTGCCCCGTGATGCCCTGCGCGCGCAGCCATGCGTTGACGGCGGCCGGACCGCCCGCGAGCTGGACGAGCACGTCGGTCGAGGTGTTATCGCTCTGAGTGAGCATGAATTCGAGGAGATTGTGGACGGAGAGCGCGATCCCGGGGTGCGGGGTCTGGATCGCCATGCCGTAAGAGCCGACGAGCAGTTTCGGATCGACTGTCACCATCTGGTCGAGCGAGGTTTCGCCCTTGTCTATTCGCTCAAAGATCTTGCCGGCGACGGCGATCTTGAACGTACTCGCCATGGGGAAGGTGGTGCCGGCGTTCAGCGTCGCCATGTCCTTGCCATCCACCGCCTGCAGGGCGACGCCGACGGTGCCGTCGGTCTGCTCGGCGAACAGCTTGAACGCATCCGAGAGACGGTTCTGCGTGGTCGCCGCGGCGGGCGCGGCCAGAACCGGCGCTGCCACCGGCCCGGATGCCAGCAGTGCGGCGGAAATGAGGGCCACGAGAGAAGCACGTCGCATGGGCAGTCCTTTTAGCGTTTACCGGCGGAGCTGTGATCGGATGTGACACTACGTCGGCGATTTTCAAATTTGTCAATTTTTGAAAAATCGGATGGGGCCGATCCCGTTTCAGCGCCATGACAGTCGGGCATGGCTCTGCTAGCTTGCGGCATCAGGAGAGGAACAGGATGTCGACTGCAAACCGCGCTACGCGTGCGATAACGGCGGTTTCGCCTGCGGACATTGACCCGGGCGAGGTTTTGCGCGGCATCCGTACCGAGCGCGGCATGACACTTGCCGAGGTCAGCAAGCGGACGGGTATGCCGATTTCGACTTTGTCCAAAGTGGAAACAGGCAAGATTTCGCTGAGTTACGAAAAGCTCATGCGTCTGAGCCGCGGTCTCGACATCGACATCACGCGCTTGTTCGCCGCCCCCAAGGCTACCCCTGCCGGACGTTCGCTCACCACGGGGCGCCGGACGATCACCCGCGCGGGCGATGGTCCCCGGATACGCACCGCGACTTACGACTATGTGTACCCCTCGGCGGACCTGCTCAACAAATCGCTCAATCCGATGATCATCGACGTCCGCGCGCGATCTCTCGCCGAGTTCGGCGACATGATGCGCCATCCTGGCGAGGAATATGCGCTGGTTCTGGAAGGCCAGTGCGAATTCCATTGCGACCTCTACGCTCCCTCTTTGATGTCCACAGGGGACTCGGTCTATTTCGATGGCAGCATGGGCCACGCCTATGTCGCGGTGGGAGAGGGGCCCTGCCGTATCCTCTCCATCTGTTCGGCAACTGATGCCGATCTCAAGTCGGCACTCAACCCCCTGCCGAAGGACCCGGCGTAAAATATTGCGAGCGAATGATGCGCTCACAGGAATTGACAAATTTCTGATTGGGATCATTTTGTCCTGATAAGGAGATTTGTGCGCCACATTGTCGGCGCCGAACGGGAAGGGTGAACATGGTTCAGGGAAATGGGGCGGCCATGGCCGCACGTGCGGCGCTCGCGGTGATGCTGCTGTCGGGCGCGGCCTCGGCGCAGCCGGCGGTGGACTATGATATCGTGATCCGCGGCGGCCGGGTTCTCGACGGTGCAGGGAACCCGTGGGTGAATGCCGATGTGGCGATCAAGGACGGCCGTGTCGCTGCGGTCGGTACGATCAAGGCAAAGGGCAAGCGGGAGATCGACGCGCGCGGGCGATACGTTTCGCCGGGCTTCATCGACATGATGGACCAGTCCGGGCGCGTGCTGCCGGTGAATGGCACGGCGGAGAACAAGCTGCGGCAGGGCGTTACCACGGTGATCTCGGGCGAGGGCGGTACGCCGGTCGATGCGGCCGAGATTCCGGCCTGGTTTTCGAAGCTGGAAACGCAGGGCATTGGGGTCAACTTCGGCAGTTACTACGCGACCTCGCAGGCGCGCGAGAAGGTGATGGGCGATGTCGCCGGCGCGTCCACGAAGGCGCAGATGGAGGCGATGAAAAAGGAAGTCGCCGCGGCGATGAAGGCGGGTGTGTTCGGCGTGACCAGCGCGCTCATCTATCCGCCGAGCAGCTTCCAGACGACGGCCGACCTCATCGAACTCGCCAAGGTGGCGGGCCAGTGCAATGGCTTCTACGCCACGCACATGCGCGACGAGAGCGCGAAGCTCGTGCCTGCCATCGAGGAGGCCATCGAGATCGGCGAGAAGGGCGGCGTGAAGGTGGAAATCTACCACCTGAAAAACGCCTATGCGCCGGCGTGGGGCACCGGCATGGCGAAGGCGGTGGCAGCCGTCGAGGCGGCGCGGGCGCGTGGTGTCGATGTCGCGGCCGATCTCTATCCCTATCCGGCGGGCGGTACCGGCGTCGAAATCACCGTGCCGAACTGGGTGTGGGCGGACGGGGTCGAGAAGGGCCTCGAGCGCCTGAAAGACCCCGCGATCCGCAAGAAACTGAAAGAGCAGCTCGCAGCAGGCTCGATGGAGGGCTGGTCGAACCTCGTGGAGGCTTCGGGTGGGTGGGAGCGCGTCGTTCTCGCCAATGCACACAGCGAGAAATATGCGCAGTTCCACGGCAAGAATTTCGTCGAGATCGGCAAGGCGCTCGGTCTCGATCCCGCCGACGCGGCGTGGGACATCGTGCTGAATGCCTACCCCAACCGTTCGATGGCGCTCTATTTCATGATCGACGAGAAGGACATCGAGACGGCGCTGCGCCAGCCGTGGACGAGCATCGGCAGCGATGCGGGCGCGGCGATGAAGCCCGGCGAGATCGACGACCTCGGCCTGCCGCACCCGCGCTCCTACGGCACGTTTCCGCGCGTGATCGCCGAATATGTGAAGCGCCGACAGGTGCTGACGCTGGAGGACGCGGTCCGCAAGATGACCGGCTGGCCCGCGCAGCGCATGGGCCTCAGCGACCGCGGCCTCGTCCGGCAGGGGATGCGCGCGGACGTGGTCGTTTTCGATTACGAGACGCTCGACGACGTGGCGGGCTGGACGAACCCTGTCGACTATCCGAAGGGCATCGAGACCGTCATCGTCAATGGCCGCGTCGCGCTCGACAAGGGCAAGCTGGAAGACACACGCGCAGGCGCTGTCCTCAGACATCCCTGCAGCTAGTCGCATCTTGCGGCGCGGGCGTCGGCGCGCGAGAGTGGTTTCATGACCACGACCACGATCGACCCCGCGCAGGCCCGGCTTTTCGACAGCATCGCCCATGAATGGTGGAATGCGCACGGATCATCGGCACCGCTTCACAAGGTGAACCCGGTGCGTCTCGCGTTCGTGCGTGAGCAGGCGCTGGCGCACTTCAGGCGCGATTCGCGGGACCGGGCGTGGCTTGCGGGGCTCGATGTGCTCGATATCGGCTGCGGCGGCGGCATCCTTGCTGAACCGCTCGCCCGGCTTGGTGGGCGCGTGACGGCGATCGACGCGGCGGCAGAGGCGATCGCCGTGGCGAAGGCGCACGCGGCCGAGTCCAGCCTCGAAATCGACTATCGCCAGTCCTCCGTGGAGGCGTTGGCAGAGGAAGGGCGGCGCTTCGATCTCATCACCTGCATGGAGGTGGTCGAGCACGTCGCGGACGTGCCGGTCTTCCTGCGGGGTATCGCCAGCCTGTTGAAACCCGCCGGTCTCCTCGTCTTCTCGACGCCGAACCGCACGGCACTCTCCTACGGCACGCTCATCGTCGGCGCCGAATGGGTTCTGCGCTTCATCCCGCGCGGTACGCACGACTGGAATAAGTTCCTGACGCCCGAGGAACTGACCACCGCGCTGGAGAGCGCCGGGCTCAAGGTTACGGAAACGCGCGGCATCGGCTTTCGTCCCTCGCGCGGCTTCGAACTGTCGGATGATCGCCGTATCAACTATATTGGCGCAGCGGTCCACGCCTGACCGGTGGTCTTGCCGAATAGGGACAGGTGTGCGGTAACGCACGCAATCCCGGCCATTCCGCGCCCGGATTCCAGCCGAAGTTGATGAAGTTGACACATGCTCGCGCGCGATCGCGTACGCGGGCGCACACGCGTGCGGCCGCATGTGCGCGCGATCACCGTGATCGGTCGTTGGCTTCGGGATTGTTCTCGGTTCTCGCAAGGGCGGACTCTACGAGGCGAACATGGGTCGCGGTTCGCGGAGAGCCTTTCATGCGAAACCCTATTTGGGAAGGGGCGGGATGACGGACGTCCGTCATCCCGAACAGCCGTGTGTTACAAAAACCGCGCCACCACGTCGCGGTAGCTGCGGCTGACCTTCACTTCGGCGCCGGAGCCGAGCTTCAGGAAGCATTCGCCGTTGGTGTGCGGCTTCACCTGCTTCACCTGATCGAGATTGACGATCGTCGAGCGGTGCACGCGCTTGAAGATGCGCGGGTCGAGCCGCTTTTCGAGGTCTTTCATCGTTTCGCGCAGGATCAGCGTGTTGTCGCCGGTGTAGATGCACATGTAGTCGCCCGCAGCATCGATCCGTTCGATGCTTTCCACGTCGACGCGGAAGATCTGACCGCGATCCTTGATGTTGATCATCCGCTCGAAGCGGGAGGCCGCATGGGCCTCGGGCGCGGGCTTGATATCGGCGGCGGCGTTCGGGGCGACTTCTTCAAGAAGCTCGCGCAGCCGGTCCTTCTCGGCCCCGGCGTTCTTTTCCGCGAGCCGCTGACGCACGCGCTCCATCGTCGCTGCAAGGCGCGCCTCGTCCACGGGCTTCATCAGGTAATCGACCGCGTGGGCATCGAAGGCCTTGAGCGCGAACTCGTTGTAGGCGGTGACGAACACAACGAGCGGCGGCTCGATGTCGGCGAGGCCGTTCACGACGGAAAAACCGTCGAAACCGGGCATCTGGATGTCGAGAAACACGACATCGGGCTTGTGCGTCTTGATCGCGCGGATGGCCTCGCGGCCATTGGCGCAGCGTTCGATGATCTCGATGTCATCGAAGGCTTCCAGCCGCATCTCAAGACCCTTGATGGCCAAAGGCTCATCATCGACCAATATGGTCCGGATCATCATCAGGCATTCTCCTTGAGCCGGGCGTTCGCTGGCTCGAACGGGATTTCAATGTTGGCGACGACCCCCTGCGGCACGTTTGATATCATTTCGAACCGCTGGTCGTCGCCATAGGTCTGAAACAGTCTATCGCGAATATTGTTCAATCCGACCCCGGCGGACGGGATGAGCGCCGAGCGCTCGGCTGTGAGACCGGGGCCGTCGTCGCTGATCGAAATGAGCAGCCGATCCCCGGAAACATGCGCCGCAACGACGATTTCCGCGCCTTCTTCCTGCGGTGTAACCGCATATTTGATGGCGTTTTCGACAAGCGGCTGGAGGAGAAGCGAGGGCAGGCGGCCCTGCAGCGCGGCCTCCTCGATATCGAAGCGCGTGCGCAGCCGATCCTCGAAGCGCATCCTTTCGATCTCGAAATAAAGCTTCAGCGCCTCGATCTCCTGCGCGAGGCTCACCGTTTCGGTCGGATCGCTGACGAGGCTGTAGCGCAGGAACGAGGACAGGCGCGAGAGCATCGTGTTGGCGCGCTCGGTCTCCTTCAGCAGTACCAGCGTGGATATGCTGTTCAGCGTGTTGAACAGGAAGTGCGGATTGAGCTGGTAGCGCAGCATCGCAAGCTGCGCTGCGCTCGCCTGACCCGAAAGAATGAGCACGCGTTCCGACTGTTCATCGAGCAGCAGGTAGTAGTTGATGCCGTAATAGAGCCCCGTCCAAGCAGCGAGCACGGAGAGGTCGAGCAGGATCGCGCCGAAGAACTGGATGCCTTCGGGCTCGAACGTCGAGTTGTAGAAGCGCGCGTGCGCCCACACCTCGATCACAGAAAAGACGCCGGCGGCAAGCGCGACAAGCGTGAGTGTGAGGCTCCATACGAACACTGCACGCATCCGGATAATCCGCCGGTAGGCGGCGGACATCAGCAGCGTGAGGGAAAAGCCGGTCGCGGTCGCGATCAGCGTCGGCAGGATGTAGGCGATGCCCATCGAGTTCGCGAGACCGCCGAGCGCGCGCAGCACCAGATAGGCAGACCAGCCGCCGATCTGGAGCATCCAGAAGGCGTGGTTCTTGTCGGCGAAAAAGCCCTGTTTGGGAAGTGGACCGAGTTTCATCACGCAAAGACTGCAACAATCGCCCGCAAAACGCGAGCGTGGAACTCAGGCCCCAAAACCTCAATCTTCCGGCGCGATGATGACCTTGAGGCCGTCGAGCGCATCGTTCATCTCGATCTGGCAGGAAAGCCGCGAACTGGCCTGCTTATGGTCAGACGAATCGAGAAGATCGTTCTCGTCCTCGCCGGGTCCGCCCACGGTGTCCGTCCATGCGTCGTCGACGAACACGTGGCAGGTCGCGCAGGAACAGCAGCCGCCGCACAGCGCCAAAAGCTCGTCGAAGCCGTTGTCGCGAATGGCTTCCATCACGGACAGGCCGTTTTCGGCTTCCACCGTCTTTTCGGACCCGTCGCGCGACACGACAATCAGTTTCGGCATCTCGTTCCCCGTTCCCTCGACCTTTGGATTCGGGGAGCCTAATAGCGGCAAGACGGGCGTTGTCAAAAGGCATGAGCGGCGGATGGGTCTGAGTGCGGAAGCCTTGCGGGAAGGCATCGATGTTATCGCGGCGCGCGACGAACATGTTGCGGCGGCGCTCGGCCGGGCGGGGTATCCGGAGCCACGCATCCGCAGACGGGGCTATGAAACGCTGCTGAGGACCATCGTGGGCCAGCAGGTGAGCGTCGGCGCGGCGAACAGCATCTGGAACAAGCTTGCAGTCGCGATCGGCGATATCGCAGACCCCCGCGCGCTGCTTGCACGTTCTGTCGAAGAGCTGCGCGGGGCGGGCCTCTCGCGACAGAAAATCGGCTATGCGCAAAGCCTTGCCGGCCTTTCCGCTTCCGGTGAGATCGACTTCGCGAACCTGCCCGCCGATGACGAGGCGGCCATCGCATTGCTGAGCGCCGTGAAGGGCATCGGACGCTGGTCGGCGGAAATCTACCTGCTGTTTGCCGAGGGACGCCCCGACATCTGGCCCGCGGGCGATCTCGCCGTGCAGATCGAGGTGGGGCGTATCAAGGGTCTCGCCGAACGGCCGAGCGAGCGTGCGACGCGGGAAATCGCCGAGTTGTGGCGGCCGCACCGGGGCGCGGCGGCGGTCTTCATGTGGCACCACTATAAGACCGAAGTGCTTTAGAGCCTGTCCTGTTGATTTTGAAGCGTCGTGACGGAGCGGAAATGGGCGCATGGGTAGGAGCGAGGAGGGAGCGATGCAGAAGCATCGTGACCGACGAGCGACGCCCCCATGCGCCCATTTCCGCCCGCCGCTTCGCGGTTGCGTTTCCGCGCCCGCCGGACGGCGTCGCGCGGCTTGCGCGTAGCTCTGCTACGCGCCGCACCACGCTCCTTGCCGGACGAACACGGAAACGCAATCACGATGCTTCAAAATCAACAGGACAGGCTCTAACGGATGCCGGGATTTACCATTGCTGCCTATGTCGGCGCCGCCATTGCCGAAATCGCCGGATGCTTCGCTTTCTGGGCGTGGCTGCGCCTTGGCAAGTCGCCGCTCTGGCTTGTGCCGGGCGTGCTGTCGCTTTGCCTGTTCGCGTGGTTGTTGACGCTCGCTGAAACCGATCAGGCGGGCCGGGCCTACGCGGCCTACGGCGGCATCTACATTCTTTCGGCGCTCGGTTGGCTGTGGGCTGCCGAGGGCGTGCGGCCGGATCGGTGGGATGTGATCGGGGTTGGACTCTGCCTCGTCGGCGCAGCCGTGATACTGTGGGGACCGCGGACAGCCTGATCGTCAGGCGGCGAGCGGGAAGCGCAAGAGGCGGTCTTTCGTGGGCACCAGCGCGGTCGCGGGACGTCCGGCGGCGTTCAGGATCGCGGGGTGGTCGGCGGCGAGCCCCCCGGTGAGCGCGCCGAAGGCGGGCAGGATCAGCTTGTGCTCCGACATCACGAAACAGCGGCGGCTCACCATGCGTCCGCGCCCTTGCACGCGGATTTTCGGATGGAAGTGCCCGCTGATCTCCGGGAGCGGGGATCCGGCTTCAGCCTCGTGGCGCAGAACGATGCCGTCCACCTCGACCTCCGGACGGACATGCCCGAGACCGTCGGCTTTGAGGTCGTGGTTGCCGGTGATCCATATCCAGTCGACACGGCTTTGAAGCGTCGTGAGCAGTCCGAGCGCCTTGTCGCCGAGCCGTCCGGGGCCGTCTGCGTCGTGGAAGCTGTCGCCGAGACACCAGAGCGTCTGTGCGCCGGTGGCCGTGATCAGCGCGTCGAGGTCGGACAGTGTCTGCAGGCTGTCGTAGGGCGGCAGCATCTGGCCGAAACGTGCGAACCAGCTCGCCTTTTCGAAGTGCAGGTCGGCAACGAGAAGCGCGCGACGTGCGGGCCACCAGAGCGCGCCCGCTGGGAGCGGCACCATCTCGTGGCCTGCGAACGAAAGGGGAACCATGGTTCCGGCTATGCCCCGACGCGCGGGCGGGATCAAGGGGCGCTATTCGGTGCTCGCAAGCTGCGTGGCGTCCTCGCGGCTGCTGTCGCCCGGCACCACGAAGCGCACCTTTTTCGTCGCGAAGTCCACCGCCACCTGATTGAAAGCGCGGAGTGTGTTCATGCCGAGCAGCATCGCCGGGCGTTTGTCGAGGCCGAGTTGCCGGAAAACGGGAAGGTCGGCGAAGGCGATCGGCATACCGGTGAGTGTCACGCTGCCAAGGCGCATGTCGTTCACGACGGCGATCTCTGCGGGAACGGAGCCGCCCGCGACGTCCTGCAGTGTCGTCGGGATCAGCAGCAGCGCCTTGCCGCGCTTCACTGCCGCTTTGCGCATCGCAAGGTTGCCGACGCTGTGCTCGGCGCCGGTATCGATCACCACTGCGATCTTGCGCTGGCCGACAGCGGCATCGGCGAGGATGAGACGACCGAGACGGCTCCGCGCGCGGATCACGATGGTGTCGCCCTCGTCGGCGTTGAGCTCGGGCGCCTTCGAGGCGGGCGTCACCATGATCTTCTGCTCTGCGAAATCTATGAGGATCGCTTTCGATTGCAGGCTGTCGATGCCGAGCAGCCCCTCCGCGCCGAGATTGCCGCGCTTGAGGAGCGGCGCCTGTACATTGCGAACGGGCGTACTCGTCACGGAGAGCGATGGCACTGTCACCGTCTGGAAGCGCTGGGCGCCGCTGATGCTGTGCACCTCGGCAGTGCCTGTGCGCCCGAGGCCGAGCGTGTTTGCCAGCTCTTCGGAGAGCACGGTGCGTTCGGCGCCTGTATCCACGACGAAATTGAACGGCCCTTGCCCGTCGATGCTGACGGGCACGGTCATGCGCTGTGACTTGTCGGCGCCAAAATCGACGGCTTCGTTCGCGGCAGGCGGTGGCGAGACCGGTTCGGTGGTTCCGGCGGCTAGCAGGACGGCGATGGCCCAGGCGTTCATGACGCGATCTCCCTGGCGGCGATTCTACGCCATATCGGGGCGTTCAACAACGACGCTCGTCGACGTGCATCGCCTCCTGGGCGAGGGCTTCCGCCTCGATGAGCAGCGCCTCGTCGGCAAGGCCCTGTGCGACGCTTTCTCGGCCGATCATCACCAGTACGGGCACGGCGAGCGGCGAGACGCGGCCGAGCCGTTTGTGGACGATGCTGCTGGCGGCGCGGTCCAGTAGGTTTGCGAGGCGGGCGACGTCGGTCAGCCGCAGGCGCGCGTCTTCCCATGCGGCGCGCAGCAGCATGTGGTCGGGCTCGTATTTGCGGAGCACGTCGTAGATGAGATCGGTGGAGAAGGTGACCTGCCGGCCGCTCTTGCGCCTGCCCGGATGCTGCCGCTCGATGAGGCCGCCGATGACCGCGACCTCGCGGAAGGCGCGCTTCAGGAGGTGCGAGGTCTGCACCCATTCGGCAAGTTCGTCCTCAAGGATGTCGGGTGAGAACAGCGGGGCAGGGTCTTTGACCTCCTTCAGGCCGTAGACGCCGAGCGCGTAGTCATTCGCCACGAAGCCCGTGGGTTGCAGGCCGAGCGTCTCCATGCGGCGCGTCAGCAGCATTCCCAGCGACTGGTGCGCGTTCCAGCCTTCGAAGCTGTAGGCGATCATGTGGTGCAGGCCGTCGTGCGGGAAGGTCTCGATCAGAAGCTCGCCGGGCTTCGGCAGCACGGATCGGATTTGTTGCACCTCCAGCCACTCCGCCACGTCCGCCGGAAAGCGCCGCCATTCCTCCGGTTCGGCGAGGAAGCCGCGCACGCGGTCGGCGAGGTGCGTGGAGAGCGGCAGACGCGCGCCCATGTAACTCGGGATCATCGCCGCGCGCCGCGTCGCGCTGACGATGAGATCGGTGTCGACGATGCGCTCCACCTCCAGCGCGAGGCCGGCAAAGCGGAACGTGTCGCCGGGGGAGAGGGTGGAGGCGAAATACTCCTCGACGCGGCCGAGTGCGCGGCCGTTGCCGAAGCGCACGTCGAGCATCGGCGCCTCGACGATGATGCCTGCGTTCAGCCGGTGCTGCTTGGCGAGATTCGGATGGCTGACGCGCCAGCGCCCGTCCGGGTTCTGCGTCAGGCGCTTGTAACGGTCGTAGGCGCGCAGCGCATAGCCGCCGTCCGCCACGAAATGCAGCACGCGGTCGAATTCTGGGCGGGTGAGCGCCGCATAGGGCGCGGCGCGGCGGACCTCATCGAACATCGTGTCCGCATCGAAGGGTTCTGCGCAGGCGCACGCCATCAGGTGCTGGGCGAGCACGTCGAGCGCGCCGGGGCGCCATGGCTCGGTATCGAGTTCGCCCGCATCGATCGCATCGAGCGCGGCGCGGGCTTCGAGATATTCGAAGCGGTTGCCGGGCACGACGATCGCCTCGCTCGCCTCGTCGAGCCGGTGATTGGCGCGTCCGATGCGCTGGATGAGCCGCGAGGAGCCCTTGGGCGCGCCCATCTGGATGACGAGATCGACGTCGCCCCAATCGACGCCGAGGTCGAGGCTGGCGGTGCAGACGAGCGCGCGCAGTCGCCCGTCCGCCATGGCGCCCTCCACCTTCTGCCGGGCTTCCTTCGAGAGCGATCCGTGGTGCAGGCCGATGGGCAGCGTCGCCTCGTTCACCGTCCAGAGGTCGTTGAAGACCAGTTCCGCGAGGCTGCGCGTGTTGCAGAAAACGAGCGTGAGCTTATGCCGTTCGATCTCGCGATACACTTGTTCGGCGGCGTAGCGCCCCGAATGGCCGGACCACGGCACGCGGCCCTCCGGTGTGAGAATTTCGATCTTCGCCTTCGCGCCTGGCTCGCCCGCGACGAGCGTCACGTTTTCTTCGGGCGCGAGCCAGCGACGATAGTCCTCCGGGTCGCCGATGGTGGCGGAAAGGGCGACGCGGCGCATATCGGGCACGATCGCCTGCAGCCGCGCTATCGCGAGCGCCAGCAGATCGCCGCGCTTGCCGCTGGCGAAGGCATGGACCTCGTCGATTACGATGGTCTTGAGGCCCGCGAACATGCGCGCATTGTCCGGATAGGAGAGCAGCAGCGACAGCGATTCCGGTGTCGTGAGCAGGATGTGCGGGGGCGCCGCGCGCTGGCGGGCTTTCTTGTCGGAGGACGTGTCCCCGGTGCGTGTCTCGACGCGGATGGGAAGGCCCATCTCGGCGATCGGGGTAAGCAGGTTGCGTTCGACATCGGCCGCGAGCGCTTTCAGTGGCGAGACATAGAGCGTGTGCAAGCCTTCGGATGGGTTTTGGACGAGGTCGGCGAGCGTCGGCAGGAAGCCCGCGAGCGTCTTGCCCGCACCTGTCGCCGCTACGAGCAGCGCATGCTGCCCGGCTTCGGCGGCAGCGACCATTTCCGCCTGATGCCGCCGCACGCGCCAGCCGCGCGTGTCGAACCAACGGGTGATAGTGGCGGGAAGCATATCGCGGATCATGTCGTGCGCACCGGGAATATGCTAGCTATGGCGCGCGACAAGGGGGGAAAGTCATGCCATTGGTATTGCGCCTGCCGGGTATCCTGATGGGGATCGCCGTGCTGACGTCAGCTGTGATCCTATGGGTGGTTGCATTGCCTCTGCTGAATGGTGCGCGCTTTGCCCAGCACGCGCAGCATGTTCCGCTTGTTTATGTACATGCCGCAGGCGGGGTCGTGATGATCCTTGCCGGCACCGCGAACATCTACATCGGCTGGACGCGCCGCGCCTTCCGGTGGCATCGCCCGGTTGGACAAATCTATCTCCTCGCGGGCGTGCTGGGTGCTGGAACGGCGCTCGCGCTCTCCATCGCCGCGTATCACGAGCCGCGGAGTGTCGGCGCCGCTACGGGGACGCTTGCCGCCGTCTGGCTGCTTGTCGCGGCCATGGGCTGGCGCGCGGCGCGGAATGGCCGCATCGAAAGCCATCGCCAGTGGATGATCCGCAGCTACGTGCTGACATGGACCTTCGTGGGATGCCGGATCGTCACGCAGTTTCCCGGCTTCCCTGTTTTTTCCGCGCTCGGCGAAGAGGCGATCTCGGCCGCGATCTGGGTGAACTGGGTCGTGCCGCTGGTGGTTTGCGAGGTCGCGCTGCAGTGGCGTGCGGGCAGCGCGAGGAATTTACCCGGGTAATATTGACGAAATGTTTTTACCCGGGTAAATCGCTGCGCATGGAACAGGAAAATTTCACGGCGTTTCGGGGCGACAGCAGGTGCGTCTCCGGGCCGCTTGCCGATGTGGCGCTCGCCCTCAAACGGGGCGGCTCAGACAATGTGCTCATCTTCAACGACAGGACCGGCGCCGAAACCGATCTCGACCTGCGTGGTACGGAGGCGGAGGTCGCTGCGCGCTATGCGCCGCCTTCCAGCGTGCCGGGGCGCCCCAAGCTCGGCGTCATTGCGAAGGAGGTCACGCTGCTGCCGCGTCACTGGGACTGGCTGAAAACGCAGCAGGGCGGGGCGTCGGCGACGCTGCGCCGTCTCGTCGAGGAGGCCGCGCGGGACAGCCGCAGTATCGCCAAGGCGGCGGCGGAAGCGGCTTACCGCTTCATGTCCGCGATGGCGGGCAACCGGGAGAATTTCGAAGAAGCTTCGCGTGCTCTGTTTGCGGCGGATGGCGCCCGCTTCGCGGCGCTCACAGAGAACTGGCCGGAGGACGTGCGTGCCCATGCAAGGCAGCTCGCCGCTCCGGCCCTTGTCGATTGAACGCGATCAGCGCGCCCGTTCGAGGAGGACTTCCGCGACCTGCACGGCGTTGAGCGCCGCACCCTTGCGGAGGTTGTCGCCGACGACGAACAGGGCGAGGCCGTGAGCAACGGTCGGGTCGCTCCTGACGCGTCCGACGAACACAGGGTCCTTGCCCGTCGCTTCGAGCGGGTTCGGTACGTCCGTGACGACAACGCCCGGCGCTGAACCGAGCAGCCTAAGCGCTTCGGCGACCGAGATCGGACGTTCGAACGCCACGTTCATCGAAAGCGCGTGGCCGGTGAATACGGGCACGCGCACGCAGGTGCCGGAAACGGTGAGGTCGGGGAGATCGAGGATCTTGCGGCTTTCGTCGCGGAGCTTGGCTTCCTCCTCGGTGTAACCGTCCTCGCCGAGCACGTAGTTGAGCGGCACGACGTTGAAGCCGATCGGCACCGCCCACTTGCGCGGCTGGCCCAGATCGACGGCGCCGCCATCGCGCGCCAGCGCGTCGCTGCCCGCCGCGCCCGCGACGATCTGTTCGTGGAGTTCCTCGACGCCCGCCATGCCGCCGCCGGAGACCGCCTGATAGGTGCTGGCGATGAGGCGCTTCAGGCCCGCGGCTTCGTGCAGCGGCTTCAGCACGGGCATCGCGGCCATCGTGGTGCAATTCGGATTGGCGACGATGCCCTTCGGAATGTCGCGCAGCGCTTCGGGGTTCACCTCCGCGACGACGAGCGGCACGTCGGGATCGCTGCGCCACGCCGAGCTGTTGTCGATGACGACCGCGCCCGCGGCCGCCGCTTTCGGCGCGAGTGCGCGTGAAGTCGATCCGCCCGCAGAGAAGAAGACGATGTCGAGACCCGCGAAGTCCGCCGTTTCGGCGTCTTCAACCACCACGTCGGTGCCGCGGAAGGGCGTCGCTTTTCCGGCCGACCGCGCGGAGGCGAACAGGCGGAGCGTACCGAGCGGGAAATCGCGCTCCGCAAGGATTTCAAGCATCATGCCGCCGACGAGGCCGGTGGCGCCGACGATGCCGACGTTGGGTCGGGCGGGAAGGGATCTGGTCATGTGAACTGCGTCTCCTGTTATGTGCGGAGGCGCGGGGGTCAGTGGCTTTGGAAGGTTCCAGGCCGCCCCGCGCTCGGCGGGGCTCTGTCCTGCTTGCTTGACCGGTTAAGCCGTCAGCACACGCAGAACCGCCCCGCGAGCGCGGGTCGGCTTGGTGCTAATCGTTTTAATCGTCATGGACATCGCGGCGGCCGATAGCAGCCTCGAACAGCTGCGTCTAGCTTTGTTCGAGGCCGATCCATTTCTCGACGACAGGGCGCTGCCAAGCCTCCAGCGCATCGATGAGAGCGTCCGCCGTTTTGGCGACGGCGAGCATCCCCCGGTGCTGCGGTCGCACGAATTTCTCGGCGGCCATGTGGTCGAGGAAACCGGCAAGCTGGTCATAATAGCCCGCGACGTTGAGCAGGCCGCAGGGCTTCTCGAAGATGCCGAGCTGGCTCCATGTCCATACCTCGAACAGCTCCTCGAGCGTGCCGACGCCGCCGGGAAGCGCTGCGAAGGCATCGGCGCGGCTGGCCATCTCGGCCTTGCGCTCGTGCATCGAGCCGGTGATGACCAGCTCGGTGAGGCCGTGGTGCGCGACCTCGTGGTCGACAAGCGCCTGCGGGATGATACCGATGGCTTCACCGCCCGCCGCGAGCACGGCATCAGCGAGCACGCCCATCAGTCCAATAGACGCGCCGCCGTAAACGAGGCGGATGCCGCGCGCGGCCATTGCCGTGCCGAGCGCGTGCGCGGCATCCGCATAGTCAGGGCGCGCGCCCCGGCTGGAACCGAGGAACACGCAAAGGCTGGAAATCCGCCTCAGGCGAAGATCTCCTCAAAGAACAGCAGCGTCGCCTGCCATGAACGGCGGTCGGCGATCTCGTTGTACTGTGCGCCGCCTTCGCGATTGTTCATGCCCTTCGCGGTGAAGGCGTGGACGGTGTCGCCGTAGGCGTTGAGCTGCCACTGCGCACCGGCATCGGTCAATTCCTTGGTAAGCGCCAGCACGTCCTGCGGCGGGGCGAGCGGATCTTCCCAGCCGTGGTGGACCTGCACCTTGGTGTGGATCGGCGCCTGCGGGCCGAGGTTCGGCTGCGGATAGATGCCGTGGAACGATACCGCGCCCACCACTTCGGTGGTGCCGGTGCGCGCGACATCAAGTGCACAAAGACCGCCGAAGCAGAAGCCGATGATGGCGATGCGCGAAGGGTCCACGAGCGGATGCGCCTTGGCGAAGGCGACAGCCGCCATCAGCCGGTCGCGAAGCAGCGCGCGGTCGGCCATCAGCGGGGCGATAAGCGCGCCGTTGTCCTGTCCCGGCGTGCCGCGCACG
>JAEULI010000093.1 GCA_016793845.1 Sphingosinicella sp.
CTCCCGTTCCAGATGCCAATGAGTTTGGGGGAGCCGTAGCTATATTGAGCCCGGCAAATAAGGCGCGCTGATCCGCCTTCGATCAAGTGAACAGTGTGCTTTTCTTGCGCCTCTTGCCGGGGAGCGTCCGGGGATTGCGAACGGCTCTCCAGATAGGTTTTGCCATCAAAACGAAACCAGCGCGGGTCATCATCCGCACAATTGGGATGGCCCAACTCGCCCTGCGCTTCGCGCAACAAACGGGCCGACAGATCAGTCTGATTGTCGGCAGGCTGGAATATTCGCTGACTACACCCTGCACCCGCGCTGCTATCAAGCATTGCAATACTTACTTTGCGAGCCCGCCCATCGTTCATGAAGTCGACCCGCCAAAAGAGCGATTTCTCATCGCCCTTCCCACTTTCAGGAGCAATGAATTCTACTTTTCCATCCACCAGCGCATCGCAAACCAGCTGTCCTGCCGGATCCTCACCAACGAGCCATTTTTCCACCACAGGCTGAAAGCGGCAGATGGGTTGTTCGTAGTCATCGACGTGCGGCAGGCCCAAATAAACCGGATAGCCAAGACCGTTTCCCGCAAACCGGACAATATAGGCTTTGCCGGTATGGATCAGCCAACGCACGCCATGTGCCCAGCGCACATCTTCGTCGATTTCGTCGATATCTTCCAGACCGGGGCCAGCCAAATCCTCGGCCCCTTCTCCATCGCGGATCACAACGGCCTCTTCAAAATGGGCCGTACCTTGATCCCGAACATCGAGGCGTTCGACCTGCCCGTCACCATCGAAATCGAAGCTCGCCCCTGCAACGACAACGTTTGCGACCGGCGAAACACCCAAAACCGCTGTCGCAGGTTTGAATTCGCTCAGGAAGCGACAAGCTGCGACAGCTTCCGTATTGGGAATACGCTTGCTCGGATCATGCTCATACGACCCAGCGCCCACAGCGAAGAAGAGCGCTGCCATCACCGTCATGCGATACAGAAAGTGCCTGTGGGCCTTCATCTCCCGTGATTTAAACTCCCAGGATTTCCAAGCCGTGAAGATGCAGAATCTCATCCAAAAAACAGTCTTCCAGGTTTAGGAATTCCATTCCAGCATTCTGCAAAGAACGGGAGGCGAAGTGACTTTCAAGGCTTACTACAGAAAAGACAGAATTCTTCTTTTCACTATATTGAGCCTCATTTGGATTGCTCTAGGATTATGGGCAGTCCTTTCAGAATCTGATTTGAGCAGCGGGAGAATAAATGGCCTGAAAGCTCTTATAGGCGAGTTCCCAACAAGTCTCTTGTTGGGTGTAACCAATATCCTATTGGGCGTAGCAGCCACGTTTATGTTCACAAGAATGCTTCTGCACCACGGCCCCTCAATCCAGGTTGATGCCAACGGGATTTATTGGGACCGGTGGTCTAACGACCCCATACCATGGCACAACATCGCCGATATCAAGCTTTTCCCTCATCACACCGGGAGGATTGCGGGCCTGATTCTACGAGACCCCAAGCTCAGTCCATGCCGAGCACGAGATGCTCTGAGATATTTCGCAGGCCGCAACAGGAAATTCGGCGATGTGCCTATTTCGTTGAGGCTAACACACCGCACTCTTGCTGACTTTTTTGAAGCGACTGAACGTTACTCCAGGCAACAAAGACACAGCCCGGAGCAAACGATGCCCATTTGAAACATCAAGTTGCGCCATCCCTTGCAGCGTGCTTTGTCCTCCCCTCGATGACCAGCCTCTTCGATCCTCGCTTCCCCCTCGCCCACACCGGCCTCATCGGCTCTCCCATCGAGCGGGACGACCGCATTCAGCGCAGCCCGGAAACGCTGTGGGCGGCGCGGATGCATCCGGGGGCGCGGTGGATGGTGCTGGACGGGCTCAATCCGCTGCTCGCGGAAGATGGGACGGATATTGCGTGGCTGCGCCGTTCCGAAGTGCCGGAGGCTGCTGTCGAGGTTTATCTCGGTCTTGAGGACGGCAGCCCGCGCTTTGCGGTGGCCGGCAGTGCGGCGGGACTGCCGGGGACGCCGGTCGATGCGCGCCGCGCCGCGATGCTGATGGACGACGGCCGCGCCGCGATTATCGCGCAGGCGCGCTCGCTGATCGACTGGCACCAGCGCCACGGCTTCTGCGCCAATTGTGGCGCGCCGACGGAGATGGTGAAGGCCGGTTACGGCCGCAATTGCGGCGGCTGCGGCGCCGAGCATTTTCCGCGCACCGACCCCGTCGTGATCATGCTCGCGATCGACGGCGACCGCGTGCTGCTCGGCCGCCAGTCGCGCTTTCCGAAGGGTTCGCTGTCCGCGCTCGCCGGCTTCGTCGAGGCGGGCGAGTGTTTCGAGGATGCCGTACGCCGCGAAATCCGCGAGGAAGCGGGCATTCTCACCGGGCGCGTGGCTTACGTGGCCAGCCAGCCGTGGCCCTTCCCGTCCAGCCTGATGATCGGCTGCTTCGCCGAGGCGCTCTCCACCGAGATCAGCATCGACGAGGTGGAAATGGAGGAGGTGCGCTGGCTGACGCGGGACGAATGCATCGCCGCGCTCGCCGGAAACGGCAGCTTCACCGTGCCGCCGCCGCTAGCGATCGCACGGACGCTGCTGGAAACGTGGGTGGCAGCGACGGCCTGAAGCGACAGCTTGAAGCGGCTCAGGCCTGCGCCAGCGCGCCAGCCAGCCGGTCGCGGATCGCGCGGAGCGAAGTGACGAAAGCCGCGTCCACCGCAGTCGGCTGCACGGGCCGCGCAAACAGCTCGCCCGGCGGAGCGGCTTCGGGAAGCGTCGTCACTGCCGGAGACACGGGGATCAGCGGTGCCGGCTCGGCAAGCAGGCCTTTCGGCCCCTTGTCCTTCAAGAGTTTCTGCACCCCCTTGATCGTGTAACCGTCCGTGTAGAGCAGGCGGTTGATCGCGCGCAGAAGTTCAACATCTTCAGGGCGATAATAGCGGCGGTTGCCGCCACGCTTTAACGGTTTCACCGCCGGAAAGCGCGTCTCCCAGAAGCGGAGCACGTGCTGCGGCACGCCGATCGTCTCGGCAACTTCGCTGATGGTGCGGAAAGCGTCGGCGCTCTTGTCCGCCATCACGCGCCTTCGTTGATGCGTTCGCGGAGAATCTGGCTCGGGCGGAAGGTAAGCACGCGGCGCGGCTCGATCGGCACTTCCTCGCCCGTCTTGGGGTTGCGGCCGATGCGGCGGTTCTTGTCGCGCAGGATGAAGCTGCCGAACGAGGAGATCTTCACGTTCTCGCCCGCGATCAGCGCGTCCGACACCTGGTCGAGCACGGTTTCGACGAGCTGCGAGGACTCGGCACGCGACAAACCGATGGCACTGTGCACCGCTTCACCGAGTTCGGCGCGCGTCAACGTCGATGACTTGTCCATGATCCGCTCCAGCGCAGAAAACTTCAATGACGCCCGTATAATAGCGCAGTTTGTTGAAGAGTCTACCAGCGCAGCGCGGCGGCGCCCCACGTGAAGCCACCGCCCATCGCTTCGAGCACCAGCAGGTCGCCGGATTTGATGCGCCCGTCGCGCACCGCGGTATCGAGCGCGAGCGGAACCGAGGCAGCCGACGTGTTGGCGTGGCGATCGACCGTGATCACCACCTGATCGATATCGAGCCCCAGCTTCTTCGCCGTGCCTTCAAGGATGCGGAGGTTCGCCTGGTGCGGGATCACCCACGCCACGTCCTCCGTCTTGCAGCCCGCCGCCTCCAGCGTCTCGGTCATCACCGAGGCGAGGTTGGTGACGGCATGGCGGAACACTTCCTTGCCCTTCATGCGGACCTTGCCGACCGTGCCGGTCGAGGACGGGCCGCCGTCGACGTAGAGGAGGCTGTTGTGGCGCCCATCGGCGTGGAGCCGCGCCGCAAGGATGCCGCGATCGTCAGCGTCGCCATTGCCCTCCGAGCGTTCGAGCACCACCGCGCCCGCACCATCGCCGAAGAGCACGCAGGTGGTGCGGTCTTCCCAGTCAAGGAGCCGGCTGAACGTCTCCGCGCCGATGACGAGCGCGTGGCGCATCGGCCCGGCGCGCAGCATCGCGTCTGCCACGGTGAGCGCATAGAGGAAACCGGAGCAGACGGCGGCAACGTCGAACGCCACGCAGTCGACGATGCCGAGCTTTTCCTGAACTGTGGTGGCCGTCGCCGGGAAGGTCTGGTCGGGCGTCGCGGTGGCGACGATGATGAGGTCTATTTCCGAAGGTTCGCGCCATGCCGCCTTCAGCGCCGCGCGCGCAGCCGCAACCGCGAGGTCGGAAGTGAACTCATCGTCCGCTGCGATGTGGCGCTGGCGGATGCCCGAGCGCTCGATGATCCACTCGTCGCTGGTGTCGACGGTTTCGGCGAGTTCCGCGTTGGAAACCACCCGCGCGGGCAAATAGCTGCCCGTGCCGGTGACGATGGTGCGTGCGACAGCGCCCGTCATTGCGCAGCCTGTATCGCGCTTTGGGCGCCGCCGCTCTGCGCGCCGCGATGCGCCTGGAAGTTGTCGAGATCCTCGCGGATGCGGTGCGCGATGTCGTCCACCACGAGATCGTGCGCGACGCGGATGGCGTTCGCGAAGCCCTGCGCGGTGGCGCCGCCGTGGCTCTTCACGACGAGGCCGTTGAGGCCCAGGAAAACCGCGCCGTTGTGCGCATTGGGATCGAGGTGACTGCGCAGCGAGCGGAGCGCGCCGCGCGACATGAAGAACCCTGCCATCGAGAAAATGCTGCTCTTGAACGCGCGGGTGAGAAGCTCGACGACGAGGCGCGCGGTGCCTTCGGCCGTCTTGAGCGCGATGTTGCCGGAAAAGCCGTCGCTGACGATGACGTCGACGTCGCCCTTGCCGATCTTGTCGCCCTCGACGAAGCCGGCGAACTGCATGGGAAGGTCGGCGGAGCGCAGCAGCGCCGCGGCATGCTTCAACTCGTCAGTGCCTTTGAGGTCTTCCTCGCCGATGTTGAGCAGCGCGACGCGCGGCGTCGCGAGGCCAAGCACGGTGCGCGCGAAGGCGGCGCCCATCACGGCGAACTGGACGAGGTTCTCGGCATCGCACTCGGCATTGGCGCCGAGGTCGAGCATCACGGAATCGGTCTTCGCGGTCGGCAGCAGCGCGGCTAGCGCGGGCCGATCGATGCCGGGCATGGTGCGAAGGCCAAGCTTGGCGATGGCCATCAGCGCGCCGGTGTTACCCGCCGAAACGGCGGCCTGCGCCTCTCCGGCCTTCACGGCATCGACGGCAAGACCCATCGAGGAGTGTCGCGCGCGGCGGAGCACCTGGCTCGGCTTGTCGGTGCCGAGGATTTCGCCATCGGTATGGATGACGACCGCGTCCTTGGCGACGAGCGGCGCTTTCGCCAGCTCGGCGCGGATCGCATCCTCGCGGCCATAGAGCCGGAAACGGATATCGGGGTGGCGCGTGCGTGCGATTTCGGCGGCGGCGATGGTCACTGCCGGACCGCCGTCGCCTCCCATGACGTCAAGCGCGATGACAGGCGCGGCCGTCATCGGACACCCCCCAAAGCGTTGTCCACCGGTTTAGGCGCCGGCTTCGACAACCTCTCGGCCGTTGTAGAAGCCACAGGCTCCACACACGTTGTGCGGAAGCTTGAGCTCGCCGCAGTTGGAGCATTCCTGGAACGTCGTGGCGCTGAGCGCATGATGGCTACGACGCATATTCCGCCGCGACGGCGAGGTTTTTCTCTTAGGGACAGCCATGCGGCACCTGTTACCTTCAACGTGAATTTTCGTGAACCGGCCGACCTTTCAGGACAATGCAAATTGCCCCGGAAACCCGCCGGATTCGGTTGAGCGCGCGAACATAGCGATTCATCGCCGCGATGCAAGTGGGCTTTCTGTTGCACGGTTCGTCTATATCAGGCGCGCGCCAAAACCGCATCCGCGACGAACGGATTCGATCGCCGTTCCTGCCCGAACGTGGACATCGGACCGTGACCCGGAACGAACGCAGTGTCGTCGCCGAGCGGCCAGAGCTGCGTGCGGATGGAATCGATGAGCGCCTGGTGGTTGCCCTTCGGGAAGTCCGTGCGGCCGATAGACCCCTGGAACAGCACGTCGCCGACGATGGCGAGGCGGCTTTCGGGGTGATGGAAGATCACGTGGCCGGGCGTGTGGCCGGGGCAGTGATAGACGTCGAGCGTCAGCTCGCCCACCGTCACCGTGTCGCCGCCCTTCAGCCAGCGATCGGGCGTGAACGGCGCGGCGCCGGTGATGCCGTACTGATGGCCGACACTGCTCGCCATATCGATCCAGAACTTGTCTTCGGGATGCGGCCCCTCGATCGGCACGCCGAGCTCGGCGGCAAGCACGCCGGTGAGCCCGCAGTGGTCGATATGGCCGTGCGTGACGAGCAGCTTTTCGATGGTGACGCCATACTGCGCCGCCGCCGCCTTCAGCTTGTCGAGGTCGCCGCCGGGGTCGACGAACGCGCCGCGCATGGTGCGTGTGCACCAGAGCAATGTGCAGTTCTGCTCCAGCGGCGTGACCGGAACGATCGCGGCGGCCAGCGGGCGGGTGTCAGAGGTCATGTCGGCAGCATTGAGGCCCGCAAGGGCGGAATGTCAACGGCTTGCGAGGGCATCGGGTGCCGTCCCCAGCAGGTAGCGTTGCCAGAACAGCACAGTGGCGAGGAACTGGTAGTCGGCGTTCGGCTTCTTCTCGAAGCCGTGCCCCTCGTCCGCCGCGACGACATGCCACGCCGTCCCGCCCCCCGCGCGCAGCGCCGTAACGATCTGGTCGGCTTCCGAGGGCGGCACGCGCGGATCGTTCGCGCCGGTCACGACCAGCAGCGGCGCGCGGATACGGTCCACCCGTGTCAGCGGCGAGATCGCCTTCAGCTTGCGCCGCTCGGCTGGATCGCGCTCGTCGCCGTATTCGAGGCGGCGGAGGTCGCGGCGATATTCGCCGGTGCCTTCGAGGAAGGTCACGAAATCGGAAATACCGACGATGCTGACGCCGGCGCGGAAGTCCTTCGGGTAGCGGATCAGCGCGGCGAGCGTCATGTAGCCGCCGTAGGATGCGCCGCTCACCGCCATGCGCGTCCGGTCGATGCCCGGATCATGGCGTAGATGCTTCAGGAACGCACCCACGTCGCGCACCGCGTCCTCGCGGAGAAACGGCCCGTCGTCGAGCGCGACGAAGCGCTTGCCGTAGCCGGTGGAACCGCGCACGTTCGGGAAGAACAGTGAGATGCCGAGTTCGTTCACCATGTGGTTGCTGCGCCCGAGAAAACCGGGGCGGGACTGACCCTCCGGCCCGCCGTGGAAGACCATCACCAGTGGGCGCGGCCCCGGAAAGCGTGCCGCATCGGGCCGGTAAAGCAGCCCGGAGACAGGAAGCCCATCGAAGCTCTTCACGGTGACGATCTCGGGCTCGACCCCCGGCGGCAGATCCGCGCCGCTTTCGGTCCAACGCGTGAGTTCGAGCCGGTCGGGATCGAACGACCACACGTCGCCCGGCGAGGACGCGGTCGTCAGCGAAAAGCCGACCTCGCCCCACGGCGCGATCGACAGCCCGGTGAGGATGCCGCCCGGAAGTGTTGGCGCCGCGCGCGGGCGCCCGGTCGCGAGATCGAGAAGACGAAGCCGCGACAAGCCATTCTCGTTCACCACGTAGGCGAGAAAACGCCCCTCCGGATCGACGCGAAAGTCCTCGACGGACCAGCCGGTTTCGGGATTGAGCCTTCGCGGCAGGCCCGTCACGCGGTCGATCTCGGCCAGATAGCGGTGTTCCGCACCGAAGTCGGTGACAGCGAAAATGCGTCCGCCGGGCGCATAGCGCGCCGATCCGAAAGCAAACGGCTCGGCGGTCGGCGGCACCAGCGCGCGCAATACGCGCGTTTCGAGGTCGATCTCGAACAGGCGGCTGATCGCGACGGAGATGTAGTTGTAGAGAAGCGCGCGTTTCCCGTCGTCCGAGAAGTCGGCGAAGCTCCAGCCACCACCTCGCCCTTCCATCACCAGCCGGTCGGTCGCGGGATCGCGCGGGTCCATGATGTGGAG
>JAEULI010000126.1 GCA_016793845.1 Sphingosinicella sp.
GTCGTGGGTGATGAGAACGAGCGTCGTGCCCTGCGCGCGCTGCCGCTCGAACAGCAGCTCGACAATCTCGTGGCCGGTCGCGGCATCGAGGTTGCCCGTGGGCTCGTCGGCGAAGAGGATGCCGGGACGTGGCGCCGTGGCGCGCGCGATGGCGACGCGCTGCTGCTCGCCGCCCGAAAGCTGCGAGGGGTAGTGCGTCAGCCGATGACCGAGGCCGACCGCTTCGAGTTCGGCGCGGGCGCGCGTTTCCGCATCGGGAACACCTGCAAGCTCCAGCGGCACGGAAACATTCTCGAGCGCCGTCATCGTCGGGAGCAGGTGAAAAGCCTGCAGCACGATGCCGATGCGGCCGCGCCGGGCTCGGGCAAGCCCGTCTTCGTCGAGTGCGCCGAAATCCTGGCCCGCGACACCGATCCGCCCGCCATTCGCGCGTTCGAGGCCGGAAAGCACCGCCATGAGCGAGGACTTGCCCGACCCGGAAGGCCCAAGGATCGCGACACTTTCGCCGCGCGCCACGGAGAGGCTGACGCCGCGCAGAATTTCGACAGCGCCCGCGCCTTCGCCGAGCGTGAGGGTGACATCGCGCGCATCAATCACAATATTGGAGGGCGCCGAGGAGATATCGTTCAAGGGGATCCGCTTTGTCCGGTTCGTGCAGGTTTCGTATTTATGGGGATGCGTCGCGCTTTGTCCAAGCCGCGATTGCCGCTTTTCTGCTGTTCGTCGGCGCGAGTCCGTCGCTCGCCGAAACGCGCCTCGTCGTCGCTTACGGGGATTCGTTGATGGCGGGGTATCAGCTGAAGCCCGGCGAGGGCTTTGCGCCGCAGCTTGAGAAGGCCCTGAAAGCGAAGGGCCACTCGGTGCGTGTCGTGAGCGGCGCGGTTTCGGGCGACACCACAGCCGCGGGCAAGGCACGCATGGCGTGGGTGCTCGGCGGGCTCAAAACGAAGCCCGATCTCGTCATCCTCGGCCTCGGCGCCAACGACATGCTCCGCGGCCTGCCTCCAGCGCAGGCGCGCGCCAATCTCGACGTCATGATCGCCGACTTCAAGAAACGCGGCAGCAGGGTGCTCGTGGCCGGGATGCTCGCCGCACCCAACCTGGGGAAGGCGTATGCGGCGGAGTTCAACGGCATGTATCCGGCGCTCGCGAAGAAGCACGCCGTGCCGCTCTACCCGTTCTTCATGAAAGGCGTCGTCGCGAACAAGGCGCTGCTGCTCGGCGACGGTATGCACCCCAATCCGAAGGGCGTCTCCGTGATCGTGCAGGGCATATTGCCGAGTGTCGAGGCGGCGCTCCGCTAGTGCACAGGCTGTTCGTCGGGATCGACCTGCCGCACATGGTGAAGGACGCGCTCGTGGCGCGGATGGGCGGCGTGCTCGGCGCGCGCTGGCAGAGCGAGGACCAGCTTCACCTGACGCTGCGCTTCGTGGGCACGGTAGATACGCACACTGCCAATGCCGTCGCCGAGGCGCTGGCGACGATCCGCGCGCGGACGTTCGATCTCTCCACGGCGCGCGCAGGCATCTTCGAGCGCAAGGCCCGCATCGAAACCCTGTGGGTCGGCGTCGAGCCGCAGGAGCCGGTGAAGGCGCTGCACAACAAGGTGGACCGCGCGCTGCAGCTTATCGGCATCGCGCCGGAAACGCGAAGCTACCTGCCGCACATCACGCTGGCGCGTTTCTCCGGCACGGCGGGTCCGCTCGATGCGTTCCTGCGCGAGGGCTTCCTGCCCGTGTCGTTCACCGTGGACGCGATCAGCCTGTTCGAAAGCCGCCTCACCACCGAAGGCGCGGATTACACCGTCGTCGCGCGCTGGCCGCTGATCGCCTGAAGCAGCCCGCGCGCACCGTCTTCAACGAGCCGGAACGTCTCGGCGAAACCTTCGTCGCCGCCGTAGTAGGGATCGGGCACGTCGCCGCCCTGGGCATGGTCGAGCAACAGCGATACTGCCGCGCGGGCACCGTCCGGCTGCATGGCGAGAAGGTCGGCGAGGTTCTTCGCATCCATCGCGACGATGTGATCGAAGCGGTGGAAATCGTCTCCCGTCACCTGCCGCGCGCGCAGCATCGAGATGTCGAGGCCGCGCCGCAGCGCCTCGGCCTGCGCGCGCGGATCGGGAGCGTGGCCGATGTGCCAGTCCCCGGTTCCGGCGCTGTCGATCTCGATCACCACGCCTTCCGCCTCCACCAGCCGTCGCATTGCGCCCTCCGCGAGCGGCGAGCGGCAGATGTTGCCTAGGCAAACGAACAGGACCGAGATCGTCATCGCGATTTCCATGCTTTCGATTTCAAAGCCCTGTGTTAGCCACGACGTAACCGGCCGGACAAGGGCCGGCATCTCGAAACTGGGGAGGGTCGAGAGCATGAACGACGCAGCCGCAATTCTGGAAGCGCGCAAGGGCGAGGTCGGCGGTCCATACGCCTGGTACGTGCTCGGCGTGCTCGTGCTCGTCTATGTGCTGAATTTCATCGACCGCCAGATCATCTCGATCCTTGCAGAGGACATCAAGGCCGACCTCGGCGTCACCGACGCCGACATGGGCTTCCTCTACGGCACGGCCTTCGGCGTATTCTACTCGCTGTTCGGCATCCCGCTCGGGCGGCTCGCAGACATGTGGTACCGGGGCCGCCTGATGACGATCGGCCTTTCGGTCTGGTCGGCAATGACGGCGCTGTCTGGCTTCGCGCAGAATTTCGGACAGCTCGCCGCCGCACGCATCGGCGTTGGCATCGGCGAGGCGACGGCAAGCCCCTGCGCTTTCTCGATGATCTCGGACTATTTCCCGCGTGAGAAGCGCGCCACCGCGCTCGCGATCTATTCGAGCGGGCTCTACCTCGGCGGCGGCCTGTCGCTGTTCATCGGCGGCGTCATCGTGCAGAGCTGGAACAGCGCGTTCCCGGGCGGCGGCCCGCTCGGCCTCGCCGGCTGGCAGGCGGCGTTCCTCGCCGTCGGCCTCCCCGGGCTGCTGCTCGCGCTGTGGGTGCTCACCCTGCGCGAACCGCTGCGCGGCATGTCCGAAGGAATCCTGAGCCCACCCGAGCCCTCACCGTGGCCGAAGTTCTTTACCGAACTGTCGAGCGTCATCCCGCCGTTCACGCTGGTACAGGCTGCGCGCGTCGGCGGACGGGCGTTCGCGGTCAACCTCTCGGGGCTCGTCGTCGTCGTGCTCAGCGCGACCGCGATGATGATGCTCACCGGCGACACGCTGCAATGGGGCGCGATCGGCATCGGCTGCTATTCGGTGTTCTCGTGGTCGCAGTCGCTGAAACGCCGCGACCCACCGACCTACCAGCTCATCTGGGGCACGCCGACGTTCCTGCTCGCCATCCTCGGCTTCGGATCGATCGCGTTCGTCACCTATGCGGTCAGCTTCTGGTCCGCGCCCTATGCGATCCGCACCTTCGGGGCCGACCCCGCGATCGTGGGACTTATCATCGGCGGCGTGGGCGCTGCGGGCGGCTTCATCGGCGTCATCGCGGGCGGGCGCCTTGCGGACTGGGCGAAATCGCGCTGGCCGGCGGGCGACATTCTCGTGGCGACGCTCGGCGTCATCATCCCCGCACCGCTGATGCTCATCGTCTACACGACGGAAAGCCTGACGATCTTCTATCTGGCGTTCACCCCAATGGCGATCATCAACAGCTGCTGGGTGGGCATCGCCGCGGCGACGAGTCAGAACCTCGTGCTGCCGCGAATGCGCGGCGCAGCGACAGCGACTTACTTTCTCGGCACCACGCTCGTCGGCCTCGGCCTCGGGCCGTATTTCGCGGGTAAAATGTCGCTCGTCACCGGCAGCCTCGGCATGGGCGTCCTCAGCCTGCTCGTCGCCGCGCCGGTGACGCTCATCTGTCTCTGGATCGTGTGGCGCCAGCTTCCGCAGGCCGAGGCGACACGCGTGGAACGCGCCACCGCAGCCGGTGAAGGCCGCGCCGCGCAAGCCTGACGCTTTATCCAGAATTGCGCGGGCGCCCAAACAGCGCCACTCTTGCGGCTGTTTGCAGGACTCGGGGGAGATTCACATGTCGGAATACGACTATATCGTCGTCGGTGCGGGTTCGGCGGGCTGCGTGCTTGCGAATCGCCTTTCCGCGAACCCCGATACGCGCGTGCTTCTCGTCGAGGCGGGCGGCAAGGACAGCTCCTTCCTCATCCACATGCCGGGCGGGCTTTCCAAGATCATCCCGCCCGAAAACGAGCACGCCACCAACTGGTGCTTCTGGACCGAGCCGCAGAAGCATCTGGACGGCCGGCGTCTCTATTGGCCGCGCGGGCGTGTGGTCGGCGGCTCATCCTCGATCAACGGCATGGTCTATATTCGCGGCCACGCCAGCGACTACGACCGCTGGGCGCAGATGGGCTGCACCGGCTGGAGCTGGGACGACATCCTGCCGTACTTCCGCCGTTCCGAAACGAGCGAGCGCGGTGCCGACGACTACCACGGCAGCGACGGCCCGCTCCACACCGGACGCAGCTGCCTGCCGAGCCCGCTTGTCGATGCGTTTATCAAGGCCGCAGCCGAAGCGGGCCATCCCGTCACCAACGATTTCAACGGCGCTCAGTTCGAAGGCGCGGGCCGTTATGATTCGACGATCAAGGACGGCGAGCGCTGGTCTGCCGCGAAGGGCTATCTGAAACCGATCCTCGACCGCCCCAATCTCGATGTGCTCACCGACGTGCTCGTCGAGCGCGTGACGTTGAGCGGGCGCCAGGCAACAGGCATCGCCTATCTGAAGAACGGCAAGGCGGAAACGGCGACGGCGCGCGAGACGATCGTCTGCGGCGGCGCGGTGAACTCGCCGCAACTGCTGATGCTATCCGGCATCGGCCCCGCCGCGCATCTTGCGGAGCACGGCATCGCCGTGGTGCACGACGCGCCGGATGTCGGCGGCAACCTGCAGGACCATCTCGATATGCTCGTGCAGTGGACCTGCACGCAGCCGATCACGCTCAACAAGAACGCCGGCTTCCACAACAAGCTGCTCGCGCTTGGCAATTGGGTGCTGCGCCGCGACGGTTCGGGCGCGTACATGCCGACGCCCGCAGGCGCGTTCCTCTCGACGCGGCCGGGCCTTGCCGCGCCGGACATCCAGATTCACTTCATGCCCGTGCTCGGCGAGCCGCATGGGCGCGGCACGCTTGGCCATCAGCACGGCTATGCCATGCACATGTGTCAGCTTCGCCCCGAGAGCCGCGGCACGATCCGCCTCCAGTCCGCCGATCCCACCGCGCATCCGGCGATCGATCCCAATTATCTCTCCGCGCCCGGCGACCTCGAAACGCTGCTCGCGGGCATCGAGATCGCGCGGAACATCGGGCGGATGCCCGCGCTTGCGCCGTTCCGGGGCAAGGAGGTCTGGCCCGGCGAAGGTATCACAGCGCGCGAGGATATCGTGACGGCGCTGAAGGCGTGGGGCGAGACGATCTATCACCCGATCGGCACCTGCCGCATGGGCGCCGACGAGCGCGCGGTCGTCGATACGCGGCTTGCCGTGCGCGGCGTCTCCGGCCTGCGCGTCGTCGACGCCTCGGTGATGCCGGCGCTCATTTCGGGCAATACCAATGCGCCGACGATCGCGATCGCGGAAAAGGCCGCCGACATGATCCTTGCAGACGCCCGGCAGGCGCTCGCGGCGTGATCGAACCGTTCGAAATCACGCCATTCGAAATCCCCGTCGAGCCCGAGGAGGCGGAATGGGTCCGCCGACGCGTCGAGGCCTTCCGCTTCTTTGAGGAGCCCGAGGAGGCCGGCTGGCGCTACGGCACGAACCGCGCCTATCTGGAACAACTGCGCGACCACTGGCTCACCGCGTTCGACTGGCCCGCCGCCGTGCGCAGCCTCAACCGGCATCCGCACGTTCGCGCCGAGGTGCTGCCCGGCTTCCGCCTGCACTGCATCCACAAACGCTCGTCACGCCCTGATGCGAAGCCGCTGCTCATCGCGCACGGCTGGCCGGGATCGATCCTCGAATTCGATGCGATCATCGAACGGCTCGCGGAACCCGAGGACGGCTCACCGGCCTTTCATGTCGTCGCCCCCTCGCTTCCCGGCTATGCGTGGTCGGACAAACCCAAATCGCCGATCGGGCCGCGCAGCGTCGCGAAGCTCTACGACAGCCTGATGGGAGTGCTCGGTTACGACCGCTACATCTATCAGGGGGGAGATTGGGGCAGCGTTATCGGCGGCTGGATCGGCCTCGATTCCGCGCGCGTTACGGCCGTTCACCTCAATGGCTTCGGGCTCCGCCCGGCAAACATGCAGCCGACGACCGAGGAGGAGGCGCTTTGGCTGAAATGGGCGCTGCAGATTCGCGCCACCGAAACCGCCTATCTCCAGCTTCAGGGCACCAAGCCGCAGAGCCTCGCCTATGCGATGATGGATTCGCCGATGGGCATCGCCGCTTGGCTTGCCGAGAAATTCTGCGGATGGAGCGATGTGGGCACGCACAACCCGGAGCCGCCGTTCAGCATGGATCAGATGCTCACCAACATCATGATCTATCTTTCGACGCGCAGCTTCCACACCGCGACATGGATCTATCGCGGCCTGTTTGACGAGGGCGGTTTCACGATCCCGGACGGGCGGCGCATCGAGGTGCCGACCGGCGTCGCCGCCTTCCCGCACGACCTCCTCGCCTTCCCGCCGCGCGCGATGGCCGAGCGCGGCTACAACATCGTGCACTGGACGAAGATGCCGCGCGGCGGCCACTTCGCAAGTCTCGAGGAACCCGAACTGTTCCTCGCCGACCTCAGAAAATTCGTCGCAGCGCTGTGAGAAAACCTCTCCCTGGATGGGAGAGGATACGAAGCCTTGCCAGCGTGCTGGCTAGGCGAGGGTGGCCCGCCGCACGCGCTCGGAAATGGAAACCCCGATCCGGTCCCCCAGCAGCACGATCTCGCCGCGCGCGATGAGTTCGTCGTTCGCATAGATCCACACGGGATCGTCGCGGCGCGCATCGAGATCGATCACAGCGCCCCGCCCCATCTTCAGGAGCTGGCGGATCGGCATCTGCTTGCTGCCGATGACGACCGAAATCTCGACCTTGATCCTTTCGATAACGCTCATGACCGCCTATCTGCGTTTCGGATTTCGGGCATGATGCACCGGATAGGGTTAGAACGGGGTAAAGAGATGCCCGAGTGGCGGGTAGAAAGCGGCCTGGCCGACTATGCCGAAACGCTGGCGGCGATGGAGCAGCACGCGACGGACATCCGGGCGGGCGAAGCAGGCGAGCTGATCTGGCTCGTCGAGCACCCGCCGGTCTACACCGCGGGTACCAGTGCGGACGTGGCGGAGCTGCTCGCGCCCGCGCGTTTCCCGGTGTTTTCGACCGGTCGTGGTGGGCGCTACACCTATCACGGGCCGGGCCAGCGCGTCGGCTATCTGATGCTCGATCTGGAGCAGCGCGGCCGCGATCTCAGGGGGTTCATCTGTTCGGTCGAGCGCTGGCTGATCGCGGCGCTCGCAGATTTCGGCGTCTCTGCGCGCGCGATACGCGGCCGGGTCGGCGTCTGGACGGATACGCCCGCGGGCGAAGCGAAGATCGGCGCGATCGGCGTGCGCGTGCGCCGCTGGGTCAGCTTTCACGGCTTTTCGCTGAACGTCGCGCCCGATCTCGAGCACTTCTCCGGCATCGTGCCCTGTGGGCTTGCCGAATATCCCGTCACCAGCCTCGCGGCACTCGGCATCGAGGCGACGATGGCGGACGTCGACGCCGCCCTAAAGCGGCACTGCCCGTTTCTGTAGGTCTCAGGCCGCGCGGCGGCGGGCGTTGTCGTCCATGCGTGCCGGGCGCGGCTTGCCGAACAGGAAGCCCTGCCCGAGCTCGACGCCCGCGCGGCGCACCGAGGTGGCCTGATCCTCAGTCTCGACATGCGTCGCGATCACCTGCGTGCCGCCCCGCGCGAACGCCTTCAGCACGTTCGGGTCGGCTTTTTCAAGCATCGTGGCGTCGAGCTTCAGGAAGCCCGGACGGCGGAATACGCCTTGCAGGCGCGGCAGGTCGCCGAGCGACGCCTTGTCGACCGAGAAGGCAAAGCCCATCGCCTCGATGCCGCGAAGGTCCGCAGCAACCTCGGGGTTGAGCGTAACGGCGGTCGCCGCGTCGATCTCGAACACGATGCGCTGCGACAGGGCCTTCTGCTCCCGCGCAAACGCGGTGAGCGCAGCGCGGAAGCCGTCGCTGTGCAGCGAATCGCCCGAGAGGTTGCAAAAAAGCCGCGTTTCCATGTGCCGGTCGCCGATGCGATGGCAGAGGCCGACGATGCTGGCGAGCTGCCGTGTATCAAGATCGGCAGCGCGTCCGGTCGCCCGGGCGGCCGGCAGGAACTCGGCGGGCATCATCAGCGTGCCCGTATGCGACCGCAGGCGCGAGAGCACCTCATAATGCTGCACGCGGCGATCCGGAATACCGACGATCGGCTGCAAATGTAGCTCGATCTGCGCCTCGGCGATCGGATCGCCGGCGCTGTCGGCCCCGATATCCGGGGTCATTTGCCGTCCGCAACGCGCGCTGACATGGGCCGCGAACTGCAGCAGGTTGTTTGCCGTCTCGAGCGAGGCGTCACGCGTTTCGGGGACGGTCACTGCAAGGGGCGTAGCCGGGCGCAGCCTTTCAAGCGTGGCCACGCGGGCGCCAAGCGCCTCAACTTCAGCCTTGTGGTATGCCGCCATCACGAATGCACGGCGTGCAAGGCGATGCGTAGAGAAGAGAACGTCGGCGATGGCAAAGCACAGCGCCGTGGCTACCGAGGCTGCCGCCGCGATGAATGTCGGCACGGTCCAGAGTGCGGGACCGACGATCGAAAGCGCTGCAGCGCCCGCCGCGTAGCAAACGAGCCGCAACGGCAATCCGGCATACACAGACATTCTGGTCCCCCGTACGATGTTCGTGCCACACAGACTGCCGGTCCGCGGTATAAAAATGGTTAACGCGTCATCAACCACGGAGCGGTTCGCGACCAACTCGCCTTGAGCCGGTGGCGGAATGCGGTTAGGTTGCCGGCGAAGCGGTGAAAAAAATGCCGCAGCAACAAGAAAATGCCGGGGTAAAACGATGGGAAGCATGTCGAAACGCACGATTTTGGGGTTCTCGGTGGCGATCGCCTTGGCGGCAACCGCCTGCGGAAAAAGCGATGATGCCGGGAAGGAAGGCGAGAAGGCAGCCGTGGAAGGCGCAGCCGACGCGTCCATGTCGGATCTCGGCGCAGACGCATCGACGGCGGATGCCATGTCTGTCGATGTGGCGGCGGGCGGCGTCGAGCCGATGACCGATCCGGCGCTGGTGGACGTCGCACCGATCCCGGATAAGGCGTCCGAACAGGCTCCCGCGCAGCAGTGACCTGACGGCCTTCGCGGCCAATTCTTGTGGGAGGATTTGCATGAGCCTTGCCGAAATCACCGAAACGATGCGCAGCCGTGTCGGCGCAGGCGCCGGTCTCGGGAAAAGCGTGAAGTTCGATTTCGGCGACGATGGTGTCGTGCGCATCGACGACAAGGCTTCGCCGGCGGTCGTCGACAACGCCGACCTCCCGGTCGATTGCACGGTCAAGGTATCGATGTCCGACTTTCTCGACATCGCGGACGGCAAGACCAACCCGCAGATGGCGTTCATGATGGGCAAGCTCAAGGTGGAGGGCGATATGTCGGTCGCCATGCAGCTGGGCAAGGTGCTCGGCTGATCCGGGGCTTGTTATGGTGAAGCGTATCCGGTCTGTAACTCTGGCGCTCGGCATCTGTCTTGCCGCAGCGCCCTCTGCATATGCCGCCGTCGATCTCGGCGGCCCGCCGGTTCGTGCCATGACGGCGGAGGAAAGCGCGGCACACGCCATTTGGCTGCTGCGCGCGGGCCTCAACGTCTCGGCGTTGCAGTGCCAGTTCTCGCCCTATCTTGCGACCGTCAGAAACTACAACCAGATGCTGAAGCAGCATCAACCCGAGCTCGCCCGCGCCTATCAGACGCTGGAGAAGCATTTCCGCCGTCTCGATGGAAAGGCCGGCCCCCGCACGTTCGATAGCTTCACGACGCGCGTCTACAACAGCTTCTCAGCGCTTGAAGCACAGCGCAGCTTCTGCACAGCAGCCGGCGAAGTCGGCCGGGAAGCACTCTCGTGGAGTCCGGGCAACCTTGGTGGACAGGCCGTAACGGCGGTTCAACGTTTGCGTGCCGCACTCATCGCTCCGCCCGATCCCTATCGACAGTATCAGCTCGGCTATGTTGTTCTGCCGCGAATTCCCGATCCGTGCATCGACAAGCGCGGCAAACCGATCAAGCGCTGCAACGTCTGACCACATCGCGGGGCTGTCGCCCTGCGACGACTTCCCGCCGACAAAACCACCGCATAGAAAAAGGGCCGCCTCGAAGAGGCGGCCCTTTCCGGTTGCGGGGCGCTGCTGTTGGCGGCGCCCCGTATTCCGTCGAGCTTACATCGAAGCTCCGCCGAAGTTGATTTCCACGCGGCGGTTCTGCGGTTCACGCACACCGTCGGCAGTTTCAACGAGCAGGCGGGTTTCGCCGAAGGCCTCGCTGGTGACGGCCGTTTCCGGCACGCCCTGACCCGCGAGATACTTGCGGACTGCGTCAGCGCGGCGCTGCGAGAGACCGACGTTGTAGTCGGCCGGACCCGCGGCGTCGGCGTGACCGGCAAGCGTAACGCTGGCCTGGCCCGTTTCCTTGTACGCCTGCGCGGCGCGATTGAGGATGTCTGCCGCATCCGTCGTGATGTCCGACTTGTCGAAGTCGAAGAACACGATGAACGGCCCCGGCGTCACCGGCGGGGGAGGCGGCGGGGGCGGAGGCGGCGGGGGCGGCGGAGCCGGTTCCGCGACCGGAGGCGGCGGAGGCGGCGGCGCTTCCGCACCGAAGTTGAAGATCACGCTCGCGAGCAGCGAGTGGCTGCGGAAGCGACCGTCATATGCCGATCCGTCCACGCCGACGAGGTCCACCGAAGGCGCATTGAAGAAGCGATACTTCAGACCCAGATCGACATTGTCGCTGATCGCCTTGCGGACGCCCGCGATGACCTGCCAAGCAAAGCCCGTATCGCTGTCGTTGGCAAAATCAGAGGCCTGATCGATCACCTGATAGATGTCGGCCTTGACGCGCGCGATACCGACGCCGCCGCCTACGTAGCCGTTCCAGCCAGCGTCGTCGCCGAAATCAAGCAGACCGTTCAGCATGAAGCTGAGCGCGCTCGTCGTGCCACCAGCATCCGAGAATGTGCCGGTTGCGACACCGCTGCTGCCCGGAACACCAACGCCAGCCAGTGTCACCTTATCGAGCGAGGCCTTCTTGTAGCCAAGCTCGAATTCGGTACGGAAGCCGCCGAAGTCGTAACCAACGATGCCATCGACGTCATAGCCCATCTTGTGCTTGACGCTGACGCCGTTGTTCGTTTCGGCGCCCTGCGTACCAGTCACGTCGAAATCGATATTTTCGATGAGCAGCGCACCGCCCTCGATACCTGCATACCAGGCCTTGTCGCGCGCGAGCGCCGGGCCCGCAAGAGCGGTGCCGGCCAGCGCCATGACTACGGCGAGTCTACGCATTGAAATCCCCTTTCTCAGTCTCCACGAACTTCCATGGAAGTCGCCTGAACGATCTATATCACCGAAGTATCCCGCGCAACCGAATATAACCCCGAAATGTTGCATAAATACCGCACATTGCGGCAGATTTCGGCGTTTTGAATGGGGTCATGACGTCAGCAAACCCTGTTCGCGAAGGTAGCCGAGCAGGCCCGCCAGCACAGCCCGCACCTCGATATCGATCACGCTTCCACCCTCCGGCGCATCGATCGCGACGGGTGGCTCCGTCAGCATCATGGCAGTGCCGATTTTGAGACCCGCAACCGGCAGAGCGGCATTCCAGACCCCGCCGCCGAACACGGAGACGATGGCTTCATCAGCGATCCAGCACAGCATCCCTTCGGCCGGCGCCGCGATCACCCACGCGCCGTCCCAGTGCGCAAGTGCGCCGGTGTGCCCTGCCCACGGGCCCGTCGCGCCCTCGCCGACGATCCAAGTCGCGCCGGGCGCAGGCAGTTCGGGCGGCCCCGAAAGCGCGCGGCTTGCAGCGCACAGATGAACAAGGCGATCAAGGCCGTGAATCGCGGTGTTGTGCGTGAGTTCCTTCTGGGCCTGCCCGGTGGCGATCAGAGGCAGACCCAGACGCGCAGTGACAGTCATCGGCTGTTCCTATCGATTCAGAATGAAATCGGCGGCAAACGGCGCGCCCGCCCCAACGGCGGCGCTCAGTTGACGAACCTCGAGATGAACGGCCTCGGGAAGCATCCCGAACGCCGCCGTCTGCGCACTCGCAGAGAGCATCCATGCCGCGTCTCCAACCTCTTCGGCCACGGTCGCGTCGCCAACGCTGCAGCGCACGGCATAGCGTTCGCGTTCCTCGCCGAGCGGCGCATCAACCCCGTCGATCCACCCAAAGCCTGCCCGGCTGCGCCGGATCCACGAAAAGGCGATCGCACCGTCAGCAAGCACGCGCGTCGCACCGTGCACGGGCGGCAGCGGCTGCAGCGCGCGACCGGTCACCCTATGATTGGCTTGCGGGCTATCCGTGGTGCCCGTGTTTGGCGGCACGACGCGCACGGCGATATCCGTGCCGATCGCATCGGCGGAAAGCTCGATCGGAAACAGCGCGGGGGTTTCCAGCAGAACGAAGCGTTCGCCGGCCATATGCGCCGCCATCGCCGCTTCGCTCGCTTTCCGACCGCGCAGCAGTCCCGAAAGCCGGAAGCAACGCGGCGCGGTGGGCACCGCGCTGCGAAACTGGATCAGCTCGTCCCCGACGAGCGCCAGGTTCGCGCCCGCCAGTACCGAAAGTGCCGGGCGGCTTTCAAGCCACATCGCATCGGATATCAATTCCACGTCCAGCGCAGAGATCTCGTCCCAGCGCGTCGGGTCCACGGCGGGCAGCACCGAGAGCGCCGTTCCCATCGGCACGCCGCCGCTCGCCATGCCGATGCTCGACCAGCTCACCCCGGCGTCCCCGCTCAGCCAGATTTCGGCGCGGCGCCATCCGCTCCCCGTGCCCGCCGCGGCAATCCAAAGGCGCGGCGCGCTCGGCATGTCGCCCGCGATCGGCGGCAATTCGAAAGCATGGAACCGCGTCTCACCCTGCGGCGCATCGACACTCGTTTCCGCGCGACCACCATCGGCAACCGCATCCACGCCCCCGTCGGCGTTCACCGGCTCCGCCTCTATGGCGACCGTCATCGCCTCGAAGGCGGTCCGGCGGATTTCCCAGCGCCGACCATCCCTGTCACAGAGCCGGTCTCCCGGCTGCAGCGCAAGCGCGCGGTAGCCGAGGCGGAACGCCGCGGTCTCGCGCCGCGTCCACAAACGCTGCAGCACGCTCTGCGCCGCGCGTTTCGCGGCCCCAGCCGAAAGCGCAACGGGCAGCGCGCTATGGTCTTCGCGCCCCCGCGCACCCGCCCGGAATGCTCGCTGCGTTCCCGCCTGATAATCGCGCGCGATATCGAGATAGCCGAAGGTCACCGAAGCCGGCGCGTCCCCGCTGCGGCGCGCAATCGCGTGGCGGCTCTCGCCCTCCACCAGCCGATCATCATCGAGAACGATGTCAGTATCAGTGCCGTCGTCATGAAGCCGCACGTGCCTGCCGCCGAGCGCCCGCACGTCGCCAAGTTCGCCAAGCGATGCGATCCACGTCGAAAGCGGTGCGTTCGTCGCGGCGGCGAAACCCGGCAAGGGTGCCGAAAGGCCGCCCGTGGAGACCCGGACCCCGGCCGCCTCGGCAAGGTCGCCGAGGATCGCGGCTATCGTGGGCGGCGCGGCATCGGACGTGACCTCGAACGACAGGTTCGGAATGCGGTTCGCGAAATCGCCGAGTTGCAGGTCTTCAAACACGGCATAGGCAAGCCCGCGATAGGCGGGTGCGTTTGCCGTACCTTCAGCAGCTGCGATCAGTGGATCGGGCGCCTGCATCTCGTCGCCGGTGTAGATGCGCACGGAGCCTTCCGCCGTCATCTCACCGGCTGCGCCGCGCAGCAGCTTGCCGTCGGCCCATATCCGCCCGATCCCCACGATCGGGCGCGCCGATATGGCCACCGCGAACGATGCGGAATAGCTGTAGGTCGTCGTGCGCCCGCCAGAGCGCTTGCCGCCACCCGAACGGTGCGCGGTCTCCCTGAGGCCCCGGCTCCAGATGACGTTGCCGGCGGCGCGGGTCGTGCCGTAGAGCCGCGGATGCGGCAGCCCGTAGGCCGAACTCTGCACGGTGAGATCGTCGAGGCGCGGCCCCATGCGTCCTTTCGGCGCGAACAGCATCTGGTCGATACTGTTCCCCGCGATCGCGCCGATGGTCGCGCCGATGGGTCCGCCGACGATCGCGCCTACGGTCGTCAGAACAAGCGTCGCCATGGTCTCAGTTCTCCGGAAAACGCCAGCCGGTGCGCGCCCATTCCGGCGGCAGCGGCGCTTCGACGACACGCCCGAGGCCGAAGTGGGCATGAACGAACGTGTCACCGCAACAGACGGCGAGATGACGCTGCGCGGCCGTCACCGCGATCAGCGCCAGGTCGCCCGCGAGCGGATCGCCCGCCCGCGGCAAGCATCCGGCTGCCGCCAGTCCCGCCGCCAGCCGGTCCCGATTGTCAGCGGCAAGGCAATAGTCCTGCGGCACGCTGAACAAGAGCCCCGCACCCTTCGCCGCCGCGACGGCGACACCGACACAATCGAGCGCAAGGCCGGGCACGCGCCCCTGCACGCGGCAGCGCGTGCCAACGCACGCGCGCGCCGCGTGCACGATATCCACATGCCGGGAATGCATGGCCGTCACAGGCTCGGGTAGCGGATCACGGAATCAGTACCGGGCACATGGGGCTCGCCGCGGAAATTGTCCTTGTTCTGAAAGCGGTCCCGGCATGTCGAAAAACGGCGGTCGCAGCCTTCGCGCAACTCCACAAGATCACCAGGCGCCAGCCGCGCGGCAACCGCTTCGCGCAGGTCAACGGATATGCCCTCCGAAACGACGATCTCGAAATCCAGCCCCGCAAGCGACCCAGCGAGCGGCCGCAGCCGTCCATAGGCAAGCGCGCCGTCCGGCAGGGGGCAATCAGTCTCGATACGCGCCGCGCCCGTCACCGTCGTCACATGCGCAACATGCGTCAACGGCGACAGCGCCACGCGGCAGCGCGAATCGCCGAGCCGCGCGCGGCATTCCGGTGTGCAAAGCGCGATCGGCGTACGATCGAGATCCGCGTGCGCGCTTTTCAGCTCCGCCTCGAAGCGGTCATCCTTGCGCACGATGTCGCCGATCTCGCCGCTCGCCAGCAGCACCGAAGCCCCCGGCGCACTCCAGTCGACGAGCGACAGCGTGGCATGTGCACGGTCGTAGCGGCCCACCGCAATATCGTCGGCGCGAATACGCCCGCTGCCGAGCGCACCGGTCACATCCATGCCGCCGCCCTCGACGGAATCGGCATGGGCAAGCGCCGACGGCACCATGCCCGGCACGGGTGAACAGCTCATGCCGTCCACGGTGAGCGGCCGATCGTGCGAGGTGAAACCGAGCGCCGCGCCGTCAGCGCGCTCGATGCGCCAGCAGAAGGCAAGGCTCGTCGTTTCCTCTTCAAGCGCCGCGGTGAGCGCTTCCGGAATATCGCGCATCAGGCCTCACGCACCTCGATGATCGGCGCGGAAGGCATCTCGCCCGCGCGCCAACCCTGCAGCGAGGCCTCGATACTGTCCTCGGCGAAACGCACCGGCACGTCGAACAGAAAGCCCGCGGTCACCGCCGCGGTGGGCGGGATATCGAACGTCACCGATCCCCCTTCGAGCAACCAGCCGTCCATCAACTCTGTGCCCGCAACGGCCACCCGGACGCTCGCGACGTCCGGCCGCGTGATGCGCCTCGCTTCGCCTTCGCCATAACGCTTAACCAGTGCAAACACCGTCCGCACGCCATCGCCCGCGCCCAGCGTCTGATCGAGCGGCGAGGGCGCCCCCGTCATGCCGTTCGAGCTGAAATCGAAGGGATCGCGGAACCGGAACGCGAACGCCCGCCCCCGCCGCGCGCGGAAGAACGCGATCAGCGTCGCGAGGTCGTCTTCCGACCGCACGCCCGGCCCAGCATCGTAGCGCAGCCGCGCCTGAGCCCAGTCGCTGTTCCTCTGTTCGTATCCTGAAACGCTGGTCACCACCTGCGTCGAAAACAGCGGCCCGCCGCTCACCCCTTCGGCGAGCGCCAGCGGAAACGCCACATCATGAAAGCCCAAGGCCGCATCCTCCTCGATCTCGAAGAACGTGAACCCATCGCGCATCACCTGCGGGAAGGCCCACACGAAGGTTTCCGCGACGCCGCGCACAAGTGCGTCTTCCGCAGCCGCTGCAATCGGCTGCCACAGATGCCGGTCGGTCCCGTTCAACACAAAGCCAGAGAAATAGTGCTGCTCCGCCGCCGCATAGCCCAGCGCCTCGCTCACCGCCGCCCGCGCGCGCCGCATCCCGCCCGCATTGCCGTCGGTCACGAAGTCGTAGTCCTCGAGCTGCAGCACATCGAACGCCGGATACGCCCACGCGACAGGCATGTTCACCGCCGCGAGCCAGGCCGCCTCCGACCGCAGCACCTGCGGCACATAGAACAATAACGCCACCTCGGTGCCTGGCGCTGCATCCTTCACGGCATCCCTGAGCGCCAGCGTCGAGGCCCCAAGCTTGCCGCCGAGCCACGCATGATACGCCGCCTGCGCCGCGCTCGGTGTTTCCGAAACGTCCGCCATCGCAGGCGGCGCGGCGAGCCCCGTTTCCGCCGCATACGCCGCCGTCGCCGCCGTGTCGTGGAAACAGGGCGTGCGATCCGCGCCGAACCCCGTCCACCACCACGGCTCGCCGATCTGGAACCACGGCGCGCCGAACCCGGCGAATGCTTCCCCCACGCCGCGCAGCCACGCCATCGCCACGTCATTCGCGGGCGACAGCAAGGTCGAGGGCGGATCCCAGCCCGTAAGCGCGGGCGAACCGTCCCCGGCGCGCTGCTTCCAGTCCTCGGGCGCGTGCGCGTCGAACAGTTCGTAGCTGAGCGACAGGATCACCTTGTACCCGAGCGCCGCCCCACGCGCGCAGAAATCCGCGTGCCACACCCGGCAAGGTGCATTCAGCGGATCGCCTTCCGTCGCCACGACGAACCGCGCGCCGTCCCACCCGAGCCGGAAATAATGGCTCATCCCCACATAATGGTTGAACCACTCCCGGTAGCCGAGCTTCAGCGCGTTCCCGAGCACGCGCTCGGGCGTCAATGTGTAGCTGTCGTCAAAGCCGCCCGCCATGCGCAGCCGGTGCGGCGGCAGACACGCGTCTCCGATTTCCAGCACCGAGGACGGCCCGTCGCAGCGCATCTCCTCGATCCGGATCGTCGCCACGCCCGGCGCCGCGAGCGGCACGTCCTCCCGCGTATATCCGTCCGGCACCACCGAGATGAACATGCGGTCGATGTCCCCCGCCCACACGGGGTCCGCCTCGCCCGGCAGCAGGAAGCCGCCATCCATCGCATCGAAATCAAGCCTGATCACCGCATCGTCCGGCGCACCCTCGGCATAGTTCCACAGCCGCACGTACCAGCTTCGCGGATTGCCCTCGGCATCGCGCCCCTCGATGGTCAGCGTCGGCCCGTCGAGATCGGGAAGCTGCCGGCAATCTCCCTCCGATCGCCACCGGAACGAGAGCTGCGTCCCCCGATAATCCCGCCGCGTCTCATAGGCGATGAGCGGATGGTCCCAGCGGTCCGCGCTTTCCCAGATCAGCCCGACGAGATCGTTCGCCGTATAAAAGGCCGCATCCACCCGCAGCGCATCCGCCGCCGTCGTCACCACGCTGCCCATCGCGGGCCGCGCGAAATCGACCGTCCAGTAGCGCGCGTCGAAGCGCTTAAGCCAATCGCGCCGGATGCCGGTCCCGGGTTTCGCCAGCCAGTGCATGATCACCGCCCCTCGGCGCGCAGCAGTGCCTGCCGCACCGCGCGCGCCACCTGCCGGCCGCTCTTCGCCATGAAGGCAGGCGAGGCATCCGCCGGCGCATTCACTGTCACATTGATCGTCGTCGCCCCGCGCCCGGCGCCCGTCTCGATGCGTCCGCTCGCCGTCGGCACGAACATCTCCGGGCCGCGCTCGCCGACGAGATACGCCTGCCCCGGCGAGACCGGACCTCCCGTCGCGCGCCCCGGCAGCCCGAAGGCCGTCATGGCGACACTCGCCAGCGTACTGAAAATGCCACCCGAACCGCCACCGGCCGAGCCGAAGTTCATGCGCAGCGTCGAGGCCGCGATCTCGTTCATCACCGAAAGCACCGTCCGCTTCAGATCCTCGAAGCCGAACTTGCCGGTGCGGATGAAGCGATTGAGCGCACTTTCCATCGCGCTTCCCGCCCGGTCCATGCCCGCCTGCAGCGGGCCATCCAGTTGCCGCGACATCGTATCGACATCGCGCGCAAAGCCCTGCGTATCCGCGCGCACTTTCAGCACGAGCGTCTCGATCTCATCATCCATCGTCGCGTTCCATCAATTGCCGCAGCTCGGCGGCGCCCAGCGCCTCACCTTCGGACATCGGCCCCAATGCGTTCAGCAGATCGGCAGGCGTCGCCGCCCAGAAATCGTCCGGTCGCCACCCGAGCCGCGCCCCGATCCCCGCCGCGCGCCGCGCGCACTCGGCAAACGTCATCGCCCGGCGAGAATCTGCGTCAGAAGCGCCTTGAGCGCGGGCGTCGCCGCCGCGAGTCCCCCGGCCACAAGCGCCTCGGAGAAGGCCTCCCGGTCCACGCGAGGATCGAGGCAGTGCCAGAACAGCCCCGCCATCTCGGCCAGCGAAAGCCGCCCCGCCGCCGCGCGCTCGACGAGCCCGAACAGCGGGCCAAGTTCGGCCTCCGCCGCCACCAGCGCCGCAAAGCTCGGCCGCAGCCGCAGCCGCTCCCCCGCCACCGCGATCTCCGCCTCCCCCCGCACGGGATTGGCCGTCACGCCGTCACCACCGGCCCCGCGCTTTCCAGCGCGAGCGTATACGTCCGCTCCCCACCGAAATCGCCGGCGTAGTCGAGACGCGTCACCAGGAACGGCCCCTGCAGCTTCTCGCCGCTCTCGAAGCTCAGCTCATACCCCGCCACCGTGCCGCCCAGCGCCAGCGTCTTCAGCTGCGCCTCGGCCGCAGAACCGGTGAACACACCGGCGCCCGAAACCGAAACATGCCGCACTCCGCCGCCCGAAAGCAGCTCGCGCCAGCCGCCCGATCCCTTGTTGGTCACCGCGACCGCCTCGCTCGCGATCGACATCTGCGTCGTGCGCAGCCCAGCGATCGTCTGATACGTCGCGGGCGATCCGCCGTTCGAAAGTTTCAGCAGGAACGCGCTGCCCTTTTCGGCTGCCATCATCGTGTCTCCTTCAAAGCGTTTCGGTGCGCGCGCGGAATTCGATGGTGCCGCTCACCAGCCCGCGCGCGGGGTCGGCTGCCGTGCGGCTGCGCAGCATGTCGTTGGTGACGAGCCGGTGCCCTTCGAGCGCGGCGATCCCCAGCACCGCCGTTTCCACCACGGCGAGCACCGGCTTCAGCACCGAAACCGCGTCCCCCGCCGCCCATGCGGTCACCGCATAGAGATGCTGACGCCGCCGCTCGGTCTTGGTGGAAATGTCCGTGACGAGATCGGGCCCGATCGTGAGGTAAGGTGGCACCGCGCCCGCCGGCGGTCCGTCATAAACGCCCGTCACCAACGAGCCCGCAAATCCGCCCAGCGCCGCATACAGCGCCTCCTGCAGGGCAAGTCCCGCATCGCTCATAAAAGGCTCCTCAGCCACGCGGCTGGCCAGCGCAGCCGCGCGTCGGTGATCGCCCGCCGCCGCAATCCACGTCCGGCCAGCCGGATTTCGTTCCCCTCCGCGCGAATGCCGACGCCCGGCAGATCGCCCGCCACCCCATCCGACAATCCGGCCAAACGCCGCGCTAGCCGATGCTCGGCACCCCCTGAAATTTGTGCAGCTTTGCTGCGCAGCAAATCCTGAAATTTCATGGCCTTGCCTCCGCGCGGAGCAGAATGCGATCGGGCCGCAGCGGATCCCGCGTCGCGGCGATCACGGTCAGCGTCTGTCCGCGCCATTGCAGCCGGTCGCCGACCTTTGCCGAAGCCTCCCCCCGCATCACGATCGTGTAGCGCCCCGGCGCCGCAAGCCGTTCGGCCCGCGCACCCATCACGGGCGGCTCGGCCTCCACGCTCGCCCACACCGGCTCTCCGAACACGGGATCGCCGGCCACGCCCGCAGCATCGCTCGCGCCGGAAACCCCGATCGCAATGCGCTCTTTCAGCGCCCCCGCCATCTCGCCGCTCATGCGAGGCGCATCCGCCGCCACGGCCGCCACAGCGCCGCCACAGCGGCAGGCGGCCCCGCATCGCCCGCCGCGTCGCGGTTCGCATAGAGGTGCGCCGTCAGCCGCACGATGCCCTGCCGCAGCGGCTCGGGCACGCCGTTCCAGTCTTCGGCAAGCCCCGCCTCCACGGCGACACGCGCCGCCCTGCCGCCGGAGATGCGCACCCAGCCGTCGCCCGACGCATCCGTCAGGCTGTCGAACGCCGCGACATCCTCGCCAACGAACGCGCCTTCGAAGCTGCGCACCGGCGTCGCCGCCAGCCGGTGCCATTCGCCGTCGGCAACGATCGTCTCGCTACGCGCCTCCGCGATCAGCACCTGCCCCGTGAACGCCTCGCACAGCGCTGCGGCGGTACGCACCAGCCCGGCGAGCAAGGCATCCTCCTCGGCCCCGTCGATGCGCAGATACGCCTTCACCTCGCCGAGCGAGACGGCCAGCGGCGCGCTCATCGCTCGTCCACCCGGATGGAAAGCGTGCGTTCCTCGATGCGTCCACTCGTCAGCGTCACCCGGTTGGTCACGCGGTAGACGTGGCCCGGCACGCCGCCCTCCAGCGTCGCCGAGGCGCGCGCGGCTTCGCTCGTCGTCCCGTCGACGGCAATGCCGCCCGCCTCTTCGGGCGCCACGATCCATGCGCTGGCGGCGATCGTGTCGCCCGCCAGATAGCCCGCCGCCCAGTCGACCGTGTAGTCGATCCGCGCGCCGGGATCCTTCAGATAGAATCCCATCGCAAACTCCGTGTTGATCCTGGGCGTGTCATCAGTTGTGTCAGGCCGCGCCGACGCTGAGCACGCGCGTGTCGGGCCGCACGCGCAGCACCGCGCCGGAAGCGGCGGGCGGAATGAAACCCGTGCTGAGAACGGGCCGCGCGGCGCGGTGTGGAAGCGATGCGTCCGCGCCCGTCACCACGCCTGCTGCCGTCAACAGCGATGCTGCCGCGTGATGGCCGTGACGGCCGGATGCCGCGGCGATCTGCCCGGCGAGCGACAGCGATGCCGCGCCGCCGTGATGCGCAAGGACGGCACCGGCCGGAGCAAGCCGCGGCACCAGTGCCGCAGCGCCGGGATGTACGGCGTGCACCGCCGCCGCCGGGCTCAGCGCGGCGCCGAGCCAGCCCGCATCCAGCGTCTCCACCAGCGCCGGGCCGATCGTGTCGACGCTCGCGCCGATCTCGCTTAGGAAATCCGCCCACGCATAGGACCATTCGAAGGTGACGCCGAAGCCGCCCGCCGTTCCCACGCGCGCGAAATGTGTCGAGCTTCCGGCGCTGCTGCTGCCGTGATCGTGCAGCGATGTGCCGTAGAGTGCCTCGGTATGGTCCATGAACGCGCTTTCAGCGCTGCTGAGCCCGCCCTTGTAGGCGCCGAACTTGGCCGTGGCGGAGGTGTGGCTGTGCCACGCGAGCTGCCCGGCGCAGTTGAGAAGGCCGGCATCGTTCACGCCCCACTCGGTCACAAGCAGCGCGATGCTCGCCTCGATGGAGAGGATGGGATCGGAAACGTCGTCCCGGTCGGTCGGGTGCGAGCCCCATACGCGGTTGGGATCGTCGCCGATGTCCCCGCTTTCCACGACGCCGCGCGCCATGCCGCCCACCATCCCCGCCGTGTTGGTGAGGAGGAAGATATGCTCGAAGCGATCGCGGAGGGCATCGTGGACCGTATCCTCGATGCTCATCAGCCGCTCGGCGAAGCGCAGCATGGCCCTGAGCCCGCCCCATTCCCCGGCGTGCGTCCATGTGTGGAACAGCCGCGCCTTCGCGCCCGTGGCGGCCGGGTTGGTGATGCCGAAGGCGAAGGCGAAGGTTCCACCCACCTCGATCCCGTCCGGCGAAACCAGATCGGGGAAATCGTAATAGGCGTAGACGTTCGGCGCATCCGGCGCGACACCGAGATCGGCGCAGGCCTGCGGGCGGAACATGGTTCCGCTCGCGGCCCACGTCGTCAGCCAGTCTTCCAGCTCGTCATACGGAACCGGCGGAATGTTGGCGATCTGGATCACGGCTTCGGCGAAGGCCGCGCTGTTCGAAACCGTCAACACCGATCCTGAAGCCGATCGGCTCTCGAACGGCTGCCACGCCGCCATATCGCCGATGTCGGAACCGTATCGCCAGTAAAGCCGGTTGTTCGCGGGCGGCGTATTCTGACGCCAGTTCGAGAAGTCCAGCGTGAAGGTCGGCGTCCGCCCGGTCTGTTTCAGATCGACAGCGGCAAAGAACCCTTCCCACTTCACGCCCGAAACCGTGTTGTTGCTCTCGGGGTCGCCGAACAGCGCGATGGTGGGCGCGGCGGACAGCGGGTCCGTGATCACCGTCGCGGCAACGTCGATATCACCGCCGCCCGGCGGGCGGGAAACCGTCGGCGTGAGATCGCCCGTATCGAGAAGCGGCGTGCCCGCCGTATGGGCAAACGCCCCTGCGGCAGGCGTGATGCCGGCACCCGTAGCCGCAGCCTCGAGGATCAGCCCCACCACATGGTTCGATCCGTTGGACCAGCTGCCGCTCGCAGGCGTGAACGCATAGCCGACGTTCGTCAGCGTCTCCGCGCTGGCGGGAGCGTAATCGGCAACCGCCAGCGCGCCGCCGCCGGTTCCGGTCCCGACCGTGGCGGTCAGCCGGCTCGTGCCGTGCGAAGGGCCGGTCCATGTGCCTGCCGCCGCCGTCACCACCTGGAGATAGACGAGCCGCGCATCGGCGGGCACGGTGATGCCGAACCTCGCGACCGCGGCGCTCGATCCCGGCACATACGCCGGCGTCGAAACTGCGCCCGGTGTGCCGCCGTCGTATTCGATCACGGCGACCTGGATGTCGCTGCCCGTCACGCCGTTGTGGCTCACCACGAGCGGCGCAGTGCCGGTCGCGGCGTTCTCCAGCACCCACATGTCGGCAACGTCCACCGTTGCCGCCGATCCGAGATCGCCCTTGTTCACCCGAGTGAAGCTCTGCACGCCGCGCGTGATCCCGGTGATGGCGAGCGGAGACGATGCGTGCGCGCGCTCGTGGTCGATCACCACGATCAGCGTGTGCCCGGTGCCCGAAACGGCATAGGCGTCGGTGGTGATCGGGCTGGCGTTCGCCGTGGTGTCGACATGGACGACGGCGGCGTGCACGAATTGGGGGGCGGTCATGGCCTTCTATCCTTCAGGCCGGGTCGCCGATCTCGATGTCCCACCCGCCGAAGCTCACGGTGCTTGCCGAGACGAGCGGCTGGGCGGGACACGTCGTCACGTAAAGCAACCGCGATCCGGCGGCATCGAGCAGCGCCACGTGCGTCGCGGTGCCCGATGCGGTGATGGCGACATCGCTCTTGGCGGCAACGCTGAGCCGCCGACCGGAGGTGACGCCCTCGCCAATCGTGAAGTCCGCGCTCGTCATCGCCGCGTCGGCAAGCGCGCCGCTGTTCGCGGCCGCATAGCTCGCCGGTTCGGCGGCGAGCGCCACCATGCGCGTGGCGCCCGTCTTTACAGCGCCGAGCGCTGCATCGAGCACGTCGTTATGCACGGCTTTCGCCATGTCCTGTCTCCTTGTTTCGTGAATGGGGTGCGCCGCGGCGGCTGGGGGACCGCCGCGGCGCGTTCGCGGCCGCTAGGCGGCGGCGAATTTCAAAAGCTTGATCGCTTCCGAATTGGCGACCGCGCCGCCGATCCGCTTCGTCGCGTAGAAGTGCACGAACGGCTTGTGCGAATAGGGATCACGCAAAATCCGTGTCGCCGTCCGCTCGGCGATCACGTATCCGGCAGCGAAATTGCCGAACGCGATCGAAAGGCTCCCCGCGCCAATATCCGGCATGGCTTCCGCCTCCACCACCGGATACCCCAGCAGCGTCGCAGGCTGCCCTTCGGCAAGACCGGGGCGCCACAGGAAATTCTCGTCGCCGTCCTTCATCTTGCGCACGCGCGCCAGCGTCTTCGAATTCATCACGAACACCGCGCCCTGCCGGTAGACGGGCCGCAGCAGGTGCACGAGATCGATCAGCGCATTCTCCGGCTCGCTCGCCGCGAAGTTCGCCGATACGCCCGTCGCCAAATGCTGCAGCGTCCCGAACGCCCGCGCGCTGTCCGCCGTCGCCGCGGTCGCATAGCTCAGGAACCCCTTCGGCTGGTTGGTGCCGTTGCCGTTCACGAACGCCGCGCCCTCCACGGCGGCGAACTCGCGGGCGATCTCGTCCGAAAGCCAGCTCTCCACGTCGAACGCCGCGTCGTCGAGCATCGCCTGGCTCGCCGCCGGGTTCGCATAAAGATCGCCCATCGGTGGCGCGATCTCGTTGAAGTCGGGCGTCTCCGTCTCTGGCCGCGCCGCGATATCGGACACCCAGCCCGAAGCGAACCCGCCGCTCGCCACCAGCTTGCGGTAGTTCGAGCTGCCCACCTTCACCACGTTCGCGACCGCGCGAATGGGCGAGATGTCCTTCAAGGTCGCGTCGATCTTCTGATCGATCTCCACCGGCACGGCATAGCCGCCGTCCGCGTTCGCCAGCGACATCGCCTTCACCTCAGGCGCGGCAATCCCCTTGCGGAGATATTCGTCCGCAAACGCCTTCCGCTCCGGCGCCACCTCGTGCCCAAGCGCGGGCCTTGCCGCCTTCACCTGCATCTCGCCGAGCTGCGCGGTCAGCGCCGCGACCTCGCCCCGCAGCGCATCCACCTGCGCCGCCTCGACCTCACCTTCCGCCTTCACTTCATAGTCCATCGGAGACTCCTTCGTGTGTGATTGAAAAAACGCGTGCGAGCGGCTGCATGGGAAAGGTCACCAGCGAGACCTCGATCAGCTCGACCGCCAGCAATTCACGAAAGCCCCGCGCCCGATCAGCGCGCGATTTCCGCACGCGGTATCCGAACGACAGCCCAGAGAGCGCCCCGGCGCGCAGCAAACTCGCCGCCTCCCGCGCCCCCTCGCTCCCGTCCGCAAGCCGCGCCGAGATCCGAAGCCCGCGCCCATCCTCCTCGGCCCGCTCGACGACCCCCACCGGCCGCGCCGCATCGTGCTGCCAGAGCAGCGGCACCGCCCCTGCTCCTGCGAACGCCCCTTTCCGCACCACGTCCCGCCCCCGGTCCGGCACGTCGAACACGGCCGCGTACCCGGCGAGGCGCAGCGCGCCTTCCGTTCCCATCATCCGCAAATTCCTTGTCGCTATTCGGCGAACACGCCCTTGAGACCGACGGTCACCACCAGCCCCATCACGAGGCCCGCGAGCATCAGCCGCACCAGCCAGCCGACGAGCGCCGCCCGCGCGCTTTTCTTCGCCTCGCGCCACGCGCCGAGCAGCGCGCGCAGTTCGCCCACGTCATGTGCCGCTTTCGCATCGGTGAGCCCCACGCGCGCCAGCGCCCGCGCGGCGCCCACCTCGCTCGCCTCTTCCACGAGTGCGCGCAGCGTCACCAGGTCCGCGCCCTTGCCCGCCGCCTGCGCGATCAGCCCGGTGAGCATCGCCGCCTCATTCACTTGGCTGATCCTCAGCGTCCAAACCGAGCAATCGCCGCTTCTCTTCGCCCGAGAGAAAATCCGCCGCCGTCACCTGCGCCCAAAGGATCTCGCGGTCATGCGACAGCGCCGGAATCGCATCCTTGTCGATGGCAACGCTCGCGTCCGCCCACCAGTGCGAAAGCCACCCCGAAAGCGCCTCCACGATCCGCTGGGCGAGCGGCAGCACGGTCAGCCGCCACAGCGCTCGGTTCGCTTCCGAATAATTCGCATAGGTGTTGTCGCCGGGGAGCCCCAGCAGCATCGGCGGCACCCCGAACGCGAGCGCGATGTCGCGCGCGGCCGCCGCGTGCATCCCGGCGAAATCCATGTCGGCAGGCGTCATCGACAGCGCCTGCCACTTGAGCCCACCTTCCAACAGCATCGGCCGCCCCGCGTTGGCGGCGCCCGCGAAGCTCGCCTCCATCTCGGCGCGCAACCGCTCGAACTGCTGCGGAGACAAAGCCCCCTCGCCCTCGAACACCAGCGCCCCCGAAGGCCGCGCCGCATTGCCGAGCAGCGCCCGGTTCCAGGCCGCCGCCGCGTTGTGCGTCGCCACCGCCCCCGCCGCCGCGGCGAGACAGCCGAGCCCATAATGATCGTCGATCGGGTTCAGCATCCGAATGTGCAGCACACCCGATCCACCGCCATGCGCAGCATCCCCGCAACCATGCGCCGGCAGCCGCACGGCCGTTTCCCCGGCGCGGTAGAGGAACGCCGTGGGCCACCCCCGCGCGTCCGGCTCCACGGAAACCCTGTCCGGCCGCAGCGCGTGCAGTTCGGCAGGCCGCCCGCCCGCACCGAGCGCCGCATCCACATAGGCATTGCCGTGCAGCAAAAGATGCACCGCAAGCGTCTCCAGAAACGCCGCCCGCGTCTCGCGCGGATTGGGCTGCGCGATGAGCGCCGAAAGTGTGCGCCCACCGCTCTCGGCCCCGCCGGACACCTTCAGAGGCGCCGCCCCCGCGCTCTCCGCCACCAGCCGGATCGCCCGGCTCGCCACGGGATTGTTCGTCAGCGCCTCGCGTACTCGCGCCGTGTAGGATGCCGGAACGTCCCCGCCTCCCGCGTCCCAGCCCGCCGTAAAACCCAGCACATGACGCGGCAAAGCCGGACGACCGCCCTTGCGGCCGAACCAGTTGAACATCAGCGATCTCCAGGAAAAAGAAAAAGGCTCCCTCACCCAAAGGGGAGAGGGAAGGAGGAGAGAGGCAACCGAAAACCCCGTTCAGGCGCCCCGCAAAAGCGGAAACGCAGAGCCCCTCAGTCCACGATAAACAGCCGCGCGCCCTCCGCGCTCACCGACCGATGCGCCATCGCGCCGTCGCCCACATGGTACGACATCCCCGGCGTCAGCGTGACCTGCCGCCCATCCGCAAGCTCGGTCACCAGCACACCCTCAACGCAGAGCAGGATATGCCCCTTCTCGCACCAGTGATCGGCAAGATATCCGGCCGAATAGTCCACCATCCGCACCCGGATCGCCCCGAACTGCCGCGTCCGCCAGACGGCGTGGCCGGTCTCGCCCGGATGCACGGTTTCGGGCGCGGAAGCCCAGTCCATTGTTTCGAAGGCGAGCGGGTCGATATGCATGGCAATAGTTTCCTTCGAACAAGCATGCGGGCAATCACGATGCCGTAATCATTCGAGACCATGCCATCTGGGGGAAGAGCCTCTATAGTTCAGTTTACCTCGGTAGAGTTCCAAAATGCACCCGTGCGCGAGGGTCAAATGTTCCTGACCATGTTTGTTCTGTTTGCCGGTCCCGCGATTTCAGCGGACTTTGTAAATCGCGGCTTTGTCACCGCAGATGACTACCCTACGGCGTCCATCCGTCGTAACGAAGAGGGCGCCACCCTCTCCCTTGTCGTGGTCGATCCTCAAGGCAAGGTCGTTCGATGCGAAACCATCGTATCCAGCAACCATCCTTTGCTCGATCAAGCCGCATGCAAAGCCATTAAACGGGCGCGCGCAAAGCCGGCAAAGGACCGGAACGGGGAGATCGTGTACGGCGCATTCAAAAGATGGAATCTGTTTTTTATGCCGGCGCCGGGCAGTCGGCCGAATAGTCCGTTTCCGGAAAGCGTCGACGTAGAATACATCGTCAACCGGCTTCCCGACGGCTCACCGCCCTATGCAATCAGCGTGGTGAATGTTGTCGTTGACGCGCAAGGCACAGCGGAAAGCTGCGATATTGCTCATAGTGGTGGCGCGCCCGCTCTTGATGCCATTGCCTGTGATCAAGGCGTTCGCGCTCTGCATCTCACACCGATCATGGTAACGCCTGTAATGCCGGTACGATCGGTTCAACAGTTCAAGATCGGCTTTGTCGTGAAGCCGGACGACGGCGAACAGTCTGAAGGGCAGAGCGATACTCCCATCACACCACCCGAACCCCCGGCCGCACACTCTTCCCCATAAGCTCCCACACGGCCCACACCAGCGCATCCGCCCGGTCCGGCGATCTCCCCGGCCCTTCGTAGCCGCCGCCTGCGACAAGCCCACAAAGTTCGTCCTCCAGCGCCGGAAACGCCCCGGCGTGGCACACGCGCCCAGCTTCGTACCGCGCGGCCACCGGTTCGGCCCGGATCGCCTTGCCGCGCGTGGCGCGCACCGGCTTCACCGGCAGCGCCTCGTCCACCGCGGCAAGCACACGTGCGACCATATCGCCGCCGTTGTTCACCTCCGCGACCACCCGGTCCGCGGCGTGCCGCGCAGCAGCCGACGAGACCGCGCGCGCCCACCCTTCGGGGGAGAGTCCCTCCACGCTCGCATCCTCGATCACCACGATCGTGCCGTCCGCGCGCAGCCCCGCCGCGACGATCCCGCACACCGAT
>JAEULI010000187.1 GCA_016793845.1 Sphingosinicella sp.
GTTCGGTGAGCGCACCTTCGAGGCGTTCGGGGCGGGTTTCCGATCCCTCCGGCACAATCGCCGCCTGCCGGTCTTCGGCGATGTTCGCGAGCAGCGAGAAGTTGAGGAAGCCGCGGATGAAACGCACCGCATCGTCGAGGCTGAGCCCGGCGAGGAGCCGCGCGAGTTCGGCGCGACGTTCCGGCCCGTCGTCGCGGTGCACCGCGACCGAGGCCTGCCTCAACGCTTCGATCGTATCGAACGCGGCCTTGCCATCGAAATCGCGGATGACGTCACCCAGAAGGCGGCCGAGGTGGCGCACTTCATCACGGTCGGAAAGCATGGCGGCGGGTTGGCGAAGCGGAACGGGATTCATGCGGCAAGGCTATTCCCGCCGATGCTGCACCGCAACAGGAGAACGTCTAGGCTTCGAGTTCGGTGTCCCAATAGAGGTAATCGCGCCACGTTTCATGGAGGTGGTGCGGCGGGAAGGCCCGGCCGTTCACCTGCAGTTCGTGCGCGGTCGGCTGGCGCGGCGCCGAGCGCAACGCCATGTGCGCCTCCGCCGGCGTGCGCCCGCCCTTGCGCAGGTTGCAGGGCGCGCACGCCGTGGTGACGTTCGCCCATGTCGTGCGCCCGCCGTAGGCTCGCGGCACGACATGATCGAAGGTGAGATCGTGCCGCCCGCCGCAATACTGGCAACTGAATCGATCGCGCAGGAACAGGTTGAAGCGCGTGAATGCCGGGTGCGACGACGGCTTCACATAATCCCGAAGCGCGATCACCGAGGGCAGCCGCATCGCGAAGCGCGGGCTATGCACCACGCGGTCGTACTCGGCGACCACCGAAACCCGATCGAGGAATGCCGCCTTGATCGCGGTCTGCCAGGACCACAGACTGAGCGGATAATAGGAAAGCGGCGTATAATCGGCGTTCAGCACCAGCGCCGGGCAACTTTCCGGCGAAACCGCACGCGCATCGAGAAGTTCGGTCGTATACATTGAGCCCCAGTCCGCATTTTCGCGGACTGCCGGGGCGCTACCCGTACCCTGTCGCACGCAAGGCGGCCGCACCGGCCGTCCGTAACCTTACTGAACGCACCATACAGCGTATTGTGTGTCGCCGCTATGACACCACTTGATCTGGGGTGAGGTCAATGCGCTTTGTGCAGACTGCGCCAAGAATTTCGAGGAGTCCATCATAACGGTCGTCACGCGCTTCGCGCCGAGCCCCACGGGGCGACTGCATTTGGGCCACGCCTTCTCAGCGCTCACGGCGTTCCGCTTCGCTGGCGCGCACGACGGCCGCTTCCTGCTGCGCATCGACGACATCGACATCGGGCGCTGCCGCTCCGAGTTCGTGGACGGCATTTTCGAGGATCTCGCCTGGCTCGGCCTCACATGGGAGGCGCCCGTGCGCCGCCAGTCCGAACACATGGAGGATTATGCCGCAGCGCTCACGCGGCTGCAGGCGGTGGGTGTGGTGTATCCATGCTTCTGCACGCGCGCGGACATTGCCGCCGCGGCCACCGCCCCGCACGGCGCACAGCCGCTCTACCCGGGCACCTGTCGCGCGCTGGATGCGCCAACGCGCGCACGGCGCATGGCGGAACCGCACGCGTGGCGCCTCGACGTCGCCCGCGCCGCGGCCATCACTGGGCCGCTTTCGTGGCACGACACCGCGCAGGGCGAGATCGCGGCAACGCCCGAGGCGGAAGGCGACGTCGTGCTCGCGCGCAAGGATGCAGGCACCAGCTACCACCTCTCGGTCACCGTCGACGATGCACTACAGGGTGTTACCGACGTCGTGCGCGGTGAGGATCTGTTTTCCGCGACACACATCCACCGGCTGCTGCAGGCGCTGCTCGGCCTGCCGACCCCGCGCTACCACCACCACGCGCTGCTCACGGGCCCGGACGGCAAGCGCCTTGCCAAGCGCGACCGCGCCGAGACACTCGCCGAGCTTCGCGCACGCGGCGTCCCGCCCGAGGCGATAAAGCATCAGCTTGGTTTTGCCTGACACGCAGACTTTTGTTAGGCGGTTCCCGCCGGGGGGCGAAAAGACAAGGAGATCGACACGTGTGGCGTATCGCGCTCGCCGCTCCCTTTTCCATTGCGGCGGCAACTTCGGCCGCGCAGACGGCCCCGCCCGTTGAGGCGCCCCGCGAGGCACCTGCCGAGGTGCCGGCCGAAGAAAAGCCTGCCGAAGGCGTGCTGCCTGCGCCCGTCGCCGAGATGATCCGTGCCGCAGAGCCCGGACAGCTAGATACGATCGCAGCGCTCGCACGCCGCACGCAGCCGCAGGCGATGGCCGAGATCGACGCGCTGGTTTCGGAAATCCGTGCCGTGCAGGAGGCCGAGAAGCAGCGCCGCCGGATTCTGGCAACGCAGGGCTTCACAAACGGCTGGGAGGGCGAGGCCGCGCTCGGCGCGACCTTCACCACCGGCAACACCGATCAGCAGGGCGCCTCCGGCAAGATCGATCTCGTGAAACAAGGCCTCACGTGGCGGCACCGCCTGTTCGCCGAAGCCGATTTCCAGGAATCAGACGGCGAACGCACCCGTGAACGCTACGGCGCCTCCTATCAGGCGGATCACCGCTTCAGCCCGCGCTTCTACACCTTCGGCTTTGTTGGCTGGGAAAATGATCGGTTCGCCGGTTTCAGCCGCCGCTTCACCGAATCCGCCGGTTTCGGCTGGATCGCGGCGGAGCGCCCGCGCCTGCGGCTTGCGCTCGAAGGCGGCCCGGCGCTCCGGCAGACGCGTTTCGTCTTCGACGAACTCGAACCCGACGCCGAACGGAGCCGGAACGAGCTCAGCGTACGCGGGAAGACCAACCTGCGCTGGACCATCGTCGGCGATCTTATCTTCACCGAGGATGCGGGATTCATCGTGGGTAGCGGCAACGACACGCTGTTCGCCAACAGCGCGCTCACCACGAAGCTTGTCGGCAGTCTTTCGACGCGCCTTTCGTTCGACGTGAAGCACGAGACCGATCCGCCCGACGACCGCGTGAAGACCGATACCGTGACGCGCGCCAGCCTCGTCTACAAATTCTGAGCGCGGGCATACGGCGGCGTGACATGCGCGCCGAAACCCGTATTAGTCTCGGGGAATGACCGGACTCGTCATCGCCCTCATCGTGCTTGGCGCGCTCGCAACCGCGGCCGTCCTCGTGCGCGGCATCATCGTGATGGCGCGCGGCAAGGACATCACCGGCCAGCAATCGAACAAGCTGATGAGCTACCGCGTGCTGCTGCAGGGCATCACCGTCGTGCTCGTCATTATCCTCATCATGATGACGCGGAACGGCGGCTGATTTCATGGTCAAGCTCAACAAGATCTACACCCGCACGGGAGACGACGGCACCACCGGCCTTGTCGATGGCAGCCGCCGCACCAAACACGATGCGCGCGTCGCCGCTTACGGCACCGCCGACGAGGCGAACAGCGCGATCGGCGTCGCGCGGCTCCATGCGGAGAGCGCGGACGATGCAATGCTCGCGCGCATCCAGAACGATCTGTTCGACCTCGGCGCCGATCTCGCCACGCCAGGAGAGATTACGGGCGCACTCCGCGTCACACAGGCACAGGTTGATCGGCTGGAGCGCGAAATCGATGCGATGAACGCCGATCTGGAAGCGCTCACGAGCTTCATCCTGCCCGGGGGATCAGCGCTTGCCGCGCATCTTCACGTCGCGCGCACCGTCGTTCGCCGTGCCGAGCGCATAGCCGTGGAAGCGAACGAGACGGATGCGATCGGCGATCTGCCGATCAAATATTTGAACCGTTTGTCCGATCATTTGTTTGTCATGGCACGTCACTGCAACGACAAGGGCAGGGCTGACGTGCTCTGGGTTCCGGGCGCCAACCGGGAAGCCTGAACGCGGCCCTTCCCGAACGGGGAGGGCGCATGGCTTCACGAACGGTTTCGGCGCACGCCACGCTCCGCCGGTTTCTCCGCGAGACGCGGCGGCACAGCCTCGATCTCGCCGCGCCGCTTTCGGACGCTGACGCGAGCGCGCAGTCGATGCCGGACGCGAGCCCGGCGAAATGGCACCTCGCGCACACGACATGGTTCTTCGAAACCTTCGTGCTGACCCCCCACGTGCCGGGCTACCGCGTGTTCGATCCGGCATACGGCTTCCTGTTCAACAGCTATTACGAAGCCGCCGGGCCGCGCCTCCGCCGCGACCGGCGTGGACTCCTGACGCGCCCAGCGCTTGCCGAAGTTCTCGCGTGGCGCGCGTACGTCGATGCCGCACTGGAGCGCGCGCTCGATGATCTGCCGGACGCCGCGCGGGCACTCGTTCTGCTCGGCTGTCACCACGAGCAGCAGCATCAGGAACTGCTGCTGACCGACATATTGCACCTGTTCTCGGAAAACCCCCTCGCGCCCGTCTATACGGAGGACGCTCCGTTCCCGACGGCAAACGCCGATGCCCATGATTGGCTGGCGCATCCCGGCGGCGTCGTTTCCATCGGCCACGCTGGTGATGGCTTCGCGTTCGACTGCGAAACGCCCCGCCATTCCGTGCTGCTGCAACCCTTCGCGATCGGGTCGCGGCTTGTGACGAACGCCGAATGGGCCGCTTTCATCGATGACGGCGGCTATCGCACGCCGACGCTCTGGCTTTCGGACGGATGGGCATGGGTAGAGCGCGGTGACGTCACGGCTCCGCTCTACTGGCGGCGCGAAGACGGCGGCTGGTCCACGATGACGCTCGCAGGACGGCAGCCCGTCGATTCCGCCGCACCGGCGACGCACATCAGCTATTTCGAGGCCGACGCCTTCGCGCGCTGGGCCGGCGCGCGCCTGCCGCGCGAGGCGGAATGGGAAGCGATCGCCGAAAACACGGCACTTTCCCAAATGTTCGGCACCTGCTGGCAATGGACCCAAAGCGCCTACGCTGCCTATCCCGGCTTCCGTCCGGAGGCGGGTGCGGTCGGTGAGTACAATGGGAAGTTCATGTGCGGGCAGTTCGTGCTGCGGGGCTCTTCATGCGCGACACTCGCAAGCCACGTCCGCCCCACCTACCGCAACTTCTTCTATCCCCACCAGCGCTGGCAATTCACCGGCGTTCGGCTGGCGAAGGACACTTAGGAACGGATGCGTCATGACGTCAGCAACAGAAGCCCTGCTGAAGGACGATTTCGCGGATGCCGTGGTGCGAGGCCTGTCCCAGCCCCGCAAGGTGATCCCGGCGCGCTACCTCTATGATCGGCAGGGTTCCGAGCTTTTCGAAGTGATCACTACGCTTCCCGAATATTACCCAACCCGCACCGAAACCGGCCTTCTGGATGCGTACGCCCATGAAATCAGCCGGATCGCTGGCACCGGCAAGGTGGTTGTGGAGTTCGGTTCTGGCTCCTCGACGAAAACCCCGGTGTTCGTGGAGGCTGTGCGGGCCGCCGCTTACGTGCCGATCGATATTTCCGCGGACTTCCTGCGCGATGCGGCCGCCGGGTTGGCGCGCCTTCTGCCCGGTCTCGATATCCTGCCGGTTGCGGCGGACTTCACGAAGCCGATCGCACTTCCCCGCGCCGCCCGGGGCCGCCCGATGATCGGCTTCTTCCCCGGTTCCACCATCGGCAACCTCACGCACGCCGCTGCCGTCGACCTGCTGCGCGCGTTCCGCGCCACGCTCGGAGAAGCGCCGTGGCTCGCCATCGGCATCGACCTGCGCAAAAACCCGCGCCTCATCGAGGCGGCGTATGACGATTCCGCAGGCGTAACCTCAGCGTTCAATCTCAACCTGCTGGCGCGCATCAACCGCGAGCTCGGCGGCGATATCCCGCTGGACGCCTTCGAACACCGCGCGCTGTGGAACGACGATCTCGGCCGTATCGAAATGCACCTCGCCGCGACACGCGACGTGCGCTTCCATGCGGCCGGCGAAACATTCAGTCTTCGCGAAGGCGAGACGATCCATACCGAGAACAGCCACAAATACACGATCGAGGAGGCACGCCTCCTCGCGCGCGCCGCCGGATGGCGGCCTGTCCGTTACTGGACCGATGCGCGCGGCCTGTTCAGCCTGCACCTCTGGCGCGGCGGCGCGGACATAATGGAGCCCTGAACCGCGATTTGACGATGATCTGACGGAGCGTTTGCGGGGCGGCTGACGCTGGCAGCCTAGAAGAGCACGTGTCGGTGGTGGTGGTCGCAGCCGCTGCCGGCACGAAATTCTCCTTTGAAAGTACGAACCGATGCCGTCCGATCTCAAGCGCATTCTCGTTGCCGCCGCGCTTGCCGCCGCCGCGTTCAACGCCACCGCACCTGCAAGCCGCGCTGTCAACATGCCCGGCGCGCCCGCGATGCTTACCGGCGCCGACGCTGCGCCGCGCCTTTTCCTTGCCGAGCACCGGCCGAGCCGGATCCGGATCGGAAAGTGCGCGGAGGAAGAGGATATCCACTTCACCAACCTCCTTGAAATCTGATGTTCACCCTCTTTGTCTCTGGCGCTTTTCTGGCGCCGGACGTAGGCAATGTGGACTGAATCCATCAGGCAGGAGGCAGAAACCATGAGTGTACCCCCGACGATAACGCGCGTTCAGCTCGGCGGCTCCAGCGACCCGACCTTCATCATCAAGGATGGCGGCACCTATTACGTCACCCAGTCGGTCGCCACCTACGATCTTGCGAAGGCGAAGACCGCGCAGGAAAAGACCGACATCGAGAACCTCGTTCGCATCTTCGAGGCCGCGAAGAAGGCCGGCGATGCGGTCGAGGCGGTCAAGCTGCCGAAGGCCAACAACGTCATGTCCTTCCAGCAGACTTGGGGCGGCGACAACTAGAGCGGATCGCCGGCTCGTGATGCACGGTAACGCTGCCGACGCCCGGCGGCGAACGGATGATTATGCCCGACGGCTTCCCGAATGGCTGACGCTGGTGCCACCCTCGGACCGTTGGCGGCAGGTCGATTCCGCAGTGCTACTGTCGCAGCTCGGCCCGGTGCTCGATTGGGCAGGCATTACCCGGATCAGTGAGGTAACGCACCTCGATCGCATCGGTTTGCCGGTGTTTCAAGCGGTGCGGCCGATGAGCCGGTCGCTCGCCGTACATCAGGGCAAAGGGCGATGCGAGGCCGACGCGCGCATTTCCGCCGTGATGGAGGCGATCGAGGGGGCTTGTGCGGAGTCGGTGCAAGCAGACGGACCTCGCTGCCGTTTTGACGATCTTCCCGAAGATGCGCGCCTGCCCAGCTTCCTCGACTACGGTGAGGTCCGGCCGAGCCGAACGCAGTGGCCGGACGCGCCCGTCCGCTGGCACTCGGCGGAGCGCTTCCCGGAAGGCGGCCACATCTTCGTCCCCTTCGATACAGTTTCGGTAGATTTCACCTTCGATGGCGACAGCCCCTTCGCACGTTCGAGCCTCGGCCTCGGCGCGGGGGCGAGCCTTGAAGATGCCACCGTCGCGGCGCTTCTCGAACGCATCGAGCGCGACGCACAAGCCTGGTGGCTGAAGAGCGGCATGGCCGGGCAGGCGCGCGCGCGCGTCGATCCTGAAACGATCGAGGCGCCGTGGTTCCACGCGCTCACGGAGCATCTCGCGGACCTTGGCATCGCCATTGCCGTATATGTGGTTGAGGGCGCGGGCCGGCTCCCCGTGGTGATGTGCCGTCTCGATGATCCGGGTTACGCGCCGTCGTTTCTCGGCGCCGCGTGCCGCCCCGATCCCGACGACGCGCTGTTCCGCGCCTTTGCGGAGGCAGCGCAGTCTCGCCTCACCATCATCAGCGGTGCGCGCGACGACATCATGCCCGAGGAGCCAACGCAAGCCGGGCACCAGGCACTCGGTGCACCGACGGGCCAAAGCACGGATTGGCGCCGCGTGCGCGATGCCTATTCAGCGCGCCCCGGGCTTGATGCGCTGTGCGTGCGCCTTGCCGAAGGCAGCGTACGGAACATGCTGCGCTGCGACCTCTCCCCGCCCTGCCGCAGCGTCAGCGTCGTACGGCTGTGGATGCCGGGAATGCTGGGCGCCGAACAATGCCTTTAAGCGTATACATCGGCCCAACGCTCCCCTCCGCAAATCGTCCCGCCGCCGATACCGTCACATACCTTCCCCCAGCCAGCGCCGGCGACATGCTCGCGCTCGCCAAACAGCCGCCGCACCGCGTGCTGCTTATCGACGGCATCTTCGAAGCGGCCAGAGCGCCGTGGCACAAGGAGATCCTCGTGCTGCTCGCTGAAGGCTTCGATGTGTGGGGGGCGGCAAGCCTTGGCGCGCTCCGCGCCGCAGAGCTTCATCGCTTCGGGATGCGCCCCGAAGGCGCCATCGCGCACGCCTATGCCGCGGGGCGCATTATCGGGGACGATGAGGTGGCGGTGGCGCACGCGCCGAGGGCCTTGGGCCACCGCGCGCTTTCGCTGGCGCAGGTCGACGTGCGCCGAACGCTCGCTGCGGCGCTTCGTGCACGCGTGCTGACTGCGGACGAGGCCCGGCGCCTTCGCACCGCGTCGCACGCCATCTTCTTCAAGGACCGCACGATACCCGCGCTGATCTCTGCCGCCGCGGGGCTGTTACCGGACCGCGCAGAGCGTTTCGCGGCGTGGCTGCCAGCCGGCTTCGTGTCGCAGAAGGCCCTCGACGCGCAAGGCGCCATCGCCGCAGCACTCGCCACGCCATTCACCCCCTGCCGTCGCGAGCCGCCGCCCGAAACGCTGTTCCTCAAGCGGCTTCGGGATGAGCGTCCCTGAGCACGGGGCCGAGGTAGGACGAGAATAACGACCAGTGTTCGGGCTTCCGGAACGGCAGGTGCGTGTGCAGCCACGACATCATGTTGCCGTCCGTCATCGGCACGTCGGGCGACCAGATGGCTGCGATGCGCTGCCGCCACGCCGCCGCCATCGCCTTTCCCGCGGGATGCCCGACCGCGCAGCTTGCAAGCACGCCGTAGAGATCGGCGAACAGCGTCGGCTCCACGATCAGGTCGAAGTAGGCCACGGCCTCGTCAGGCCTCCGCTGCATCAGTTTGAGGAAGCCGAGGTCTTCGAAGAAATTGTCGTTGGGCAGCGGATCGAGATCGAGGCAGCGCTGCAGATAATCGCCGCCCTTCGCATGTTCGCCGAGGAAAATGAGGCCGAAGGCCGCCTCCTTGATGCGCTCCGAATGGTAGGGATTAAGCTCCACCGCCTGTTCGAAATGCGCGCGCGCGGCATCCCATCCGCCGCGCCAGAGCTGGCACCAGCCCATCACCGTGTAGCCGTGGATGTGGCCGCGATCGAGCGACAGCGCGGTCTTCGCAAGCTCGAAGGCACGCACCCGGTTCGGCGCTGGGTCGATACCTGCGATCTTATAGAAATAGTTGGTGTTGTAGAGCCGAATGAGATGCGGATAGGCGACCGCGAGCTCCGGCGCGTCGGCGATCACGCCTTCGAGAAGATCGGCCGCCGCTTTCGCTTCATTGAGCGTGGCCGCCGTCCGCGCACGGTGGCGGGCAACGAGGTAACGGTCGTAGACGGCACCCGGCTGCGCGCGCGGAACGGCATCGCGCTCGACGCGCGGCGTCACCGCACCGATGATCCGATCGACCATCGCATCGATCGCTTCCTGAAGATCGCCCACCTCGATCGACACGGGGTTGGACCAGACGACAGAACGATCGGAAAGGCGCGTCAGCACCGGCGTCACCCGCATGTGCGTGCCCGATTGCCGGAGCGTCGCGGTGAGCGCATAGGCGATCGTTCCTGCGCCGAACATCGCCGCCTCGTCTGACGACGGCATACGGTCTTCCACCAGCACGCGCAGATCCTTGAAGCGGGAGAGACCGGACAGGACCTCCTCGCGCACACCATCCGCAAGGTGCATCAGATTGCTCGCAAAGCCCGTTTCGACGAAGGGGCACACCAGCAGCAGCGGCGGGCCATCGTGGGCGGGAAGCACTGGAAGCGCGGGCGCTGCCAGCGCAACCGGCTCGGCCACAGGCGCGCTGGCCACGGCGGCAAGCGCGTCGAGCGCGGTGGAGCCCGGCACTGTGCCCAGTTCGGCAGCAAGTTAGTCCCGAAGCTTCTGGAATAGTAGGTTCTCATTCTGTGCCGCGCCGCTCATCGCATCGGCACTCATGGCGTTCACGGTGTCCTCTTCGTCGGCCTTATCGGGCAGGAGATAATGATCAGC
>JAEULI010000182.1 GCA_016793845.1 Sphingosinicella sp.
GGCAATCAGGTGCAGGTGCGCCATGCGAACGGCATCGTCACCACCTACAGCCACCTTTCGCGCATCGCATCGCGCAGCGGCCAGCGTGTCGGCGCGGGCGACGTGATCGGCAATGTCGGCTCCACCGGCCTCTCGACCGGCCCGCACCTCCACTACGAGGTCCACATCGCCGGCCGGCCCGTGAACCCGCGCTCCGCGAAGCTGCCGATCCAGGAACAGCTGGAAGGCCAGGAACTCGCCCGCTTCAAGTCCGAGCTGCAGCGTATGCGGCAGATGAAGCCGATCGCGGTGAGCCACGACGCGTAGGGCGCTGCGCTGAAACGTGGTTATGGATCCCGGCCTGCGCCGGGATGACGTCAGAAGTAAATCCGCTCAATTAGATCGTCACCCCGGCGCAGGCCGGGGCCCATGCGACCTACCCGACTACAGAAACGGATAAAGATCGCACCACTCCGGGTTCGCTTCGTTGATGAGCCGCAGCTTCCATGCGCGGTTCCATTCCTTGAGCGCCTTTTCGCGGGCGATGGCCTCGCGGAAATCGTCGTGCTCTTCGTACCAGACCAGCGTTTTCACAGCGTACCGCTTCGTGAAGCCGGGAACGAGTCCTTCGCGGTGTTCGTGCGCACGCCGTGCGAGATCGCTTGTGACACCGATGTAGAGCGTGCCGCCCTTGCGGCTCGCCATGATATACACCCAGCCGCGTGGCTTCACCGGCGTATGGGCCCCGGCCTGCGCCGGGGTGACGGAAGGGGTGGCGTCACCGCGACCAGCGGGCGAAGATCGCTGTGGGCAGCAGGAGCCCGCGGGCTTCTTCGCGGATCGTCATTTCGCCCGCTTCCACGCTGCCGCCGAGCGGGCGGGTGACCTCTTCGGCGAGGTTTGCGATGGCAATGGCGGAGAGGCGGACGGCGTAGGCCGTGAGCACGAGGAATTTCGAGCGATCATCCAGCAGCGCCGCGCACGCCGCCATCAGCGCGGCGAGCTTTTCGTCGAGCTCCCACACTTCGCCCTTGGGCCCGCGCCCGTATTTGGGCGGATCGAGGATGATCCCGGCGTAGCGGCGGCCGCGGCGCACCTCGCGCTCCACGAACTTGAGCGCGTCGTCGATGATCCAGCGAATGGGCGCGTCGCCGAGGCCGGAGAGCTTCTGGTTCTCCACGGCCGCCGCGACCGCCTTTTTGGACGCATCGACATGCGTGACGCGCGCGCCTTTCGCCGCCATCACGAGGCTGGCGACCCCGGTGTAGCCGAACAGGTTGAGCACCTCGTCGCCCGGCGCGACGCGGTCTGCGATCCAGTCCCACTGCGGGGCCATGTCCGGAAAGAAGGCGAGGTGGCGGAAAGGCGTGTTCGAGGCCCAGAACTTCACGCCGCCGCGCGATAGCGGCCAGCTTGGTGGAACTTTCGGGGAAAGCGTCCATCGGCCGCCGCCTTCGGCGTCCGATCCGCCGACGAACTCACCTTCGGCGCGCCAATCGGCCGTGGCGGGCGCCCACATCGCCTGCGGTTCCGGGCGGATGAAACGCCACGGCCCATAGCGTTCGAGCTTGCGGCCATGGCCGCTGTCGACGAGGCCGAAATCGGCCCAGGGTTCGGTGACGAGCGTGGCGAGCGCCATCAGGCCGCGAGCGCCTTCTCGGCCGCCCCCACGGAGGCGCGCGCAGACGGCCCGGCGAGCATCTGCGCGCCCGCAGCGCGGGCTGCCTCCAGCGTCACCGCATCGATTTCGGCGACGACCTCGGCAGGTTCGACAAGGCGGCCGCAAAGCGCAAGCTGCCGCGCCACATAACTCGCCTGCCCTTCCGTGCTTTCAAGGCTCATCAGCAGCCCGGCCTTCACGAGTGCGCGCGCGCGTTCCAGTTCGGCGGGCTGGAGCCCCGTCACCGCACCGGCCAGTTCCTCGCGGACGAGCGCCATCGCCGCCGCGGCCTCGCGCCGCTCGGTGGCGAGGTAGATGTAGAACAGGCCGGCATCGTCGAAGGCCTGCAACGCGGCGTAGATGCTGTAGGCAAGGCCGCGCTCCTCGCGCACCGATTGGAACAGGCGCGAGGACATGCCGCCGCCCACGGCCTCCGCGAACAGACGCGCGGCGAAATAATCGGGGGCGAGCGCGCGCGGCGCATCGAAGCCGAGCGCAAGGTGCGCCTGCTCGAAGCGGCGCGGGTCCGCCGAAATGCCGCCCACGAACAGCGCAGGCTCTGGAAGCGTGGGTTCGGCGTGCGGGAGATCGCCGAAGCGGACCGCGGCGAGATCGACGAGCGCGTCGTGATCGACCTTTCCGGCCGCAACCAGCATCATCCCGCCTGGGCGATAGCGCCGCTGCCACGCAAGCAGATCAGCGCGGGCAAGGCCGCCGACGCTCGCCTCGTCACCAAGGATCGAGCGGCCGAGCGGCTGGCCCGGGAAGGCGACGGACTGGAGATTGTCGAAAATGATATCGCCCGGCGTGTCGCGCGCCTCGCCGAGTTCCTGCAGCACGACGCGCTTTTCGCGCTCGAGCTCCTCGTCGTCGAAATGCGGCAGGCGCACGAGATCGGCGATGATGCGGGTGCCGAGCGCGAGATCGTCCGCGAGCAGGCGGGCGGAGAACACCGTCGTCTCGCGGCTCGTCGCGGCGTTAAGTTCGCCGCCCACGTCCTCGATCGCCTCGGCGATGGCGCGTGCGCTGCGGCCGCCCGCGCCCTTGAAGACCATGTGCTCGAAGAGGTGCGCGAGGCCGTTTTCGCGGCCGCTTTCGTGACGCGAGCCGATGTCCGCGAACAGGCCCACCGACACCGTCTCGACGCTCGGCATCTCGCGCGTCGCCACGCGAAGCCCGTTCGCGAGCGTCGAGAGACGCATCATCTGGGCGTTGCCCTCGCAGCGACGAAATCGCGGACGGCGGCGTAGTCACCGGGGAGCGACGTGAAGCTCTCCTCGCGGTCGAAGAGGCCGGAGAGGCGTGCGGGCAGTACGGGGCGCACGCCGGTCGCGCGCTCGACAGCGTCGCGGAACTTCGCGGGGTGCGCGGTCGCGAGCGTGACAACGGGGATGGCGGGATCGAGATCGGCGGCGCGCGCGGCGGCAAGGCCGATCGCGGTGTGCGGATCGATGATGTTGCCGGCCTTTTCGGACGCCCAGCGCAGCGTGAGCGCCATCTCGTCCTCGTCGACGCGGTAGCTGGTGAAGCGCTCCGCCGCGCGGGCGCGCATGTCGGCGGGGATTTCGAGCATCTTCGCGGCGTCGAAGGCCTGCATCATCGCGGTGAGCTTGGCGCCGTCGCGGCCGGCGAGGTCGAACAGCAGGCGTTCGAAGTTGCTCGACACCTGAATGTCCATCGAGGGCGCCGCGGTGGGCGTGACGGTGCCGGCGGAATAGTCGCCCGCCGAGAGCGCGCGGTGCAGGATGTCGTTGATGTTGGTCGCAACGATCAGCCGCGCGACGGGAAGCCCCATGCGCGCCGCGACATAGCCCGCGAACACGTCGCCGAAATTGCCCGTCGGCACCGAGAAGGCGACCGCGCGGTGCGGCGCGCCGAGGCGGACGGCGGCGTAGAAATAATAGACGACCTGCGCCATCAGGCGCGCCCAGTTGATCGAGTTGACCGCGCTGATCTCGAAGCGGTTCGTCACGTCCGTGTCGCCGAACATACGCTTCACCATCGCCTGCGCGTCGTCGAACGTGCCGGAAATCGCGATGTTGTGGATGTTGGGCGCCATCACGGTTGTCATCTGGCGGCGCTGCACGTCGCTGACGCGGCCTTCCGGGTGCAGCATGAACACGTCGACATGCTCGCGGCCCGCGAGCGCCTGGATCGCGGCGGAACCGGTGTCGCCGGAGGTGGCGCCGACGATGGTGAGGTGCCGCCCCGCGTCCTTCAGGAAGTGCTCGAACAGCAGGCCGAGGAACTGCAGCGCGACGTCCTTGAACGCCAGCGTCGGGCCGTGGAACAGCTCGAGCAGGAAATGCCGCGCGTCGAGCTGCACGAGCGGCGTCACAGCGGCGTGATCGAAACTCGCGTAAGCCTCGTCGATCAGGCGCTTCAGATCAGACTCGGCGATCGAATCGCCGGTGAAGCGGCGGCAGATCGCGAAGGCGGTGTCGGCGTAGCTGAGGCCGGAGAGCGCGGCGATCTCGTCCTTCGAGAGCACCGGCCACTCTTCGGGCACGTAAAGGCCGCCGTCCGACGCGAGACCGGCGAGCGTGACGCCCCGAAAATCGAGTGCGGGTGCTCCCCCGCGCGTGCTGATGTACCGCATGACCGCGCGGACTTATCGGGAAGCGGCGGACACCGCAACAAATAGCGCACAATCCGGCGCTATTCCCGCCGTTCATGGGCCGGGCACCAGAAAATATGGGCGGGCGCCGGAAAGCCGCTTTCATAGAGGCCAAAGCGAGGAGACTGGATATGGCGCGCGGCAGGCCCGGAATGTGTATCGTAAACCCGACGCTGGTGGCGGATATCGCACCGCTTACCGGATCGCAGAGCGAGATCATGCGCCGCGCAGGCATCAGCTGGAACAGCTGGATCAAGGTTTCCGCTGGCCTCCCCATCCGGGTTTCCGTCGGCCGGCGCCTAAAGGCGCGGATCCTGCCGCGCGCGCACGAGAGCGAGGGCCTGCGCCGCCGATTTCCGGCAGAAACGATGGATGGCATCGATCGCGCAGCGCTCGACGCAGCGTTCCTGCGCCCTGTTGCTCCCGCCGTTTCGGCAGACATGATGGCGCTTCCGCCGATCCGCTCGATCCGGCGCGCGCGGCAATTTCTCGGCAGCGCCGCGCTTTCCTGAGCGGGAACCTTCCGCCCCTTCCGGGATTGTGCCCCCGGAGAGACACATGGGCGACCGCTACCCGGACGGCATCTCGGAAACGCACCTCACGCGCCGCTGGCCGCGGAGTGCGAGCCCACTCTCGTTCCTCGTTCTCGCCGCCATCATCCTGATCGCGGTTTTGGGCGCACTCGGCGGCTTTCCGAACCCTTCGCAGAGCGCCGCCGGGCCGAAGGCGCGGCTGACGCTGGAAGCACCCCACATTGCGCGCAGCGGCATGGTTTTCGAAATGCGGATGCGCATCGACGCCGCGCACGCGATCACGCGGCCCGTGATCGCGGTAACCCCACGCTACTGGCACGAGCTGACGATCAACACGATGATCCCCGCCGCTGCCGACGAAAGCTACGGACGCGGCGGCTACCGCTTCGAGTACGCACCGCTGGCGGCAGGCGACACGCTGCTCATCAAGGTGGACGGGCAGATCAACCCGGCGCTCGTCGGCGGCACCGCGGGCCGCGTCACGCTCTACGACGGCGAAACGCCCCTCGCCACGCTTCCGGCGCGGCTGGAGGTGCGCCCCTGATGGATATCGTGCTGCGCGCCTCGGCCGTTTTCGTCATCCTCTATCTGCTGCTGCGCCTGCTCGGGAAGCGCGAGCTTGGCCAGCTGACGCCGTTCGAGCTGCTGGTGATGATCGTGATGGGCGATCTCATCCAGCAGGGCGTGACGCACAATGATTTCAGCCTCACCGGCGCGATGCTCGCGGTCGCCACCTTCGGTTTCCTCGCACTGCTGCTCAGCTGGATCACGTACCTGTTCCCCGCGATGGAGCGCCTGCTCGACGGCAAGCCGCGCGTCGTCGTGCGCGACGGCGCGATCATCACGGACAATCTGCGGCGGGACCGCATGACCCGCGCGGAGCTTGAATCGGAAATGCGCCTCGCGGGGATCGCCTCGCTGAAGGATGTCGCGTGGGCGATCATCGAGCCGCAGGGCAAGATCAGCTTCATCAAGACCAAAGGCGACGCCGCAGAGCAGCGCGACCGGAGCGATCCCATCTAGGCCTTGAAGCGAACCTCGACCGGCGCCGTGCCCGCGATCTCCGCGATCACCGTTTCACCCGCCACGATCGGCCCGACGCCGGCGGGCGTGCCGGTGAAGATAAGGTCGCCGGGGGCGAGCGCGACGTAGGTGGAGAGCTTCGAAATCACCTCGGCGACGTTCCAGATCATCTGCGAGAGGTCGCCGTTCTGACGGAGGTCGCCGTTCACGCGGAGCGTGATCGCACCCGCAGCGGGCGGCGCGCCGGGCGTCAGCGCGCCGACGGGTGCGGACGCATCGAAGCCTTTCGCCATGTCCCACGGGCGGCCCTTCGCCTTTGCGTCGGCCTGCAGATCGCGGCGCGTGAGATCGATGCCGACGGCGTGGCCGAAAACCATGGCCGCAGCGTCCGCAACAGCCACGTTGCTGCCGCCTGCGCCGAGCGCGACGACGAGTTCGACCTCGTGGTGGAGATTGCTCGTTTGGCTTGGAAACGGAAGCGCCGCGCCGCTTTCGACGACTGCATCAGCAGGCTTCGAAAAGAAGAACGGCTGCTCTCGATCGGGGTTCGAGCCCATCTCGCGCGCGTGATCGGCATAGTTCTGGCCGACGCAGAAGATGCGCCGCACGGGAAAGCGCTGTGTGCTGCCGGCAATCGCGATCGTCGGCACGTTGACCTTTGGCAAATCCATCATTTTCCCCGTCTGAACCGCGACACGTAGACCGCATAGATGATGCCGAGCGTGGCGGCAAAGGCGAACCACTGCACGGCATAGGCCATGTGGTTGTTGGGTATATCATCGGGTGAAGGCGGCGCGCTCGGCACCAGCGGCGCAGGCGCGGCCTCGGAGACGAGCGTGTAGCGCGGTCCCTCGCCGCCCGTGCGGACGAGCGTGCCGGTGACGGCGAATGCGCCTTTTGGCGGCCACGGCGCGGCCAGTTTCGTCCAGCCATCGGGGCGATCGGACCAGCCGGCATCGACGAGGATCGGCCCCGTCCCGGCATCGCACAGCAGCAGCATCGAAAAACCGACCTTCCCGACCGCGTTCTTGCCGCTGCGCCCCTTCGCGGACGGATCGGGGCAATCGACCATCAGGCGGACGCGGCGAAACTCCAGATCATCGGAAAGGCCGGAGGTTTCGAGAACCGGCAGCTTCGCCTGCGCTTCCAGCCGCACGAGCAGATCGGCCTTCCAGTCCGCGCGGTGCAGCTGCCAGAAGCCGAGGCCGATCATCACCGGCACCATCACGGCGACCATCAGCGTCGGCAGAAGCGGCAGGCGCATCAGCGATCAGACTTGTCGCTGAGCCGGCCCTCCGCGGCCTCGTTTCGGAATTCGAGCGCGAGCAGGATCGCCTTGCCGACGCGCAGCCCCCACACGGTGAGCACGACGAGGATCGGCGGCCAGAGCAGCGCATGGACCCACCACGGCGGATGCACGCCGAACTCCAGCCACATGGCGAGGCCGACGACGAGGAACCCGAGCAGGAAGATCAGGAACGCGGCAGGCCCATCGCCGACATTGAAGCCGGCGATATCGAGCCCGCACGCCGGGCAGCGATCCGTGAATTCAAGGAGATTGCGGTAGAGCCTGCCCTTGCCGCAGCGCGGGCAGCAGCCCTTGAGCGCGGCCCGGACCGGGTCGACAGCGCCGACGCCGTCCGGGCCCGAAGCCATCAGAGCCTGTCCTGTTCAGTTTGAGGCATCGTGATTGCGTTTCCGTGTTCGTCCGGCAAGGAGCGTGGTGCGGCGCGTAGCGGAGCTACGCGCAAACCGCGCGACGCCGTCCGGCGGGCGCGGCAACGCAACCGCGAAGCGGCGGGCGGAAATGGGCGCAAGGGGGCGTCGCTCGTCGGTCACGATGCTTCTGCATCGCTCCCTCCTCGCTCCTACCCCTGCACCCATTTCCGCTCCGTCACGACGCCTCAAAATGAACAGGACAGGCTCTAGTGACCCGCGACGACCGCCGCGCCGAAGTCGCTGCCCCAGACGTAGATCGCCACGAAGAGGAACAGCCACACGACGTCGACGAAATGCCAGTACCAAGCCGCGGCTTCGAAGCCGAAGTGCTGCTTCGGCGTGAAATCGCCCTTGTAGGTGCGGATGAGGCAGACAATCAGGAAGATCGTGCCGACGATGACGTGGAAGCCGTGGAAGCCGGTCGCCATGTAGAAGGTGGCGCCATAGATGTTGCCGGCCATGCCGAAGGCGGCGTGGCTGTATTCATAGGCCTGCACGCACGAGAAGATGAAGCCGAGGATGACAGTGAGCCACAGGCCCTTCTTCAGCCCCTCGCGATCGCCGTGGATGAGCGCATGGTGCGCCCACGTGACCGTGGTGCCCGAAAGCAGCAGGATGAGCGTGTTGAGCAGCGGGTAGACGAAGGGATCGAGCACCTCGATACCGTGCGGCGGCCACACGCCGCCGACCGCCTCGCCCGTGTCCGGGTACAGCGCCGCGTCGAAATAAGCCCAGAACCAGGCGACGAAGAACATCACTTCGGAGGCGATGAACAGGATCATGCCGTAGCGGTGATGAAGCTGCACTACCGGCGTGTGATCGCCCGTGTTCGCTTCGCGGATCACATCCGACCACCAGCTGTAGAACGTGAACAGCACAAAGGCGAAGCCAAGGAAGAAGACCCAGCCGCCCCACGCCTGCTCATGCATCCAGCCCACACCGCCGGCTGCCATCGTCAGCGCCGAGAACGCGCCGATGAGCGGCCACGGGCTCGGCGGCAGGATGTGGAAATCGTGGTTCTTGGCACCGGCCATGGTCTTACCCCTGTGTTCCGTCGGCCGCCTTTACGGCCGTATTGGCTGCTGTCTTATTCGTCTCTTCTTCCTGTGGGAAGAAGGTATAGCTGAGCGTGATCTCGTCGATCCGGCGGGCGCTCGCGTCTTCCAGAATCGCCGGGTCGATATAGTAGCTGACCGGCATATCCACCGTCTCGCCGGGCTGTAGCGTCTGCTGATCGAAGCAGAAACAGTGGATCTTCATGAAATAGCCGCCGGCCGTATCGGGCGAGACATTGTAGGTCGCCATGCCGGTGATCGGCTTGTCGGTGAGATTGGTGGCTTGATAGAAGGCCATCTTGCGCTCGCCGATGCGGACCGTCGCCTGCGTCTGCACGGGCTTGAAGGTCCACGCGAGGCCGGGCGCGACGTTCGCGTCGAAGCGCACCTTGATGACCTTGTTGACCGCATTCGGGGCCGCGCTCTCATCCACGCGCATCGTGGTGCCGCCGAAGCCGGTGACCTGGCAGAACAGGCGGTAGAGCGGCACGCTTGCGTAGGCGAGCCCGAGCATCGCCACCGCGACGCCCCCGGCGATGAGGCCGGTACGGCGGATACTGCGTTCGCCGCTCATCCCATCCTCGCGATCGTGATGGCGTAGAACAGCACGGCGAGCCCGACGAGCACCGCGCCGAGCACGAAATTGCGGCTCTTCCGCTTTTTCTGGAGGTCGTCGTCCGCCACGATCAAGCCAGCAGCCAGCGATCGGCGACAAGCGCGCCGAACATCACGAAGAGATAAAGGACGGAGAAGGCGAACAGGCGGCGTTCCGGGCGCATCGCGGCGGGATCGGTCGCGCTGTTGCGGAACACCGCGACCGCGAGCGCCATGAACACCGCGCCGAGGATCGCCGCCGTCATGCCGTAGATCGCGCCGGTGAGGTGCATCGCCCACGGCACGAGGCTGACGCCGATGAGGAGGGGCGTGTAGGCGAGGATCTGGTTGCGCGTGACCCGCGCGCCGTGCGTGACGGGCAGCATCGGCACGCCCGCGTTCGCATAGTCGCCGCGCACGAAGAGCGCGAGGCTCCAGAAATGCGGGGGCGTCCACAGGAAGATGAGCGCGAAGAGGAGGATCGGGAGCGCGGTCACGTCGCCCGTGACGGCCGCCCAGCCGATCACCGGCGGGAAAGCGCCCGCGGCGCCGCCGATGACGATGTTCTGCGGCGTGCGGCGCTTCAGCCACACCGTGTAAACGAACACGTAGAACAGGATGGAAACGGTGAGGAGCGCGGCGGCGGCAACGTTCACGGCAAGCGCCATCACCGCGACCGCGCCGATGGCGAGGCTGACGGCGAAGCCGAACGCCGAGGCCGGATCGATGCGCCCCGCCGGGATCGGCCGGTTCGCCGTGCGCTTCATGCGCGCGTCGAGATCGGCCTCGTACCACATGTTGAGCGCGCCCGAGGCGCCGGCCGCAACCGCGATGCAGAGCACCGCCGTGAAGCCGATCACCGGGTGGATATGGCCGGGCGCCGCCAGCAGGCCGCAAAGCCCGGTGAAGACGACAAGCGTCATCACGCGCGGCTTCAAAAGCGCGAAATAGTCGCGCCAGTCAGCGAAGTCGCTGACCGGCGTGACGGATACGGCGGGTACGCTGGCCACCAGAGCTGCCCTACTTGATTTCCGGCAACGTCTCGAACTGGTGGAACGGCGGCGGCGAGGACAGCGTCCACTCGAGCGTCGTTGCACCCTCACCCCACGGATTGTCCGCGGCCTTCTTGCCGCCGATCAGCGAGATGATGACGTTCACGAAGAAGAACACCATGCCCACGGCCATGATGACGTAGCCGAGCGACGCGATGTGGTTCCAATAGGCGAACGCATCCGGATAATCCGGGTAGCGGCGCGGCATACCATCCTGGCCGAGGAAGTGCATCGGGAAGAACATCACGTTCACGCCGATGAAGAACACCCAGAAGTGCAGCTTGCCGAGGACCTCGTTGTACATCCGGCCCGACATCTTCGGGAACCAGTAGTAGAAGCCCGCGAACAGCGCGAACACGGCGCCGAGCGACAGCACGTAGTGGAAGTGCGCCACCACGTAGTAAGTGTCGTGCATGATCGTATCGACGCCGGCGTTCGAGAGCACCACGCCGGTGACGCCGCCGAGCGTGAACATGATGATGAAGCCGATCGCCCACAGCATCGGGGTTTCGAAGCTGATCGAGCCGCCCCACATCGTAGCGATCCACGAGAAGATCTTGATGCCCGTGGGCACCGCGATGATCATCGTCGCCGCCGTGAAATAGAGCTTCACGTTCACATCGAGGCCGACCGTGTACATGTGGTGCGCCCACACGATGAAGCCGATGAAGCCGATGGCGACCATCGCATAGGCCATGCCGAGGTAGCCGAAGGCGGGCTTGCGGCTGAACGTCGCCACCACCTGGCTGACGATACCGAAGCCCGGCAGGATCATGATGTAGACTTCGGGGTGACCGAAGAACCAGAACAGGTGCTGGTAAAGGATCGGATCGCCGCCGCCGGCCGGATCGAAGAAGGTCGTGCCGAAGTTGCGGTCCGTCAGCATCATGGTGATCGCGCCGGCGAGAACCGGGAGCGAGAGCAGCAGCAGCCACGCGGTGACCAGCACCGACCACACGAACAGCGGCATCTTGTGCAGGGTCATGCCCGGCGCGCGCATGTTGAAGATGGTGGTGATGAAGTTGATCGCGCCGAGGATCGACGACGCGCCCGCAAGGTGCAGCGAGAAAATCGCAAGGTCGACCGCCGGCCCGGGGTGGCCGCTCGTCGACAGCGTCGGATAGACCGTCCAGCCGGTGCCCGCGCCGTTGAAGCCCGCCGGACCTTCGACGAACATCGAGGCGAGCAGCAGCAGGAAGGCCGGGATGATCAGCCAGAACGAGATGTTGTTCATGCGCGGGAACGCCATGTCCGGCGCGCCGATCATGATCGGAACGAACCAGTTGCCGAAGCCGCCGATCATCGCCGGCATCACCATGAAGAACACCATGATGAGACCGTGCGCGGTGATGAACGCGTTCCACATGTGATAGGCGGCGTCGATGTTGCCGCCCGCCCACACCGGCAGGTACTGCATACCCGGCTCGGCAAGCTCGAGGCGCATGACGCCCGAGATCGCGCCGCCGATGATGCCCGCGACGATCGCGAAGATCAGGTACAGCGTCCCGATGTCCTTGTGGTTCGTGGACAGGAACCAGCGGGCGAAGAAGCCCGGCGTGTGATGATCGTCGTGATGCGCGTGGGCGTGATCGCCGTGGGCGTCGTAGTGGGCGGCGGTGGTCTCGGCCATGAGTGTCGTTCCTACCCGAACTTGATCTTAAAGCGTTTCGGCGGCAGCGGCAGGCGCCGCTTCCGGTGCAGCAGCGGGGGCGGCCGCAGCATCAGCCGCAGGCGCAGCAGCCGTAGCGGCGGGCGCGGCAGCCGCGACCTCGACGCCGGCATCGGCCTGACGCGCGGCGACCCACGCATCGAACTTTTCCTTCGACACGACTTCGACCGCGATCGGCATGAAGCCGTGCTTGGTGCCGCAAAGCTCCGAGCACTGGCCGTAATAGAGGCCTTCGCGATCGGTCTTGAACCAGGTTTCGTTCACGCGGCCCGGAACGGCGTCCATCTTCACCCAGAAGGCCGGAACCGCCCAGCTGTGGATCACATCCGACGCGGTCAGCAGCACCTTCACGACGGCGCCGGCCGGAACGACGACGCGATTGTCGACCGCGAGGTTGCGCGGCTCGTTCGCCTTCGCGGCATCCGCATCCGAGAGCATCACGGCATCGAAGCCGAAACCGCCCTGGTCGGGATATTCGTAGCTCCAGTACCACTGATGGCCGGTCGCCTTGATCGTGAGATCGGCCTTCGGCGGATCATATTGCGCGGCGAGCAGCTTGAACGAGGGGATGGCGATGCCGACGAGCACGAGCACGGGCACCAGCGTCCAGACCACCTCGATCAGCACGTTGTGCGTCGTCTTCGAGGGCACCGGGTTCGCGCCACGGCGGAAACGGATCATCGACCAGATCAGCAGCGCGAACACGAAGGCGGTGATGACGCCCATGATGAGAAGCAGCGCGGTGTTGAAATCCGAGCCCCGCTGACCGAGTTCGGTCACCTGCGGCTGAATGTGCCAGCCGCCCTGCGGCTGACCCACCGTGGCATCGGGCGCAGTGCCCATGTTCGCCAGATTGACGGCAGGCGCCGCCGTTTCCGCGACCGGAGCCGCAGCAGCCTGCTCGACCGTGGCGGCGGCCGGAGCCGCCGCGTCCTGCGCCTGTGCCTGAACGGCGCCGAACGTCAGCGCCGCAGCAACCGCCAATGCCTTGAATCCGCGCATCAAACCCCCACTTGTTCCAATACGGCCAGCCGGCGCGCGAACGCACCGACGGAATCGATTTGGCGCGCCTTATAGATGCGCCCGGATTCGCGAACAAGCGATAGCTTGCCGCACCCGGCGCTTTCCGGCGCGCACGCCCTGCGCTTCAAACCGCATCCTCGAAGCGGGGCGGGCGCTTCTGCAGCTGCGCCCCCACCGCCTCGCCAAGATCGGCGCCCGGCAGGAAAGCCGAATTCCAGGTCGCCACATAATCGAGCCCTTCGGCGATGCTCTGGTCGCGGCCGCGGTTCAGCACCGCCTTCGCGCCCTGAATGGCGACGGGCGATTTCGATGCGATCTCGCGCGCCAGCGCCTCGCCCGCAGCGATGGCTTCGTCGTGCGCGGCAAGCACGCGATTGACGAAACCGTGGCGCGCCGCCTCCTCCGCCATGAAGCGCCGCCCCGTGTAAGTGAGTTCGCGCACCAGCCCCTGCGGCAACAGGTGCGGAATACGCTGCAGCGTGCCGACATCGGCAACGATGCCGACATTGATCTCCTGAATGCTGAAAAAACAGTCCGCCGTGCCGATGCGGATATCGCAGGCGGTGACGAGATCGACGCCGCCGCCGATACAGCCGCCCTGCACCACCGCGATCACCGGCGCCTTGCACTCATCGATCACCGTGAAGCTCCGCTGCATCGCCTTCACCTTGCGGCGCAGCGCCAGGCGCTGCCGCGCGACCTCGCCGTCTGCCGCACCGAGCAGATCCGCGCCCGCCCATTCGAGATCGAGCCCCGCCGTGAAGTGCCTGCCGGTCGAGACGATCAGCACCGCGCGCACCGACGGATCCTCCTCGATCGCCCCGAAAACGTCCACGATCTCGGTCCAGAACGCTTCGGTCATGGTGTTGAGCGCCTCGCCCCGCGTCATCGTTACGCGCGCGATCCCATCCGCCACGGCGAGCGACAGCGTTTGCAGTTCCATTCGGGCACCTCTGCGTCTAAATCTCACCTCGTCATGACTCGCTTCACCATCAACGGCAATCCTGTCGCTTTTGACCTGCCGGCCGACACGCCGCTGCTGTGGGCACTGCGCGACGCGATGAACCTGACCGGCACCAAGTTCGGCTGCGGGGCGGGGCTTTGCGGTGCGTGCACGGTGCACGTCGACGGGCAGGCGCAGCGCAGCTGCCAGGTGAACATCGGCGACATCGAGGGCACGTTCGTCACCACGATCGAAGGCCTTTCGAAAGACGGCAGCCATCCCGTGCAGCAGGCGTGGATCGCCGAGCAGGTGCCGCAGTGCGGCTATTGCCAGCCGGGCATGATCATGGCGGCGGCGGCGTTCCTGAAAGACACGCCGAAGCCCACCGAAGACGACATCAAGACGGGAATCACCAACCTCTGCCGCTGCGGGACGTATCCGCGCATCAAGAAGGCCATCCTACGTGCGGCGGGCACCCCGAAAGAGGGATAGTGCCCCGATTTCCGGAACATTCCGGGATGATTTTGCCATAATTCGGGCCTAGCAAGACGACATTCCGCGAGATTTCCGGGGGTTGCCCATGCGCGACGTCCTGCCCATCCAGTTCACGCCGAAGCTCGTGACCGTGCTTCGCGAAGGCTACGACATGGCGCGGCTGCGTGCCGATGCGCTTGCCGGGCTTACGGTCGCCATCGTCGCGCTGCCGCTCGCCATGGCGCTCGGCATCGCGAGCGGCGCCTCGCCCGACAAGGGGCTGGTGACGGCGGTCGTCGCCGGCTTCCTGATCTCGGCGCTCGGCGGTTCGCGCACGCAGATCGGCGGGCCGACGGGCGCGTTCGTCGTCGTGGTGTTCAACATCATCGCTCAGCACGGTTATGATGGGCTGGTGCTCGCGACGCTGATGGCGGGCGCGATCCTGCTTGTAGCGGGCTACGCGCGGCTCGGCAGCCTCATCAAGTTTATCCCGCACCCCGTCGTCACGGGCTTCACGGCCGGCATCGCCGTCATCATCGCGACCACTCAGGTGAAGGACTTCCTCGGCCTGCGCATGGCGGAAGTGCCCGCCGATTTCCTGCCCAAGCTTGCCGCCTATGCAGAGGCGATCGGCACCATCGACATCGCAACGCTCGGCGTCGGCGCAGGCGCGCTCGCCATCATCATCGTGCTGCGCCGCACGGCGCCGAAAGTGCCGGGTTTCCTTGTCGCCGTGGTCGTGGCTGCACTTGCAGTCTCACTGCTCGGCCTTCCCGTCGATACGGTCGGCTCGCGTTTTCCCGACATCCCGTCCGGCCTTCCCGTGCCGCACATTCCCGCGCTCGGGCTGGAGAAGGTCACGGCGGTGCTTCCGGCGGCGTTCACGATCGCCTTCCTTGCCGGGATCGAGGCGCTGCTTTCCGCCGTCGTCGCCGATGGCATGACCGGCTATCGCCACCGTTCCAACCAGGAACTCGTGGGGCAAGGCGTCGCCAATCTCGCGTCCGCCCTTTTCGGCGGGCTTCCGGCGACGGGCGCGATCGCGCGCACCGCGACCAACATCCGCGCGGGCGGGCGCACGCCCGTTTCGGGCATGTTCCACGCGCTGTTCCTGCTGCTGTTCATGGCCTTCGGCACGAAGCTGATGGGCTATATCCCGATGGCGGCGCTGGCGGCGATCCTGTTCATGGTGGCGTGGGGGATGAGCGAGTACGAGCGTCTGCTGCGCATCCGCGCGATGCCGGTAGGCGACCGCGTAGTGCTGCTGCTGACCTTTGCGCTCACCGTGCTCGTCGATCTCACTGTGGCGATCGGTGTGGGCGTCACGCTCGCGAGCCTGATGTTCATGGAACGGATGAGCCGCACGGTCGCCGTGAGGGTGCACGAGGTGGAAACCGAGGATGCCGGGCAGCGGGACGACCTGCCGCCGGGCGTGGAGGTGTTCCGGATCACGGGGCCCTTCTTCTTCGGCGTCGCCTCCGATCTCGTGGAAACGCTGCGCCGCATGGGCCAGCCACCGCGCGTCATCATCCTGCGGATGCGCGAGGTGCCGCTGCTCGACGCAAGCGGCGTTGAAGGCATCAAGGATTTCGTCAGCATGGCGCACAGGCACGGCGCGGAGGTGATCTTCTCGAACGTGCAGCCGCAGCCCGCGCAGGTGCTGCGCCGCAATGAGCTCGGCCCCCGCAGCGGCAAGGTGCGCTTCGCGCCCGATTATGCCGCCGCGCTGGAGATGGCTTCAGCCGAACGCGCGGAGCCGACCTAAAGAGACTTTCGCCTCGGCAAGCGTCCGCTCGACAATCTCGGCGCAACTCAGGATCGCATCGACACCGCCGCCGCCCTGCCCCGCCGCGAGGCACTGCGTTGCCGGATCGATATCGAGGAGTCCCGCGATCGGCCCCAGCCGGTTCGCCTGCGCCGCCTCCATCACCTGCAGCGGGAACGGTTTCAGGTCTTCGGGGTGCCGATCGAAATAGTCCGTGGTTTCGTTGGCGATGGCGCGCAGCGTCTTGCCGGTGAAGCCGCGGCTGATCGTCGTCGAGGTGTCGCTCATGGCGACGATCGCGTCCTTGTAGGCCTGCCCCGCGTGCGCCTCGTGGCTGGCGATGAAGCGCGTGCCCATCCACACGCCCTGGCAGCCGAAGGCGAGCGCCGCGGCGAGCCCGCGCCCGTCGTAAAGCCCGCCCGCAGCGATCACCGGTACATCGACGGCATCGACGCATTGCGGCCAGAGCGCCGCGCTCCCCACCTTGCCGGTGTGCCCGCCGCCTTCCGTGCCCTGCGCGATCACCGCATCGCAGCCCGCCGCCGCGGCCTTCACGGCATGGCCGACGGTGCCGCACATCGACATGACGACGATGCCGGCGGCTTTGAGTTCAGTCAGGATCGGCGTCGGCACACCGAGCCCGGCGATGAACGCCTTCGCGCCTTCCGCGATGATCACGTCGACGCTTTCCGTGAGCGTTTCGGGCTGCGCGGCGAGGAGATCGACGCCGAAGGGCTTGTCGGTCAAATCCTTCACGCGCTTCATCTGGTCGCGGATGAACGCGGGGCTCGTGCCCGCCATGCCGAGCGAGCCGAACCCGCCCGCATTCGAAACCGCCGCGCACACCTCCGCATAGGAAACGCCGCCCATCCCGGCGAGCAGGATCGGGTGTTCGATGCCGAGCAGGTCGCAGATCGGTGTACGAAGGGACATTCAGGCCTCCCGCCAGTCGCGAAGGCGTGGATTATGGGCGCTGCGCGTGCCCCCAGACACCTCGCGTTCCTGATAAGCTCCCTAAACGACAAGTGCCCGCCCGGCGGACGCCGGACGGGCACTGTAAGCTACGTGCCGAATTCAGGCGCGGCGGCGACGAAGGCCGAGCGCGAGCACGCCGAGGCCGAGCAGCGCGATCGCGCCGGGCTCCGGCACCGGCGTCGGATCGACCGGCGCGGCCTTGGTGTTCTTGAACGAGAAGCTGAGGTCGTTGAAATCGAACGGGCCATTGTAGAGATCTTCGAAGCTGACGAGCGTGGTCGCTTCTTCCCATTCGTTCTGCACGCGGGCGTGGATGTTCGCGTCCGGGTTCCGCGAGGCGGCGCCCGTGTAGAAATCATAGCCCGTGTTGTTCACATGCAGGCGGAAGACGAGTTCCGTGCCGAGATCGAACACGCCGAGATCGACCGTGCTGTCGACCGCCGAGGCGTGGTTGTTGAAGATGTAGAGGTCGTTCGACGTATCACCATCGATACCGGGCGTGCCGTCGGCAAGGCGTTCGAGATAGAGATCGTTGCTGAAGGAGGCCGAGTTGCCCTCGTAGCGCGCGATCACGTTCTCGGTGGACGACACGATGACGCTGAGGCCGTCGCCCGACGACGCGATCGGGAACGCAGCCGCGGCCGTCGCGATCAGGGACAGGGCGATGGAAAGTCCGATAGTGCGCATGTGACCCTCTGGATTTGCAGTTTGAAAATTTCCGGAGCAAACGCCGTGCCAAATTCTTAAACCACTGATTATAAATCGTTTTC
>JAEULI010000186.1 GCA_016793845.1 Sphingosinicella sp.
AGGTGCTGCGCGGGCCGCAGGGTACGCTCTACGGTGCCACGGCACAGGGTGGTCTCCTGCACTACATCACCAACAAGCCCAAGCTCGGCGTGTTCGAAGCGCGCGGTCAGGCGGGCTTTGATTCCGTGCGGCATGGCGAAACCGGCTGGATCGCGCAGGGTGCTGTAAATGTGCCGCTCGGGGAGATTGCGGCACTGCGCGTCACCGGCACCTATCAGGATGCTGCCGGCTATATCGACAACCCGACCCGCGGGGAAAAAGATGTCAACGGCGGTGAGCAATACAGCCTGCGCGGGCAGCTCCAGATCGAACCGACGGACGCCCTCAGCGTGCGTCTGACGGCGGCTTTGCAGCGCGGTGACTTCGATGGCAGTGGTTCGGTCGAACTCGCCGGGGGATTGAACGCCCAGCCCTCCGCGGCGTCGAAGGTCGCCAACGGCGGCGAACCCATTTTGAACACGTACGCGCCGGAAAGCTCACTCCGCCGCTTTGAATATTACAACGGCGTCATCAATTACGATCTGGGCGGGGTCGGCCTGTTCTCATCGACCAGCTACAGCAAATACAAATCCTTCTACCGCAGCGATATTTCGCATCTCCAGCTGGCGCCCGGCCTGACGGCGGCGGACTTGTTCGGTGGCGTCTACGGCGAGCCGATCGCGGTATGGGGACGCCAGGAGGACAGCTTCACGAAATTCAACGAGGAGATCAGGCTCGCCTCGAACGCGGACGTCGATGTCGGCTTCATGCGGTTCGATTGGCAGGTCGGCGGATTCTACACCAACGAAGATATCACCTTCGACCAATATTACGACGCCGTGCAGCAAGACGACGAATCCGTCATACTGGATTTGCCGCTCCCGCTCGGCGGCAGCACGCTTCCCGCGCGATACAAGGAATATGCGGGTTTCGGTGAAGCAACGCTCAAGTTCGGCGACAGCTTCGAAATTTCTGTCGGGGGGCGCTATTCGCACAACCGGCAGCGCTCGCAGGTCACGAGCGACCCGGGACTGATCGGCAGCGGCGGGCCGGAGCCTATCGTAAATCCCGTAATTCGGACGACTGAGAACAAGTTCACATATTCGATCGCGCCGCGCTTGAAGCTGAACCGCGACATCTCGGTCTACGCGCGTCTTGCGACCGGTTACCGCCCCGGCGGTCCGGTGCTGATCGTTCCCGGTGCACCCGAAGACTTCCCGACGTTCTACAATTCGGACAACACGACCAACTACGAACTGGGCATCAAGGGATCGACCGCCGACCGTGTGTTCAATTTCGATGTCGCGATTTACCGCATCGACTGGACGGACGTACAGCTCATCACGGACTTCGTTTCCGAAACAAATGGTCAGACGTTCTCCGTTCAGGGCAACGGCGGCAGCGCGCGCAGCGAGGGGCTCGAATACACGCTGAGCGTGAACCCGGTGAAGCCGCTCACGTTCTCGGTGACGGGCGGGTACACGCGCGCGCGTCTCACCGAAGATGCGCCTGCCTTCGGCGGTCTGTCGGGTCAGCGTCTGCCCTACGTGCCGGAATTCCAGAATGCGGTTTCGATCGATTACGTTCATGAGCTTGCCGGCGGTTCAACGCTGTCCGGCGGGGTGACGTGGACGTACGTTGGTTCGCGGTACAGTGATTTTTCGACGTCGCCAGCCGTTACGAACCATGCGCGAATTCCGGACTATAACACGCTCGATCTGCGGCTTGCCGCCCGGTTCGGACAGATCTCGGTCGAGGCGTTCGCCCGCAATCTGACGGACTCGCAGGGGCTGACGAACTATTCGAGCGGCGGTGGCGCGGGGCTCATCGGCAGGGGCACGATCATCCAGCCGCGGACGCTCGGTATGCGGCTCGGCTTCAAATACTGACGCCGTACGTGACCGCTATCGCAAAACCCTATCTGGTGTTTCTGGCGGACGCCGAAAATCCGACGCTCGCCAAGACAGCGCTCGGGGTGCGGGACTGGGCGCGCAAGGATTGCGCCGGCCAGTTGCGGCTGACGCCGTCGACGCTCGATATCGGTCTCCCCGACCTGACTCCTTCGGAAGCGGCCGCGCGCGGTGCGCGGTCGCTTCTGATCGGGGTCGCGCCGGTCGGCGGGCAATTGCCGGCGGCATGGCAAGGCGTCCTGCTCGAAGCGCTTGAGGCGGGGCTGGATATCGTCAGCGGACTTCACGTTCGTCTGGAAACATTTCCGGCCCTCGCCGAAGCCGCGGCCCGGCTGGGGCGCACGCTGCACAACGTGCGTCACAGCAAGATCGCGTTTCCGATTGCGACTGGCCGAAAACGTACCGGCAGGCGCGCGCTGATGGTCGGCACGGATTGCGCGCTTGGGAAGAAATACACCGCGCTGGCCTTGACGCAGGCGATGCGCGCCGAGGGAATCGATGCGACGTTCCGCGCGACCGGGCAGACCGGCATCATGATCTCGGGCAGCGGCATCGCGATCGATGCCGTCGTCGCGGATTTCATCGCCGGCGCGGCCGAAACCCTCTCTCCCGACGCCGCGCCCGATCATTGGGACGTGATCGAAGGGCAGGGCGCGCTGTTCCATCCCGCCTATGCAGGCGTAACGCTCGGCCTGTTGCACGGCAGCCAGCCGGATGCGCTGGTGCTGTGCCACGATCCGGTGCGTACCGTGACGAGCTTTTTTCCGAATTATCCGCTGCCCACGATCGAGGCCGCGATCACCGCCTACCTGCCGCACGCGCAGCGCACGAATCCCGCCGCGCGGTTCGTCGGCATCAGCCTCAACACGTCGGCGCTCGATGAAGATGCGGCGCGGCGCGCGATCGAGAATGCGGGCGCACGCACCGGTCTTCCCGCCTTCGATCCGCTGCGCTTCGGTATCGCGGCGGTTGTTGATGAAATGCTTGCTGGGACGCTTGAGGCCGCATTCGCGGCAGTATGACCAAACGCAATTTGAAAGGTAAGATATGACCATGTCCAGGAGAACGCTTGCAGCCGGTGCAGCGATCAGCGTGCTGTTTTGCGGGAGTGCATTCGCAGCGGACACCAGCGCAGTCGCGGCCGCTATCGACAAGGCGGTGCAGGATGCCATTGCCGCCGGCGAAAGCCCCGGCCTTCAGGTCGCCGTCTACAAGGATGGTGCGCCCGTTCTCGTGAAGAGCTACGGCTCCGCCAATCTCGAGCTGAACGTGCCGGTGAACAACGACAGCATTTTCCGCATCGGATCGGTCACCAAGCAATTCACGGCAGCGGCGCTTCTGAAGCTCGAGGAGGAAGGCAAGCTCTCGCTCGACGACAAGCTTTCGAAATATTATCCGGATTTTCCGCGCGCCGCTGACGTGACGCTGAAGCAGATGCTGCATCACACCTCCGGCATCCACAGCTACACCGATGATCCGAGCTTCCTTCAGGAAGCCGGGCTGAAGCGCACGACGGACGAATGGGTCGCGCATTTCGCGAAGATGCCCAAGATGCAGGATTTCGAGCCGGGTACGGGCTGGCATTACAGCAACACCGCCTATTTCATCCTCGGTGGTGTGATCGAAAAGGCGGAAGGAAAGCCGCTCGGAACCGCGCTCCAGGATCGTTTCTTCGGCCCGCTCGGGCTGACGCATACGGCGCTTGACGATGAAAGCATGATCTTGCCGGGTCGTGTGGCAGGTTATGACGGAACCGGGCCCAATCAGTTCAAGAATGCGGCGTTCATTTCGATGACCGTGCCGGGCGCGGCGGGCGCCATGCGTTCGTCGGCAAACGACCTCGCGCGCTGGAACGCCGCGCTGTTCGGCGGCAAGATTCTGAAGCCCGCATCGTTCAAGGCGATGATCGCGCCGGGCAAGCTGAACAACGGGCAGAACAGCGGGTCGGCCGTTGCCGATCGGCCTGCCGACATGCCCCCGTTCGAATACGGCTATGCACTGTTCATCGGCGATGTCGACGGGCATCAGCGCATCGGCCACGGCGGCGGCATCTTCGGCTTCAATTCCTCGCTGAACGAATTCCCGAAGGATCGCCTCACCGTTTCCGTGATCGCGAACGGCATCGGCAAGGATGTCGGTGCGGGCAAGATCGCGGACCGGATCGAACGCATCGCGCTCGGGCTTCCGCCCAAGCAGTAATTCCCCCGGCGCGGCAACGCGTGACGGACTGGCGGGCTGGAATGACTTCCGGCCCGCCAATTTCGTTTCAGCGCGCCATCCGGATTTGCGCGGCCAGAGTCGTGTGGGACGCCGGCACGTAGGGAATATCAAGGCCGAGGGCGCGTTCGAATTCCGTGATCGCAGCAAGGTCTGCGTGCGGGTCGCCGTCGATGCTGATCGCCGCGTGCGCGAGAACGCCGAGCCAGCCGCCTCTCTTTCGAACGAGGCAGGCCGTCCCCGCGATTTTTTGCCCACCAGAGACGATGTTGAAACGCCCGTCGCAATAGCTGCCTGCGACGCTGCCCGTTTCCGCAGCGACGCCGACAGCAGCGAAACCGGCGATCAGGCGGCGTGTGAAGCGCTCGAAGCGGGACGTGATGTCGATCGCATCGGTCGGCCCGACGTCATGCACGCTGAAATTCAATATGCCGGGACGGTGAACAACGGTTGTACCGCCGCTTGCGCGAACGAAAACGGGCCAGCCACGCGCCCCGCTGGCGGCCGCAGCCTCGGCGAAGCTTTCCATGCAGGCGAACCGCCGCGTCGTGACGAGACAGCGGCTGTTCGTCCAGAGCCGCACGCGTTCCGTTGCACGCCCTTCGCCGAGCAGCGCATTGAGCCGCCGCTCATCCTCCGCGATCGCTGCCTCGCCGCGCCCGCGCGCAATGGGTGCATTGGGCGCAAGCGCATGGGCAAGGGCATCGAGCAAGGGGTTCAGCCGATGCGGCCGACGATCTCTCCCGCTGTAACGGGGGTTTCGGCGGCAATATCGATATGGAGGATGCCGGAGGCCGGCGCGGTCAGCTCGAAGCTCGACTTTTCCACCATGATCTCGGCGATGATGGCGCCCTCGGAAACTGCATCGCCATCGGCATAAAGCCACGCCGAAATGGCGGCCTCGTCGCCGTCGTTCCAGAGGCCGGCGGGAACGGTGATATCGGTCATCGGATCAGGGCTCCAGAATGGTGAGTGCCGCCGCCGCGACCTTGTCGGCATCGGGCAGCACGAAATGTTCCATCACCGGCGTGAACGGCACGGGGATATCGGGATGCGCGATGCGGCGCGGGGCCGCGCGAAGCGGAATTCCAGCCTCGCAGACGCTGGCGATGATCTCCGCGCCGACGCCGTAGCTCATGTAATCGTCATCCACCACGAGCAGCCGCCCGGTCTTCCGCACGGAGGCCCGCACGGTTTCGCGGTCGAGCGGCGCGATGCTGCGCAAGTCGATGACTTCGGCGGAATGGCCCTGCTTTTCGAGCCGCGCGGCCGCATCGAGCGCGTGATGCACGCTGAGCCCGAGCCCGACGAGCGTGATGTCGCTGCCCTCGCGCACGATTGCCGCCTTGCCGAGTGGCACGACGTAATCGCCCTCGGGGGCATCGGTGATCGAACGCTGCACGGTGCCGAGCCAGCCCATGCCCTGCAGCGCCTTGTGATACATGAAGATCACCGGGTTCGGATCGCGGATCGCGGCGAGCATCAGCCCCTTTGCGTCGTGCGCGTTCGAAGGGATGACGACCTTGAGGCCGGGCAGGTGTCCGAAGGTGGCGTAGAGCGTCTGGCTGTGCTGCCCGGCGTCACCATAGCCGCCGCCGACGCTCGTCATCAGCACCATTGGGCAAGTCACCTGTCCGCCCGAGAAATAGCTCTGCTTCGCCGCGAGATTGTAGATCGCGTCCATGCACACGCCGAAGAAATCGACGAACATCAATTCGACGATCGGCCGCATTCCGGAAGCTGCGAGGCCGACGGCAGCGCCGATGAACGCGGTTTCCGAAATCGGCGTATCGCGCACGCGCTCCGCGCCGAATTTTTCGAGAAGGCCGGTCGTTGTGCCAAACACACCGCCGAGCTTGCCGATATCCTCGCCCATCACGAGAACGGCGGGGTCGCGCTCCATCTCCTGGCCGATCGCTTCGGAAATCGCGCGCGCGATGGTGAGGCGCCGCGCGGAGCGCGGGGCCGTGATGGTTTCAGGCGAAGACATGGTCGAACGCTTCCTCCGGCTGGGGATAGGCGGCGGCACGCGCGGCGGCGAACGCGGCATCGACAACAGCGCGCGCATCGGTCTCTGCCGTGTCGAGATCGGCGGCATCGAATCCGTCGGCGAGCAGGCGGTCGCGATAGGCGGGGATAGGGTCGGCGGCCTTCAGGCGCTCGACCTCGCCCGCCGGGCGATAGGCTTCGGCGTCGCCCATGAAATGCCCTTCCAGGCGGCAGGTCTCGATCTCGATCAGCGACGGGCCTTCGCCGCGCCGCGCGCGGGCGATCGCCTCTCCGGCGACCGCGTAGACCGCATCGGGATCGTTTCCGGGAATGAAGTGCCCGGGCATCGCATAGGCGGCGGCGCGGTCCGCATTGCGCGCGACCGCCGTGCAATCGCGTTTCGCGACGGAGATGCCATAGGCATTGTCCTCGATCACGAAGATGGCGGGCACCTTCCAGACAGAGGCGAGATTGAGCGCTTCGTGGAATGCGCCCTGGTTGGCGGCGCCTTCGCCGAGGAAGGCGACCGCGACGTGATCCTCGCCGCGCAGCTTGCTCGCGAGCGCGGCGCCGACAGCGGGGCCGAGCCCCTGCGCGATAATGCCCGAGCAGGCGAAATTCACGCGCGCGTCGAACAGGTGCATGTGTCCGCCGCGTCCGCCGGAAAGGCCCGTCGCCTTGCCGAAAATCTCCGCCGCCATCGCATCGAGGTTTACGCCCTTGGCGATGGCGACATGGTGCGGGCGATGCGTCGCCGTCACCGTGTCGCCGGGGCGTAGGTGCGCGCAGACGCCCACAGCGCACGGCTCCTGCCCGTCCGACAGGTGCATCTCGCCGGGAAGCGGCCCCTTCGCCATGTTGAACACGGGCGTCTTGCCTTCGAAATAGGCGGGCTTGATGAGCGCTTCGAAATGGCGACTTTTCACCATCGTCCCGTACATCCAGAGCCGGTCGCTGCGGTTGCTCATCGCGCCACCCATCCGCCGTCGATGACGAGCTCGATACCGGTGACGAAGCGGGCTTCGTCGCTGGCGAGATAGACCGCGCCCATCGCGATATCCTCCGGCAGCCCCACGGCGTTCAGCGGGCAGAGCGCGGCGACCGCCGCCCACGGATCGTCCGCCGGGATCGATCCTTCGCGCACCCAGCCTTCCACGGCCATTTCCAGCATCGGCGTACGGATGCAGCCGGGGTGGACCGAATTGCAGCGGATCGGCAGCCGGTGCGCGGCCCATTCGATCGCGAGGCTTTTCGTCATGTGCCGGACGGCGCCTTTGGACGTATTGTAGGCGAGCTGGTCAGGGTAGCCGACGAGACCGGCGATCGAGGACACGTTGATGACGCTCGCCGGATGGCTCGCGCTGCCGCCCTTCGCGAGCAGCGCCTGAAAGGTGCGGCAGCCGAGGAAGAGCCCGTCGACGTTCACCGCCATCAGCCCGCGCCAGTCGGCAAGGCTGTGCTCGGTCATCGGCTTCACGAGTTCGACGCCCGCGTTGTTCACGAGGATGGAAAGCTTGCCGTGCGCCGCGTTGATATGCGCCGCGGCCTTCGCCCAGTCGGCCTCGCTCGTCACGTCGAGCGCGAGTGGCTCCGCACCGATTTCGGCGGCGAGCGCCTCGACGCCCGCGACATTGCGATCGGCGGCGATCACCGCTGCGCCTTCGCGTGCCATCGCCCGCGCTACACCTGCGCCGATTCCCTGCGCCGCGCCCGTCACCAGCGCGATCTTGCCTTGCAACCTGCCCATAAGCCTCCCCTCCGCACGTCTTTTGTGAAAAAGACCTACGGGAGCGGGGCTGTCGTGGCTTGCGCCAGAACGGCGGCTTACTTGGACAGGAGGGAACTCCGTTCGTCATCCGCCGCGCGCGCCGCGGTTTGCCGGTAGTCGCGCGGGGAGAGGCCGAAGGCGTCGCGGAACGCATGGCTGAAGTGCGAGGCGTCGGCGAAGCCGTGCCGCATCGCGATCTGCGTGATGCTGTAGCCCGCCAAGGTGCGGCTCGCGAGGTCGCTGCGCGCGGCCATCAGCCGCCGCTCGCGAATCCATGTGCCGACCGTCACGCCGAATTCTTCGAACAGGCGGTGGAGATAGCGCGGGCTGAAGCGGAATGCCGCCGCGATCGTCGCGGCTGAAAGCGCCGGGTCGCCGAGATGCGCAAGGATATGTTCCTGCACGCGGCCGAGCAGCGCGCGGCGGAAGGCGCTGCCCGCAATGCGGTCCGGCTCGGGGCGGAAGGCGGCGGCGAGCAGCTCGACCGTGGCGCGCAGCACGGCGGTGCGGTCCTGCGGGTCCACGGTCTCGACCGTTTTGTGGATCTGGCGCAGGTGCGAGAGCAGGATGGAGCCGAGCCCGGCGCTGCCGTCCACGGAAAGCCCGCACATGTCCTCGATGCCCGGCACGATCGTCGTCGCCATGCGGTGTGGGATCAGGATCGAAAGCTGGTGCAGCTCGCGCGTGTTTTCAAACATCGCGGGGCGCGTGCTGTCCCACACCGAAATGATGTCGCGGCGCACCACCGATTCGTTTCGGCCCTGCTGCAGCAGGCATTCGCCTTCCTCGAAATAGAGAAGGCAGAAATAATCGTCCTCGCCGCGTTTCACATCGTCGACGGTGCGAAAGCCAGCGATGGGGTCGCAGACGACCTGCGTGAACACGAAGTCGTTGATCGCGCGGCGGCGGACCTTGGCGCCGTAGCGCTCCTTGTCCGCGCCCGCGAGGCTCCAGTGGAAATGCGTGCGGTCCAGCACCTCCTGAAAGCCGGGCAGCTGCCGTGGCGGCGGCAGCGACGCAGAACTCCACCGCTCTTCGCTCAGAAGCATATGTCCAACCCTCCCCAACCCGGCAGGCTATGCCTGTCCGGGGCCGGATGCAATCGGCATGGCATGTGGGTTCGCGCTCACCCAAGAGTTGCGTCGTCCCTGTGCAAGTCGCTTGCCGCTTTTTCAGGAATTTGCGGTTTTCAGGCGCGCGGCGCGGTTCGCAGCCAGCCAAATTTTGCGGCGCTCAGGTGCATGATCGAAGCGCCGTGCGCCGCCTAAAAGGAGGGTATGAACATGGCGCTCCCATGCAGGGCGCCCGCATAACCTTGAGGGGGAGTTTTATGAAAAGCCGTTTCCGTTCGTCGCTGTATGCCGCCGCTGCCGTCTCCGCGCTCGCGGCGAGCGCTCCGGCGCTGGGGCAGGAGGCTGCGACTGGCATCGAAGAGATTGTCGTCACCGCGCAGAAGCGCGCGCAGAACCTTCAGGACGTGCCGGTTTCGGTCACGGCGTTCAGCGATACGGCGATCCGCGAGGCGGGCTTCACAAACAGCCTTTCGATCGGCGACCAGGTGCCCAACCTCGAAATCAAGACGTTCGGCGGCGTGCCCAACATCTTCATTCGCGGTGTCGGCAACAACGATTTCAACGCCTCCTCGATCGGCCCGATCAGCATCTATCGCGACGACGTGGTAGTGGCCTCCACGGGTAGCCAGATTTTCTCGCTGTTCGATCTTGAACGCATCGAGGTGGTGCGCGGCCCGCAGGGCACGCTGTTCGGCAAGAACACCACGGGCGGCGCCATCCAGTTCTTCTCGAAGCTGCCGGGCGACGAATTCGAAGGCAATGCCCGCTTCGGCTACGGCCGCTTCGATCTGTTCGAGGCCGAAGCCGCGGCAAGCCTCCCGCTCGGCGAAGGTCTCTCGCTCCGTGTCGCGGGCATCGTCCGCCGCCGCGACGGCGAGAAGACGAACCTGTTCACGGGCGAGGACGCAATCAACGTCGACGAAGCCGCCGCGCGTGCCATCCTGCGCTGGCACCCGAGCGCCGACACCGACGTGCGCCTCTCCATCGGCGGTGGTCGCGACCGCAGCGATTACCTCGAAAACAAGCCCGTCGGCACGATCGATGGCGCGGATCTCTTCGGCTACACCGATCCCTATCCGGACAAGGCCAACCTGTTGAATTTCAACGGACCTTCGCGCAACCACAGCGACAACCTGTTCATCAATCTCAACATCACGCAGAGTATCGGTGATCTCACTTTCAAATCGATCACCGGCTACGACAAAAGCGACGTCGATAACCGCGTAGACGTCGACGGCGGCCCCTTCCGCATCGACGAGATCACCTTCCTGACCGATGCCGAGCAGATCACCCAGGAATTCCAGCTCGCCTACGACAGCGGCCCCCTCAACGCGATCGGCGGACTCTTTTACTTCCAGGAAAATCTGGATGCGGACAGCAACGCCGACCTGCTCGGCGAACTCAGCTTCGCCGACGGCGCGCTGCCGCTGATCACGCGCGCGACGCGCAAGAACAAGGCCTACGCGATCTTCGGCCAGGCGACTTACGCCGTTGCGCCCGCATTCCGCGTAACGCTCGGCGGGCGCTACACGATCGACAAGGTGCGCGCGACACACCGCGCCGATCTCGTACCCGGTTTCTTCGATGCCGATATCCCGGACGGTGCAGCGGTACCGCTCGTGCCGTTCGCGCGGATGAAGGATACGTTCAAATCCTTCTCGTGGCGCGTTTCTGCCGATTACAACGTCACTGACGACGTGCTGGCTTACGCAAGCATCGACAAGGGGTTCAAGGCGGGTGGGTTCAATATCGGCATCATCACCAGCGTCGCGGAGCGTACGCAGGTGGATCCGGAATATCTGACGTCCTACGAAATCGGCATCAAGAGCACGCTGTTCGACCGCCGCCTGCGGCTCAACGTTTCGGCATTCTACTATGATTACACCGACCTGCAGGTTCTTTCGGTGAACCGGCAGGCGGGGAGCACGGTGCCGACGCTCGGCCTCGACAACGCGGCGGACGCCGAGATCAAGGGCATCGAGCTTGAAGCGACGGCGTTGCCGACCGACTGGCTCGATCTCGGCCTCAACCTCGGCATCCTTGACGCCAAGTACAAGAACTATCTGTCGGGTGCGATCGACCCCGAGACGGGCGAGCCCCGCGACTTTTCGGGCAATCGCCTGCCCGGCGCGCCGAAGTTCACGCTTTCGACCTTCGCGCAGGTGACGATCCCGGTGGGCGACTTCGAGACGCGCTGGCGTGCCGAATACAACTACACGGGCAAGAAATATTACAACAACGCGCAGAGCGATCTCATCAGCTCGGGTGAAGGCTACGGCCTCCTCAACCTCCGCGCCACACTCGCCGATCCGGCGAAGGGGTGGGAGCTTGCCGCATGGGCGAAGAACGTGACCGGCAAGGCCTATATCGTCGACGCCACCGACACGAGCGGCTTCGGCTTCGTGCCCCGCTACTACGGCGAGCGCGCCACCTACGGTGTTGAACTGTCGCTGCGCTTCTGACCACCGGGAAAGGGTAATTCACCACCATGATCGACGAACGCCTGACGACCCCCGCCGAGATGAGGTGGGCGCCCATGAAGGAGGGAATCGAGGTCTGCCTGCTCTATTCGAGCATGGAAACCGGCCGCTGGACCGTGCTGTTCCGTGCCCAGCCGGGCAGTTTCTTCGGGCCGCACCGGCACCTCGGCGCGGGCGAATATTACGTGATCAAGGGGCGCATGTGCTACCGGATGGGCGAAGCCGCGGCCGGCACCTACGGCTACGAACCGCTCGACGTGGTGCACGATTACACCAACTTCCCGGAGTATACGGAACTGCTCTTCACCAACTTTGGTCCAATTGCTTTTCTGGACGATAAGGGTGATGTGGCCTCGATTCTCGATCACAAACTGCTCGAGGACATGACCGCAACAGCCGTTTGAGACCATGAGCCGAACCTACAGCGACGCCTACGCCCACAGTGTCACCGATCCCGAAGCCTTCTGGCTGAAGGCCGCAGAAGCGCTGGATTGGGACACGCCGCCACCGCAGGGCTGGACAGAAGGGCAGGGCTGGTTCGCGGGTGGGCGGCTCAACACGTGCCACAACGCGGTCGATCGCCACGTGGCGGCGGGGCGCGGCGGCGATGTCGCGGTCATCTACGAAAGCCCCGTGACGGGCACGCGCCGCAGCATAAGCTATGCCGAGCTTCAGGATTCGGTTGCGCGCACGGCGGGAATGCTCGCCGCGCACGGCGTTGCGAAGGGCGACCGTGTCGTCATCTACATGCCGATGATCCCCGAAACGCTGTTCGCCATGCTGGCATGCGCACGGATCGGCGCGGTGCATTCGGTGGTGTTCGGTGGCTTCGCGGCGCCCGAGCTTGCCAAGCGCATCGACGACGCGAAGCCGAAGCTGTTGCTCACCGCCTCGTGCGGCATCGAGGGGCAGAAGGTCGTTCCCTACAAGCCGCTCGTCGACCATGCGCTCGAACTTGCCGAGCACGGCGTGGAGCATGTGATGCTGTTGCAGCGCCCGCAGGTCGCTGCGTCGATGCAGGCGGGGCGCGACCTCGACTGGTCGGCCGAATATGCGAAGGCGGGGCCGGTTGCGTGCGTGTCTGTCGACGGCGCTGACCCGCTCTATATCCTCTACACCTCGGGCACGACCGGCATTCCCAAGGGCGTCGTGCGCCAGAACGGCGGCCACGCCGCCGCGCTCGCATGGAGCATGGCGAACATCTACGGGATGAAGCCGGGCGAGGTGTTCTGGGCGGCATCCGATGTGGGCTGGGTCGTCGGGCACAGCTACATCGTCTACGGGCCGCTGATCGCTGGCTGCACGACGGTGCTGTTCGAAGGCAAACCCGTGGGTACGCCCGATGCGGGCACGTTCTGGCGGACGATCGACGCGCACGGCGTCGACGTGTTCTTCACCGCGCCGACGGCGATCCGCGCAATCCGCAAGGAAGACCCCGAAGGCCGCTTCATCCGCGAAACCGGCACCGGTCGCCTGCGCGCGCTGTTCCTTGCCGGAGAGCGTGCCGATCCCGATACCGTCCACTGGGCGGAGACGCAGCTTGCTATGCCGGTGATCGACCACTGGTGGCAGACCGAACTCGGCTGGCCCGCAGCCGCGACCTGCCTCGGGCTTGGCGACACGCGGCGGCAGGCGGGGAGCGCGGGGTTCCCCGTGCCGGGTTTCACCTTCGCGGTGCTCGACGACCACGGCGATCCCGTGGCGCCCGGCGGTACCGGCCATGTCGTCATCGCCGCGCCGCTGCCGCCCGGCTGCTATTCGACGCTCTGGAACAACGAGACCGGCTTCCGGCGCGCCTTCGAGACCTTCGCGGGCTACTACGAAACGGGCGACGCGGGACACATCGACGAAGCCGGTTTCGTCAACATCATGGGCCGCACCGACGACCTGATCAACGTTGCCGGGCATCGGCTTTCCACCGGGCAGATCGAACAGATCATCGCCACGCATCCCGCCGTCGCCGAATGCGCCGTGATCGGTGCCGACGATGCCGTGAAGGGCATGGTGCCGGTCGCGTTCGCGGTTTTGAAAGCCGGGCGGCAAGACGACGGCAATCTCGCGCACGAGATCATCACGCTGGTGCGCGAGGATCTGGGCCCGGTTGCGGCATTGAAGAATGTCCACATCGTCGCCGCGCTCCCCAAGACGCGGTCCGGCAAGATCCTGCGCGCCGTGATCCGCCGCCTCGCGAACGGCGAGGACGTTCCCGTGCCGCCGACCATCGAGAACCCGGACACGATCGACATCATCAAGCGCGAACTTCGCGGCGCCTAGACGTGTTCAGAGGCTGGAAGTCTCGGCAAAGAGATGCGCCAGCACACCGCGCAGGCCGGAAACGCCAAGACGGCGATAGGTCATGCACAGGTGATTGCGGACGGTCGTATCGCTGATCTTCAGATCGTCGGCGATCGCCCTGACGGTCTTGCCCAGCAATCGCGCATGAAGGATCTGTTTCTGGCGTCGTCCTAGCGGCAGCAGGGAAACGCGATCGAGCAGCGCCGGTGTGATACCCAGCTGCCAGCGCGTCCGCTGGCCGGTCTTGCGCCGTACGGCGGAGAGATGATGGGCGACGGTGGACGATGCGATGCCGAGGTCGTGGGCGATGTCATCATTGCGCGCGCCGCGCGCGGCTTGCCGGGCGACGAGGGTCTCGCGCGGGGTGAGGCGCGAAAAGGCGATCGCATCGCGGTTGGAGTCCTGCGCGGCATTTGAAGGCGCGCTGATGACCAGAAGCGTTCGTTGCCCCTGACGATATCGGCTGAGAACGACGTCCAGCGCATGACCGTCGCTGCCCAGCCTGTGTTGCTGTCGGTCATCGCCGCTACCTGCGAGACTCTGGCGGCAGAGCGCTGCAAGATCGGGCGCGAACAGGGGTGGCTGGCGGGAACTGCGCCGGATATCGGCGAGGAGCTGTTGCAGCAGCGGCGATTGCTGCGGCCACCGGGCAACCGGATCGAACTGATCATTGAGGATCAGCAGATCGCGTTCGCGATACTCCCTGCGCAACTGTTCGAGAAGCCAGGCGCCCTGCGCCTCCCGCTCGCGGTAGCAGATGCGTTCGATCCCGCCCTTCAGGAACGGCAGCAGCGCGAGCGCGACTTGCTCGTCGCGCGTGCTGAAATGACCGTCGCGATGCGAGCGGTGCATGACGATGGTGGCGAACAGGTCATCGTCTGTGGGGATGGAGAGCGCGAGTGCGTGTCGAATATCCCGCGGCTTGTAGAGCGCGGTGTAATAAGCGTCTCGCGGTTCGCGGGCGTTTGGCCAGATCATATCGGAATTGAGAATGCCGGTGCGGCGGCGGCTCTGGCTGCGCATCAGTGCCGTGCGCCCGGGATCCTGCTGGTACATCCGCTCCATCAGAAGCGGAAATTCCTGATCGAGGCCGACGCTGTGCAGATTCTGCCAAGCCCATTGGCGGGAGTGGGTGACCGCGATGAACATCGATTTGCAGGCGAGCAGGCTGCTGAGCCGCGGCATCATCGCCTCGATAAGCTCGTCGGTGCCGCGACACTTGAGAACGTCGGCGCCGATGCTCAGGATCTGCCGGTATTCGGCCGTTTGCAATGCTGTCACCACGCCATCCTCCCCAGGGCCGCCGCGCGCACGGCGGCAGAATAGCAGCGATTCCCGGGCGTCTCAAACTGATCAATTCTTGCCATGAAATTGATCCTGTCTGGCTGCTTGTGGCGGGGTCCGGCGCGGTCCTACTCAATCCCCAACAACAAGATCCAAGATCGGGGGAGAGATACCATGAAGGATCAGACACAGCGTATTGCCATGCTTCGGCACTGCCGGGGCGTTTCGCTGCTGGCACTTGCCGCGGGATTTTCGGCACTGTTGGCGGACCCCGTGCAGGCGGCGCCGGATGCGGCGAACGATGAACATTTCGGCATCGAGGAAATCACGGTCACGGCCCGCAAGCGTGAGGAAAAGCTGCAGGACACACCAGTTTCGATCGTTGCCCTCTCCGGCGAGGACATCGCGCGGCGCCAGATCGTCAGCCTTGCCGACGTCGGCCAGCACGCGCCCAACGTGCAATTCCATGCAAGCGGCGTCGGCGGCCGGAATTCCGGCCAGGCCTTCATTCGCGGCGTCGGCCAGTCCGACTATCTGCTGACCACCGATCCCGGCATCGGCGTCTATGTCGACGGCGTCTATCTCGCCCGTTCCATGGGCAGCATTTTCGATCTGGTGGATATCGAGCGCATCGAGGTGCTCCGCGGCCCGCAGGGCACGCTTTACGGCAAGAACACGATCGGCGGCGCCATCAACATCGTTTCCACGAAACCCAGCCTCACCGAGGCTTCGGGCATGGTGGAAGGGCGTGTCGGCCGCTTCAGCCGCCTTGACGTGAAGGCCAAGGCCGAAGTGCCGCTGATCGCCGACAAGCTCGCCGCGAAGGTGGCGCTGAGCACGCGTGATGCCCAGGGTTTCGGAACACGTCTGCTGACCGGCGAGGAGCAGGGAGGCGAGAACAGCGCCGCGGTTCAGGCATCGCTGCGGTGGAAGGCCGACGAGGATGTCGAGGTGACGCTGTCTTTCGACAAGACGCGTGTGCGCGAGACCTTCTCGCAGGTGCATCTGGAAGAGATTTCGGAGGCGCCGCTTGTCGGGCTCTACAACATGTTCGTCGCGCCCTATGATGCAAGCTACATCACCGAAAATCCCTATGAGAGCTATGCCACGGGCGGCAACCGGAACGATCTGGATGTCTGGGGTGTCAACGGTACGCTCGAATGGAGCTTCGGCAACACGACGCTGAAATCGATCACCGCCTATCGCCACCTGAAATCCGTGTTCGAAACCGACCCGGATGGATCGCCGCTGACGATCGTCGATGAGCGGGATGATAATCGCCAGCGGCAGTTCACGCAGGAACTGCAACTGTCGGGCACGTCCTTCGACGACCGGCTAAAATGGGTGGTGGGCGCCTACTATCTACACGAGAACGCACGAGGTGCGATTGACGTCCTGATCTATCCGGAACTCTTGCCTGTCATCGGCCTCGATATTTCGCGCCGGATCGAGGCGAAGCAGATCACGCGCAGCACATCGCTCTACGGACAGGCCAGCTACGCGCTTGCCGATGGCCTCAATGCCACGCTCGGCCTGCGCTACACGCACGAGAAGAAGCGCTACGACACCTCGCTCTATCTGCCGTTTTCCGATGTCTATCTGATCGATCCGACGCGGCGTTCGCAGGACTGGAACTCGGTATCGCCGCGCTTCGGCCTCGACTACCGGTTGACGCCGGAAGTGATGGTCTATGCCTCGGCGGCGAGCGGCTTCAAGAGTGGCGGATTCAACGGCCGTTCCTCCACCGCCAATGAGGTACAGCCCTACGCGCCGGAGAAGCTCTGGAGCTATGAACTCGGTCTCAAGTCCGACTGGCTCGACAACCGGCTGCGCGTCAATCTCGCGGGCTTCTACAACGACTATCGCGATATCCAGTTCATGCTGAGCACCGCCGACGAAGACGGCGTGCAGGTCGTCGTCGTACAGAACGCGGCGAAGGCGCGCGTGATGGGCGCCGAGCTGGAAGTGACGGCGGCGCCCGCGCCGCGACTGCTGCTGTCCGCCTCGGCCGGCCTCATCGATGCGGAGTTCACGGATGTCGCGGCGGGCGCCGCGATCACCACGGCGTCGCATTTCGCCTCCACGCCGAAGTTCTCCTCGTCGGTTTCCGCCGAGTATGGCGTGCCGCTGGGAGACTGGGGCACGTTGACGCTGCGCGGCGACTACAACTATCGCAGCCGTATCTATTACGAGGTCAACAACCTGCCGGCCGTGACGCAGAACGGCTATGGCCTGCTCAACCTGCAGGCGACGCTCGAACCCGGGGACGGGCGCTATGCGTTGACGCTTGCGATGACCAACGTCACCGACAAGCGCTACAAGTCGACCGCCGTCAGCACGCTCGACAGCCTCGGCTTTGCAAGCGCGCAATATGGGCGCCCGCGCGAGTGGTCGCTCACCGTCCGCGTGCGTTTCTAGGCCGCACGCATGGGCCGTGCAGCGACAGGTCTCCGCTATGGCTTGGGCGGGGCTGCGGTGGGCGCATTGGCGATGGTGGCCTTGCTCGCCATTCCGCCGGTCGACCCGCCGGGAGCGCCGCCGATCCGTACGCGCGCAGCCGATGGGCATTTCGTCGAACGGTTCGAGATTCGGCCGACCGACATCATCGCGCATACCAGCGACGGAAGCCTTGGCGTGCAACCCTTTCCGGCGGGGATCGAGCCGGTCGGCGGGCCGGCGGCGGGCAGTTCGGTGCTGACGGCGAAGCTCAGGAACACAAGCGGCACGGTGATCGGGGTCGCCAGCCGCTACACGCTGACGACGGACAACCCCGATCAGCCGGACCGGCTGTGGGCGCTCGTCATCACCCGACGCGGAACGCTCGCCACGAACTGCCCCGCGGACGCGGCGGTGGCCTGCGGCAGCGTGCTGGGAGGAACGGGCACGTTCGCGGCGTTCCGCGGACGCCTTGAAGAAACCGCACGCGGCGCCGGCTATGCGCTGACGCTGACAGGCACGGGAAAGCGCTGATGGGCGTGCTGCTCAAAGGGGTGACGGCACTGGCGGGCGCGCTGGCCGGCGCGGTGCTGGTGCTTGCGGCGCTCTATGCCTTTCCGTTTCGCCACGTGGACCGGACCGAACATGTGCTGCCGGCGTTTCTGGCCGCCGTGCCCGATCACGAGACCTACCGCCTGCGGCTTTCGGGTGATCTGGTGTCGGTCTCGACGTCGCCGACCCCGGCGATCTTTCCCAATCGGCCGGCGGGAACGCAGCCGCTCGTTGAGCCCAACGTCAGCATGGGGCTCGCGCTCATCACTCATATTCGGGACGCCGACAACCGGATCGTCGGCTTCGCGACCGAACTCGAAGCGGCGCACGAGGACAGCAGCTTCCTGCGGGGCCGTCTGATGACGCACACGACGTGGACCGTGGTGCTGCCGGGCCGCGGCGTTCTGTTTCTCTACCAGACCGAAGACAACTGGACGCTCGTGACCCGCTTTCTGCTGCCAAGCCTCTTGAAGGGGGATCCATGGCATGGCCGCTGGCTTCACCTCAACACGCTGGGGCCGTCCCCGCAGGGTTACGGCGAGGTCATCGCGGGGACGGGCGTTTTTGCCGGGCGGAACGGGCGTTTTGTGGAAGTCGCCGAGCTGCGCGGCTTTCAGCCCGACGCGATTTTCGAGGGCGTGATGGACCTGCTGGTTTCGCGCGATCATGTGGAGGGAAAATGATGGCCAAGCGTCTGTGCTCGCTTCTCGCTGCCGCGCTGCTTCTGGGAGCATCGCAAACCGCACACGCCGACCCGGCCGCGCCGCTGCCCGGCGAGACGGTCCTCTCGTTCTTCGTGCAACTGCCGGATCACGGCATCGCGCTGACGACGGGCGGCGCCGTGAAAATGCGGCGCGGGCCGGAGGGTATCGCAGCCCTCGCCGAGCCATCGCTCGACAATACGCTCGCGCTGATCTGCAAGCTTGCCGATGCCGGGGGCAAGGTTGTGGGCTTTGCCTCGGAGCTGGAGATATTTCCTGCCGATCCTTCCGCGGTCGACACCCGCTGGCCGACAGCCTGGACCCTCGCCATTCCGGGCCGCGGCATGATCTACCTGCACCAGATCGAACGCTCCGGCCGGCTCGTCACGGATATCGTCGGGCCAACCATGGCAACCGGAAAACCCTGGTCCGGAGACTGGACCGTCACCACCACAGTCGGCCCGCTGCCCAGCGGCCGGGGCCGGATCGTCGGTGGAAGCGGCGAATTCGCGGATATCGCGGGCAGCTTCGTCGAGGTGGATCGGCTGACGCACTATTCCGTCGATGGCGTGCTGACGGGGACCGTGGAACTGCGACTGTTTGTCGAGAAATAGCGTCGGGTCCTGACGGGACCCGACGCAGTGTGTATCCTTCCGAGGGTCGCGATCAGAAGGCGTGACGGAGGCTGATGCTCCCGCTGAGGCGCGCATCCTCTCCCTGGCCGAGCATGGTATGGCCGGAGAAGGAAAGAAGCGTCGCGGTGCCGAGCTTAAGATCGAGGTCCGCGCCGAGGCGGCCCCAATTGCGGTCCGCCGCCGGCGCCGTGACGGTGAAGCTGCCGAGATCGTCCTGGATGAACCCCGAGAGCGTTGCCGCATCCTCATCCAGCCGGTGAACCGCTTCGCCCGACAGGCGGAGCGTCGCCTTTTCCGAGATGGGGATGCGCGCCGTGCTGCCGAGGCGGAACTCGTTCATCCGGGCCTTGGCCTGCGTTACCGTGAACGGGAAGGCGCCCCCGGTTTCGGAATAGCCGTCCAGCTTCACCGTGGCATGGCTGAAGGCAAGGTAAGGCGACAATCCGCCCCCGCCGAACCGCAGCATGTCGCGCCAGTCGATCCGCCCGCGTATGGCCCAGGCGCGGGCGTCGGTCTTGCCGCTCGACACGTCGATGCCGCTGCCGTTGCGATAGGCGCGGTCTATCGTGACCGACCAGCCTGCATGATAGCCGGTGAGGGAGAACAGCAGCGGCGTGCCCGCAGGTTGGACGTCGATCTCACCGATGAAATGATAGCCATCGCTCTTGGTTCTGCCGCCCAGGCTCAGATCCTGTCGGCCGTAGTCATAGCCGCCGCCGAAGCCCACGCGCACCTGCGGGCTCAAATCATGGCATAGGCCAACCTCACCGAGAAACGCGCTGCGGTCGCGCCGTCCGCCGCCCGCATAGTCCGCGGTGACCCAGCCGCATGTCTTGCCCGATTGCGGGAAATCCATGAGCGGCCGATGGTGCGCGCCGAAGAGCGTGAGGCTCGCGGCACTGACGATCGAGTGCAGGGTGACACCGCTTTCGGAGACCGATGCGAGATAGTCGACGAGCCCGATGACGCCACTGCCGGGGGTTGGTGTGGGCGTCGGAGTCGGAGTCGGAGTTGGTGTTGGTGTTGGTGTTGGTGTTGGTGTTGGTGTTGGTGTCGGTGTAGGCGTTGGAGTTGGAGTTGGAGTTGGAGTTGGAGTTGGAGTGGGCGTCGGCGTGGGGCTGGCGGCGACGCGCGCGATATATTGCTGTGTGGTGCCGTTGATCTGGCCTTTGCCGGTCACGACCGTGCCGTCGTCACTGATACCCGTCGCGTCGATAAAGCTGTTCGAACCGACATCGACACCATTGGTCGTGAGCCACTCGGTGATCGTCTGCAGGCCGGTCGAAGAGGTCCAGCGGACGGCGAGCGTGTCCTGGATCGACGGCACGATCAGTGATGGCTGGCGCGCCGAGCCGACAATGGCGCTGCCATCGGCGTTCACCGCGAAGGCGCGACTGTCGTCACCGCCCGGCAGGAGCCCGAGCGAAACCATGCCGTCGTCGTCGGTCCAGCGAAAGGCGAGGCCTTTGTCATCGCTTCCCTGGGAGAAACCGACCACGGTCGCACCATCGGCGGAAACATCGGTGGCACGGCTGCGCGCGCCGCTATCAGCGCTGTGCGCCGAAACGACGCCGAGCCCGCGCATACCGTCCTCCAGGGTCCAAACGAACGCTTCCTCGACGCGGGTGGTGAGCCCGCCATAGCCGACGACGACAGCGCCGTCGCGGCTGGCGCGCTGTGCGATCGAGGAGACGAAACCGCCGCCATTGAGGTCGACCGGACTGCCTTTATCGATCCAGCGTACGGCATGGGTGGCGCTTGTGCTGGTCGTGCTATTGCCGACCACCACCCTGCCGTTGCCGGAAATGCCATTGGCGGCGCTGGACTGGAAGACGCCGGCGGTCGGGTTGAGGTGCGTCAGTTCGGTAAGATCGGTGCCTTCCCAGATCACGGCGCTGGAGCGCGAAGTATAGGTCGATGCGGAGAGGCCGACGATCGCCGAGCCATCGTCGGAGATGCCGCGCGCGAGTACATAGGTGTGGCCGGCGAGGCCCGGCAGTGCCTGATAACCGGTCGGGGTGATGCGATAGGCGCCGTAGGTGGTCGCATCGACGCGGACGGTGCCGGCGATGGTCGAGCCATCGCCCGAGAGATCGGAGAAGGCGACGCCGATGCTGGGTGTCGGCTGGCCGGGAATGTCGGTGTGTCCCGTTACACCCGCCGTCTGCGCGATGCCTGGCCCCGATGCCGCGATAACCCCCGTGAACACGACGACGCCGACCACTTGTTCCAACCGCATTGACGCTTGCTCCCTGAACTGTCTTGCCAAGGCGGCTTTAGGGGACGGTGCAGTCGCCCGGCATCCCGCGTTCACGGGAGGCGGCGCCGGCGGGCTGGCGGGAGGCCACCGACGCGGCTATCGAAGGCGGCGATGATCCCGTCCCGTCCATGCTGACCGCGCTCCTTCGCCGCCCTGCAACAGCCTTTTCGATGCTCGCCGTCGCGGTGCTGCTGGGACATGCGGCTGCGGCTTTGCTGATCGCGCAATTGCCCCGCGCCAGTTTCGGCGTTGAGGCGATCGAGGACGGCATGATCCGGGTGACAGGTGACGACCGGCGCTATGCGGCCGATGCGCCGGTGGCTTTCGTCGGCAGCGACGGTCGGGTCCGGCTCGCGCGGGTCATGGAGGATCTCGTTCCCGAACTGGAGCCGCGCGGTTCGAGCTCGGAGATCACGGCCATTTATGCGGAGCGCGACAGGATCGCGGCCTTGCTGCGCGAGCCCGGGCTCATGCTGCGATTGCCCGACGGTCGGCAGTTGCCGGCAGCCGTCCGGCCCGGCCGCATCGAGACCCTGTCGTCAGGTTTCTGGCTCTCGTTCGGCATCGCCTTGTGTTCATCCCTGGCAGGGCTGTGGGCTCTGGTGCTGCGTCCGCGCGAATGGGCCGCGCGCATGTTCATGCTCAGCGGCCTCGGGCTTGCCCTTGGCGCGATCACGATCGGCGCGCTCGAACAGGTGAGCCTCGCGACCGGCAGCCGCACGCTCTTCTGGATCACGCACATCAACTATCTCTCGGCCTATATCTTCGGCTTCGCGATCGTGGCGCTGTTCGCCCGCTATCCACGGCCGCTGATTGGCAAGGCCTTGCTCGCCGGTTTTGCCGCTGCCCAGGGTGCGATCTGGGTGATGGGCCTGCTGAAGCTCGATGTGGACATGCTGGGCATCCAGATTTTCGTCGTGCTTCTTCTGGCGCTGCTCGCGGTGGTTCTGGCAGGCGTGCAGGGATGGCTCTCTCGCTACGATCCCGCACTGCGCGCGTCCTTCCTGCTCATCTGGATCTCGCTGCTGCTGAGCATGGGCCTGTTTTCGATCGTCAGCCTGATCCCGCAACTCATGGGCTCGCCCGACATCGTGCCGGAGTCCGTCTCTGCGGCGGCGTTCCTGCTGTTCTACCTTGCGCTCGCCGTTGCCATCGCGCGCTACCGGCTGTTCGATCTCGGCAGCTGGGCCGTGAATGTCGGTCTGTCGGCGCTCGTGCTGATCGCCGTGCTGGCGGTCGATCTCGCGCTTGTGTTGATCACGGGCGGCACCTGGACCGTCTCGCTCGCCTTTCTGACCGCAGCCATTCTCTGGCTGCCGCTGCGTGAACTCGTGCTGCGACGGGCGGAGCGGCGGCGCGACAAGCGGGATCTCCTGCTGCTGCGCGGTGCGAGCGAGGTCGCCTTCGCGCCGCGACCGGAGCAGCAGACCGTCTTGTGGTCGCAGCTGCTGGACCGTCAGTTCTCTCCGCTGACCATCGCACCTGTGAGTTGCGATGCGGCCGCCATCCGCGCCGATGGACGAATTCTGGCGATTCCCTCGCCGCTGGGCGGAACCGGCCTTGCGCTGAGCTATGCGAACCAGGGGCGGCGCTTGTTCAACAGCGAGGACAGATCAGCGGCGACCGCGCTGGTCGCGTTGGTCGCGGAAATGGTCGATGCCCGCGCAGCCTATGATCGCGGCGCGCGCGCCGAACGCCAGCGCATTGCCCGCGACCTTCATGACGATGTCGGGGCGCGGCTCATGACGACGCTCCATCGCGGCGATCTTGAAACCGTTCATGCTGATGTGCGCGAGGCGATGGCCGATATGCGCCTCATCATCGATGGCATGTCCGACCAGCCACGCAGGCTCTCGGACATCGTCGCCGACCTACGGCACGAGACGGTGAACCGGCTCGTTCTGGCCCGCATCCACGCGCACTGGCCGATCACGGCGGTTTTCGACGATGAGCGGCTGGTCGACGCGCTGCAGGCCCGCGTGCTCCTTTCGGTGACGCGCGAACTGGTGAGCAACGTCATCCGCCATGCCGGCGCGGGCACCGTGTCGATCCGAGGCGAACTGATCGGCAACAGCCTCTCCCTCTCTGTCCGGGACGATGGCTGCGGCTTCGATGTCGGCAGCGACGCGATCCTGGGCAATGGCCTGCGCAACACGCGCAAGCGGCTCGAGGAACTTGGCGGGTCGATGGCGGTCCAATCCGGCCCCGGAGGCTCGGTGATCGAGATCGGCCTGCCGCTTCCGTCCCGCGAACAGGGGATGTCTGACCGGTCGATGGCCGTCTAGACCGCGATGCATGAGGATGACATGGCCGACACGCGGCAACTGCTGATCGTCGAGGATATAGCGGCGCTGCGCCAGGCGCTGGCGGAGCGCGCGGCTGTCGTTTTCGGCGTGTCGCAACCGGCGCAGGCCGGTACGCTTGCGACCGCCCGCGCCTGGCTGCGGGATCATCGGCGGGTCGACCAGCCGCTGATCGCGCTCATCGATCTTGGTCTGCCCGACGGCTCCGGGATCGAGTTGATCGGGGAGCTCTCCGCCGACAGCCAGGCAAGCTGTATCGTCACCACGATCTTCGAGGATGACGGCACGGTGATGCGCGCGCTGGGCGCCGGCGCGCAGGGCTATCTGCTGAAGGGCGAAGATATCGGCGCGATCGAGGAACGGCTGCGCGGCCTGGAACGGGGCGAGGTTGCCGTCTCCCCGCAGATCGCCCGGCTGCTGCTCGCACGCCTGCGCAATCCCCCCGCGGTCCAGCCCGAAATCGATATCGCGCTCACCCATCGCGAAACCGATGTGCTGCGCGCCATCGGCCGGGGCCTCACTATCGCGGAAGCGGCCCACGCGCTGGAGATCGGCGCTCATACGGTCGGCACCCACGTCAAGAACATCTACCGGAAGCTCAACATCGCCTCGCGCGCCGAGGCCGCGATCGAGGCTTCGAAGCGCGGGCTGGTTTGATGGGCGGCTGCGTCAATAAGAGTCGTCCAGCGACTGGCCGGTTTTGGCTTGCCACGAAGCCCAAACGGGAATCTGATGTCCGCCTGTAGACTCGGAAACTGCTGCAGGTCTGGAGGATGGCATGATGTCGTCACTCATACTTCCGGTGCTTGGCGTATTGAGCGCCGCCGCGCCCACCACAGTCCGGCCGGTTGATTGGGAACACGCGCCCCACATACAAATCAGCCTCGAAAGCTATCGCTTCGATCCGGCATCGATTTCCCTGCGGCATGGCGAACCCTACGTGCTCGCCTTCGTGAACAAGGCCGGCGGAGGCCACAATTTCGTGGCCAAGCGCTTTTTCGCGGCCGCGACCGTTTCTGATGCTGATCGGCCGCGCATCGAGAAAGGCGCCGTTTCGCTCGATGGTGGCCAATCCGCTGAAATCCATCTCATCGCGCCGGCGGCGGGCACCTATGAGGTCCATTGTTCGCATTTCATGCATTCCTCGCTGGGCATGAAGGGCACGGTCGTCGTGGAATGACGGCCTGCATGGTCACAGACGTTCGCGTTCATCCTGCAGGGCCCGGTTCTCAGTGCGGATTCGGACCGCCAGCACGACGGCGTTCAACGCCGAGAACAGGACCGCGTATGCGGTGAGTCCAAACGCCAGCGGCAGGATCAGGATTTCGGCAGCCACAATGAGATAGTTGGGATGCCGCAGGAAACGATAAGGGCCTTTGCGAACGAGCGGCAGGCCGGGGACGATAATGATCCGCGTGGTCCACCGTTCGCCGAGGCTCGCCAGTACCCACAATCGAAGCGCCTGCAGACCTGCAAAAACACCGAGCAGGGCTAAGTCGATGGGCCTGTTCCAGGCAAGCGCCCACAGCCCGGCAAGCCATGCCGTGTGCAGGGCCACGATCAAGGGATAGTGGCCTGCGCCGATCTCGATACCGCCATGCGCTATCAGGATGCGCGTGTTTCGGCGCGCCAGCACGAGTTCCATAAGCCGCTGCAGCGTCACCAGCGTCAGCACTGCCACCGAAAGCATCACGAAGCGCTCCTCAGCGTCACCGTGCTCGCCGTGAAACCGGGGCCAAGCGCGGTTATCACGGAGAGCGGAGGTAGATCGGTGCGGCGAACACGATCCAGCACGAACAGAGCTGTGGGCGCGGACATGTTCCCGTAGTCCGCCAGCACCTCTCGCTCTTCATGCAAGGTCCCTTCCGCGAGCGAAAACGCCTGCTCGATCGCTTCGATCACCTTGGTTCCGCCCGGGTGGCAGATGAAGCGGTCGATGTCGCGCGGGGTGAGATTCTGCTCCGCCAGCATGGCGTCCATCGCCCCGCGCAGATGCCTGTGCACGAAATCGGGAATGGCACGATTGAAGATGACGCCGAGACCATCGGGATCGATGCGCCACCCCATGATATCGAGCGTGTCCGACCACGTGCGTTCTGCCGAGTCTGCAACCCATGCAAAGCCCTCCGAGCCGGACCGCAGCACGCTTGCGGCCGCACCGTCGCCAAACAGCGCGGTGGAAACGATGTCTGCCTTTGAAAGCTCCGTCGTGCGGAACGCAAGGCTGCACAGCTCCACGACGACCAGCAGAACCGTGCTGCCCGGAGATGCCCGGGCAAGCTTTGCGGCGATGGAGAGGCCAGTGACTCCGCCCGCACAGCCGAGGCCAAATATGGGAACGCGCACGACATTTTCCCGAAAGCCCATCCGCCGCATCGCGTGCGCTTCGAGTGTGGGCGTCGCGATACCGGTTGAGGAGACGGTGACGATCGTATCCACTGCGGCGGCATCGAGGCCGGCTTCATCGAGCGCGCGCGTCGCCGCTTCTTCGAAGAGATCCACGGCGACCTCGAGAAAGGCCTGATTGCGGGCCGGCCAATCATGGGGCGTTCGATACCAGTCCACGGGCTTGGCAAGATATCTGCGGCGGATGCCCGCCGTTACGAACACCTGCGCAAGACGATCGAACGATGGAAACCCTGCGCTCAGCAGCTCGCGCGCGACCGCGACGGCTTCATGCTGCGAAAGCGTGTGAGGCGGAAGCGCGACCGATAGCGACAGAATCGCTGCGGGCGCGTTCATGGGCGCCCCGGCACCCGGCGATGTGGCCAGGACGGGCATACAAACAGGAACCGGTTGACCTGATGTTTGTTCCGGCGCTTGCTCAGGAACCTGCATCTTTTCCGGACGGTACAGATGACCGAGTCTACGGGCGACACGTTTGCCGGGTTCCGGATCTGGGCGGGGTTCGCGATGATGTGCCTCGGCATGTTCATGGCGATCCTCGACATTCAGATTGTTGCCACATCGCTCCCCACCATTCAGGCCGCACTCCATATCGGGATCGACGAGATGAGCTGGGTGCAGACAGCCTATCTGGTCGCTGAAATCATCGCAATTCCGATGACGGGTCTCCTTACCCGCGCCTTTTCGATGCGCTGGCTGTTCGTGCTCGCCGTGGCGGTGTTTACGGTGGCGTCGGCGGGGTGCGCAGCCAGCCAGAGCTTCCCCATGCTGATCGGGTTTCGGGTGCTACAGGGGTTTGCAGGCGGCACGCTGATCCCTGCGGTGTTTTCCGCGGTCTTTTTGCTCTTTCCCGCGCGTGGCCAGGCGACCGCAACCACGATCGCGGGCGTGGTGGCGGTGTTCGCACCCACCGTTGGCCCGATCGTCGGTGGATGGCTCACGGAGACCTATTCATGGCATTGGCTGTTTTTGATCAACATCGTACCCGGCCTCCTTGCAACTGTCGGGGCGATCTATCTGCTGCCCCGGGATCGAATGGCGCTCCGGCATCTGCGGCGGCTCGATATCGCCGCGCTCGTGACCATGGCCGCAGCGCTCGCCGCGCTCGAAATCGGGTTGAAGGAAGCCCCCACGCGGGGGTGGACATCGGTGCCGGTCGCTTCACTTCTGCTGATCGCGGCGCTCGGATCAGCCCTGTTCGTCAAGAAAACCCTGAAGTCGCCGGAGCCCGTGGTGGCATTGCGGATTGTCAGGGACCGGAACTTTGCCATCGGCTGTTGTCTCAGCTTCGTGCTTGGCATCGGCCTCTTCGGGTCCGTCTACCTGATGCCGTTCTTCCTTGGCCTCGTGCGGGGGCATGGGGCGCTGGAAATCGGGAAGATCACGCTCGTCACCGGCGTTGCCCAGCTTGCGGCCGCCCCTTTGGCCGTGGCGCTTGAACGGCGGCTCGACGCGCGCCTGCTCAGCGCCTTCGGCTTTGCGCTCTTCGCGCTCGGCATCGGCCTTAGCGCGCGCCAGACGACGGAAACGGATTTTGCGGAGATGCTCGTTCCGCAAGCCATCCGCGGCGTCGCGATCATGTTCTGCATCCTGCCGCCGACCCGCATGGCGCTGGGGCGTCTTTCGCCCGATCTGGTGGCCGACGGGAGCGGGCTGTTCAATCTTATGCGCAATATTGGGGGCGCTGTGGGGCTTGCTCTCATCGATACCGTGATCTTCAGCCGCTCACCTGTTCATGCCGCCTCGATCGTCTCCGCGTTGCAGGCGGGCAATGTCGATACCGCCCGTATGCTCGGCATTCCCGTGAACCTGTTCCTCATGCAGGTCGGCCGTCCGGTCAGCCCCGAAACCGTGGCCGCGCTTCGGCCGATGGTGGAGCGTGCTGCGCTTACCGATGCGATCAATGATGCCTGGATGCTCGTAGCGCTGATCACAGTGGCGGCGCTCCTGCTGCTTCCCTTCGCAAGGCAGGCCAAATCCGTCCTGTCAAATTCCCGGAATGAGCCGGCGACTTTGAGTCACTCGGAAGACGGTTAGCCAAGCCTGTTCATGAGAGGCACCGCAATCGTTCGCATGGCCCATGGGATGAGGCGCGCGCCGGCGAGCGGCGACGGCGTCAGGACCGGCAGCGCGAGGTCGTCTTCGGCCGTGCCGCCGATGAGGGCGGCGGCTTCGCGTGCGGCGCTGATCCCGAGTGTGAGGCCGAAGCCGTTGCATCCGGCGACGGCGTGCAGGTTTTCATCGAGACGGAAGATGCGCGGCAGGCCATCCGGGGTCATGCCGATCGTTCCCGATGAAAGGCTTTGGAAGCGTGGCGTGAAATTCGGGTAGGCGCGTGCGAGCTGCCTTTCGGCAGGCTTGGCGGCGGAGGGCAGGGCGGGGTTGCGGGTTTCCGAAAGCGCGCTGACGACAAGGCGTTGTTCGGTGTCGAGCGCGGGCGAAAAGATCGCCGCAGCATCGAGATCGACAAAGGCCTGTGCTTCGGGGATCAGCGGCGCGGGAAGCGGCGGCGTGGCCGCAATGTTGCACCCGATCGGATAGACACTGGCTGCCGTTTCCGGAAAAAGCGGCGCGGCGGAAACCCCGGTCGCCACCAGAACATGGGGCGCATCAACATGTCCACGCGATGTTTTTACGCGCCATACGTGGTCCTGTCTTTCAATGGCGGTCGCATGGGTGCGCCCGTAGATATGCCCACCGCGCGCCTGCACCGCCATTGCAAGGCCGAGTGCGAGTTTCAGAGGATGCAGGGTGCCGCCCTCGGGCAGAAAGATGCCGCCCGCGTAGCGGTGCGCGCCCGTGCGGCGTTGGACCTCGGCGGCATCCAGACGCGCGAATATTCCGCCGAACGGCGTCCATGCGGCGAAGTTTCGTTCCGCACGGTCCAGGCTTGTGTTCGTGCGCGCCACACAGAGATAGCCTGGTCTCAGATCGCAGGCGATGGCGTTATCGGCGACGAAATCGGTGAGGGCGCGGCCCGCACCCGCCACGCACCGGTTCCAGCGTTCTCCGCGTACCGGACCCAGAACCTTCAGCGCGTTCTCCGGCGTTTTCTTGCCGCCGAGCATCATCGGCGCGAAATGCCCGGCGTTGCGGCCGGAGGCGCCGGCGCCGGGCGTGTTCGTGTCGATAACGATTACGGAAGCCCCGCGCGCACGAAGCTCGAGTGCGGCGACAAGCCCCAGGTATCCGGCGCCCACAATGGCAACATCAGCCTGTGCATCCGCTTCGAGCGCATCGAACCGGGGCGAGCTGTCGACGGTCCAGACCTCAGACAAGCATTCAGGCTCCCGATCCAAAGCGCGCCGAGACGACGCGAAGCACGTGGTCGATGTTGTCCTGGATCGCGGCGCGTACGGCGTCCGCATCGATCAGCGGCGTGGCGCTCGCTTCCCAGAGAAGGCGGCACGCGCCTTTCGATATCGGCATCACGCGCGCCGCGCCCGTATAGTCACTGAACGGCAGGGCGCCGGGATCGAGGATGCGGTATCCATAAGATCGCGCCTCACCGTCGTAACGCTCGATCGCCTCGGTCACGATCCCACCATCGGGCAGGATGAGTCTGCGCACCGCGCCCTCTCCATCACCCTCGACCTCCAGCCGTTCAACCAGGCCCTCCATGATCGCCATGTTGCGCAGGTCGCCGATCAGCGCCCACACGGCATCGGCATCGGCGGCGATCAGCGCCTCGCCTGTGCAGACGATGTCGCTCTCCCCGGTCATGCTGTCGGCAGTGCCGCCGTGATCTCGATCTCGATCATGCACTCGGGGAACGCCAGCCTGCGGACCTCCACGGCGGTGGTGGCGGGCAGGTCGAGCCCCGCGTAGTGCGCGATGCGCGCGCCGTTCGCCGCGATAAAGCCGTCCATGTCGGTTACGTAGATGTTTTCCTTCACCACGTTCGCCATCGTTGCACCAAAGGCTTCAAGTGTCCGCCTGATCGCCGCGTAGGCGCTGCCGATCTGTGCAGCCATGTCGCCCGGAAACTCCGGCCGGAACGCATCGTCGACGCTGAGCGAGCCGGAGATGTGGAGCGTGCTGCCGCTCCGCACGGCCTGCGCATAGCCGAACGCCTTTTCGCCTTCGGGCCGGAGGTGAAACGTCTGTCTATCGATCATGCCGGTGCCTTTCAGAATTTCACGCGTGCCTCGACGCCGAATGTCCGGCCCGGATCGGGCTGGATTGCGTCGCTGGCGAGCGGCACCAGCGCTGCCCCGAAGATGTAGCGTGAGAAGGCCGAGGTTGCATAATGCTCCTTGAACAGGTTCTTCCCGAAGACACTGATCCCCCACTGTCCGCCTTCAAGGCCGATCTGCGCATCGACCGTCGAATAGGCCTTCTGGAACAGATACACGTTCGGCGCCGCCGGAAGCTGGAAGTCCTGGAAGGACTGCCGGCCCTGCGCATTGAAATCGACGCGCGCTTTCGCGGTCAACCTGTCCGAAAGATCGTGTGCGTACTGGGCGCCGAGGTTCAGCGTGTATTTCGGCGCATTCGGGAGCTGCTGGCCGACATAGGCGTCGGTCACGCCGTCGAAATCCTTGATCTCGGTGTCGATGTAACCGAACGCGGCATTGAGATCGACGCCCTTCACCGGGCGTGCGGCAAGCTCGAACTCGAAGCCCTTGATGGCCGCCTTGCGCGCATTGAGCGAGCCCTGCGTGAAGGTGACGGCATCGAGCTGGAAGATCTGCGGGTTGAGATGCTCGGTGTAGAAGGCCGCGACGTTGAAGATGACGCGCCGATCGAGCCACGAGGTTTTCGCGCCGATCTCGTAGTTGCGCGAGGTTTCCTTGCCGATCACGCGCGGGAAGGCCGATCCTGCCGCGATCGGGTTGAAGCTGCCGCTTTTGAAGCCCTGCGAATAGGTCGCGTAGAGCGTCAGGTCGTCCGAAGGCTTGTAGGCGAGCGACAGCTTGGGCTGCAGCTTCGAGAACGTCGCCTTGTCGATCTCCGAGGCGAGGCGGTCGTTCTGCTTTGCCTTGTTGGTGTCGTAGCGCAGCGCCGCGGTGAGCTCGAGCGTTTCGAGAATGTCGTAGTTGATCTGCCCGAACACGGCATACTGGTTGAAGGTGAGACGCGTGTTCGCGAGCGTCGCGTCCACCACCACGCCCGAGGATTCGAATCCGTCCGGGGTGATGCAGCTGCCCGCGAACAGGCAGAGATCGAGCTGCGCGAGTGTCGTCACGTCGCGCTTCGAATGCTGGTAATAGCCGCCGATAATGTAGCGGAACCGCTGGGCGCTCGGCGATGTGAGGCGGAGTTCCTGGCTCCAGCTCTCGGTCACGCGAAGCTGCCGGGCGAGCGGCACCATCGGATAGGGCGAGATATCGAGGTCTTCGCTGAAATCGACGTCGATCTTGTCCCATGCCGTGATCGACGTGAAGGTGCCGATGGAAGTGTCGTAATTCAGCGACATGGAAAGATCGGTCACGGTCCGATCTGTCGATGACGGGCCATCGAGATTGGGGCGCTTCGCCGCCATGTCTTCAGTGATCTCGCCGCCCGTCGTGCCGAGCACGTCGACGAGGCTGAACCACAGCGCCCCGCCTTTCTCGTCCATGTGCGCTGCGCGCAGATCGATGCTGAAATCATCGCTCGGCTGGATGAGTACGCGACCGGAAACACGTGTCTGGCGATTGCGGTCGAGCGTGCGGCCGTCGAAATCATTCTTGATCGTGCCGTCGCTGTCGCGATGCGAGACCGTGACGCGCGCGAGCACGACATCGGGCACGATCGGGCCGCTCATCGCGCCGAAGACGCGCCATGCGTCGCCCGTGCCGTAGCTCAGTTTCGCCTCACCCTCGAACGTGTTCGTCGGGCGTTTCGTGGTGATGTTGATCGCGCCGGCGATGGCGCCCTTGCCGTAGAGCGCGCCCTGCGGGCCTTTCAGGACTTCCAGCCGCTCGACGTCGGTCAGATCCATCGTGAAGGCGTCCGCATCCGGCAGGATCACGCCGTCCACCGAAAACGCGACCGCGGCTGCCTGGTTGCGGTTGGAGCCGAGGCCACGGATCGAGATGTTGTTCGTCGCTGTGTCCTGATCGTTGGTGATGTGGACGTTCGGCGTCACGGCGAGGAAATCGTTGATCCGTTCAAGGCGGCGTTCCTCGATCACGCTTGCGGAAAACGCCGTGACGGTATCGGGGACCTGCTGCAGATTCTCCTCGCGCTTGCGCGCCGTCACGATGATTTCCTCAAAGCCGCCGCTGCTCGCACCTGTCCGCGCCTGCTCCTGCGCGGCGGCCGTGCCGCAAAGTGCCGAAAGCGCCGTCGACATCATCAGCACGAAACGGCCCGTGCTATTCACCTTGCTCCTCATGTTTCCCTCCGCTCCCTTTTTGATTGACGGCCCGTTCAGATCAGGCTCGCCGGCATGGTTTTCCCGTCACCTTCATTGTCCCAGATCGCCGACAGGATGACCCACCGGCCTTCGTGGCGAATGATCTGCGCGAAGGTGACGCCTCTGCGTTTTTCACCGTTCATTTCCGCGATGAAGCTGCTGCGCACGCCCGCGACATTTCCGAAGGCTTCCACGTGGCGCGCGATCTCCACTTCGCTGAAATCGGTGAGCGCACCCGTCGCCCGCTGTTCGTTCATAGCGGTGACGAATGTCTCCACCGGAATCGGGCTTGCGGCACCGGAGCTCAGCGCGGCGAGTGTCGCATCGGGATGGCAGCAGGCTCGGAAGGTGTCCCAGTCGGGCGCCTTTTCTGCGTTCCAGCCCACGGCCGCATAGAGACGCGGGCACAGCGCCAGAATGTCGTCGAGGTCGGTATCGGTGATGCTGGACATGTGCGTCTCCCCCGTATCGTCAGCCGATGAAATCGGCGGATGGATGCGCGCGCGGATGGTCGCGCAGATATTGCAGGAAGCGCCCCAGCGTCCGGTCCGCCTTCGTCAGCGTGCCGGGCCGGAAGCGGGCGCGTTCGATGATCGGCAGGTCTTCGGTCGCGATGCGGACTTCCATGTCGTACATCGCGTCCAGAAACGCCTGCGTGCCTTCAGGGTCGGAATCGTCCGCGCCGACTGCGACGGCGAAGAACAGTCGGGACTTGCCTGGCTCGGGCAGTCCCATCGGCGCGACGAAGCCGAACCAGCGCCCGTCCACGTAGCCGTCCTGCCAATAGATATTGGTGCCGAAGATGCCGACGCGGAATTCGATTGCGGTTCCGTCGCGCATCTTGCCGCGGAAATGATAGACCATCGAATGCGGCGTCCATTCCACATCCTGATGCGGCATTCCGTTGTCGAAGCTGATGCCGTGCACCACCTGGATGTGCTGCATGTCGGGCGTGTTGCAGCAGATCACCCAGGGATCCGCAGGCATCAGGCGGTCGTATTCGCCGATCTTCCAGACGAGCTTTTCGGGGGCGCCCGGAAAGTCGGGAAGATCGAACAGCGGCTCGGCGCCGTTGAAGGCGAAGATGCAGCCGAATTTCTCCACCGTCGGGAACGCGAAGAGGTTGGCGGTCGGCGGAATGGGATCGCCCGATCCTGTCGCCACGCAGCGGCCGTCGGGGCCGTAACGCCAGAAATGGAAGGGGCAGCGCACCGTGCCCTCCACCATCTCGCCGGTGCAGAGATCAGCGCCGAGGTGTGGGCAGTACGCGCTCAGCACCTGCGGGCGACCATCCGCGTCGCGAACGACGATGACGCGGCCACCGAGGAAGTCGAAGCCTTTGACGACGCCTTCGGCCGCCTCTTCGGAGAGGCACACGGGGAACCACGTCTGGCTGAACACACCCCCGGAGCCTTCTGCTTCCGGCCTTGGTCGGTCTGCGATCCTGACTGCGCCTGCCGTCATCTCGTCCTCGAAAGATACATTTGTGTACGGACGCTTCGATATCCTCGGCACGGGCATAGAGTCAATACGATATTCGTAATATAATGAGAGTTATGGAATGAAATTCGTAATAAATTCATTTCAGCGTTGCGGTTGCATCACGCTTTCCGTATCAGGTCACGTGAAATCCTGACCGAGGAAGGGCCGTTGATGGCAGGTCGCAAGGGCGCATCGCGCGACGCACGAGACAAGCAGCAGCCGAATCCTCTCGACTCGGCGGGGGATGTCTACGCGCTCAACAGCCAGATCATCGCGCTGCTGCAGCAGGACGGGCGGATGCCCTATTCGACGATCGCGACGGCGCTCGGCGTTTCGGAAGGAACCGTGCGCAACCGCGTACGCCAGCTGATCGACGAGAACATCATCACGATCCAGGCCGAAGCCATGCCCGAGGCGTTCGGCTATAACTTCAATGCACAGACCTTCATCAAGGTGGCGGGCGGTGCCGATATCGATGCGGTGATCGCGCGGCTGTCGGCGGTTCCGGAGGTCTTTTATCTGACGTCGACGCTCGGCCGCTTCGATCTCGGCATGGCCACCTATCACCAGTCGCACGAGCATTACCGCGCCTTTCTGGCGGCGCATTGCTACGGGCAGCCCGACATCGCCCTCATCGAAACGTGCATGGTTCTGAAGGTGCACAAGATGAAGCTGCAGTGGAATCTGGAGGGCGAACGCCGCCCCAGCCTGCGCGGGAAGGAACATTCATGATCACGGTCGAGTGTGCGGTTCGTGTCGCGGCTTCGGCGGAGCGGGTCTGGAAGCTGTTCGCGACCGAGGAAGGCCAGCGGCGCGCCGAGGAGGGCTTCGTTTCCTCGATCGAATTCGAAGGCAAGGGGCTCGGCATGGTGCGCACGATGCGCACAGAAGGCCATATCGGCGACGGCTATGTGAAGGAGCGCCTCGATCACTATGACGAGGCGGAAATGGAGATGATGTTCCGCATCATTGATACCGGCGACGTCGTGCCGTTCGCGGATTATTGCGGCTTCGCGAAGATCATTCCGGCGGGTGCCTCTGTTTGCGTGCTGCTGATGCGCTCGACGTTCGTTCCGGTCGACATGTCGGAGGCCGAGGCGCGGGCGGTGTCGGAAGAAAACTACCGGCTGTTCATCGCGAACGTGCACGCGGCCGTGGCGGCCGGAGACGTCTGATGCGTGTCGTTCCGATCCCGCTGCGGAACGCCTTCGATCACATCAACTATCTTCTTGTGTGCAGCGTGAAGAGGGAAGCGGTCGCCGTCGATCCCTACGACGTCCCGCGCATAGTCGCGGAGGCCGAAGCGCAGGGCGTGACGATCACCAGCATCGTCAACACGCACGAACACTGGGACCATGCGGGCAAGAACGCAGAAATGAAGGCGCCAACGGGTGCGGCGGTGATGGCGCCGCGCGCCGCAGCAGGCACGCTCGAAGGGCTCGATCGCCTGCTGGTTGACGGCGATACGATTTCGGTCGGCGCCGACAGCGTGATAGTCCGCGCCGTGCCGGGCCACACGATGGCGAGCATCGCGCTATTCGGCGTGGAGGATGACGGCACGCCCTTCGTCGTCTCGGGCGATACACTGTTCGGCGCGGGCGTCGGTAACTGCGGCTATGGCGGTCACGCGCCAACGCTTCAAGAGACGATCAGCGGCGTGTTCGCGCCGCTTGCCGACGAGACACGCGTCTATCCGGGGCACGATTACCTGAAACGCAACCTTGCCTTCACGCTGTCCATCGAGCCGGGCAATGCGGCTGCGCGCGCACTGGCATCCCTGCTCGAATCGTCGGATGGCACAGTGCCGTATTTCACCACGGTCGGCGAAGAGCGCGCGATCAATCTGTTCCTGCGGTCTGGCAGCCCCGAGGTTCGCGCGAACCTCGAACTACCGGCTCCCACGAGAGATGCAGACGTTTTCCTCGCGATCAGGTCGCGCCGTAACCATTGGTAGCTACGGAATCGCAGATTCTTGATGGGGGCGGTGGTGTGAAGCCGAACCAGCCTGCGACCTCAAACCGCGCGATCGGCGAGCGTGCAATTCAGGACCGCGTGTTCCGGCACCATGCGATGGGATGCTAGCGTCCGTTGCGGGCAATATTCATGAGTGCCTCGCTCAAGCCTTGCACCGTCGCTTCTCTCGCCTCCTCCGTTTCTTCCTCATCGAGGTGGACGAGCAGGCCATCGATCGTCGCGGCAATTTGAAGCGCACGCATCTCTCGTTCCTTGGGAGCGAGGCTTGGGATCATCTCACCGATAAAGCCGGCCAGGATTTCTCGGTGATGTCTGTGAAGTTTGTTCACAACTTTCCGCGCAGCTTCATGGTGGAGCGAGGCGGTCCAGAACTCGAAGAAGAATGCCTTCGTGTCCTGGTTGCAGGTATCGCGGATGAGATATTCAGTGATCGCGTGAAACCGCTGCTGGGGTTCTTCGGGAAGACGCTCGAGCAACTCGGCGTATTTTCTATCGTACAAGCCGGAGACGTATTCGAAGAGTGCTTCGAGCAGTTTTTCCTTGGTCGGAAGGAAATGCTGCAGGTGGCCGATGCTGATGCCGGCCTCCTTTGCCACCTTGCGCACGCTGAAGCCTGAATAGCCTTCGCTCACGAGGACGCTGCGAGCGGCCTCCATGATCAGCTCCATACGGAATATCCGCGTGGGGCTGGCTGCTGGAGCGCTTTCTGAATTCGTACTCAAATCACCTCCCTGCAGTTCCGCCGCCTTCCTGATCGCGCAGGATTTCGAATCCGGTTTCCTAGCGGGTTTGGTGCGATTGCCCAAACAAACAAGACGCGCTTGACATGATTAGTGCATACGACCTAGCAATAGGTCAACTGCACTAAATCGTCAGGGAGGGCGGGTTGCGGCTGACAGGATATTCAGATCGATGGTCTGCGGAGCCAGGCCAGACACTGACCTTCTTCGTCAGTTCCGAGCAGCCCCGTTACCGCGCGCAACTCGTGCGTCTCATTCACGGCGACGAGAATCCGAGAGGGCCCGGACCCAAGGAAGAGCCGCTCGATTCGCCGATCAACGGCGAGTATCGGGGTGTGGAGCAGCCGATCTACACCGGGTCCTATGTCATCGTGGAGGATGCGGCCGCACTCGCCAGTGGGGGTTTGACCTTCCAGACGTGGATCCGCCCGTCTCAGCCGGATTGGTCCGAGCAGGCCGTTGCGGGCCAATGGGATGCTGAAGCGCAAAGCGGGTTTTTGCTCCTCGTTGATCAGGGTGAGCTCGAACTTCGGGTCGGCACCGCCTCCGGTTCGCCGCTCGTGGTGCGCCTGGTAGCTCCGCTCAGTCCGATCGAGTGGTGCTTCGTTGCTTTCACGGTCGACGTGGCGGCGCGGAAGATCATGCTTCGAGCCGACTGCAGCGTTTTCCATCCCGCTCGTCCTTCCACCGTCAGTGTGGAGGCCGTGGGCGAAAGCGCGATCGTGTTCGCACCCGGAGCGCCGATAACGATCGGCGCGGGCTGGATCGATCAGATCGATGGCCGCACGGCGCCACGTGCCTGCTTCAATGGCAAGATCGAGGGGCCGAAGGCGTTCACTGCGGCACTTGACGCTTCGGAGCTTGACGCATTGAGCCGTGGAGAGGCCCTTGGCGAGGCTGCGATGCAGTCGTGTGCCGCTTGCTGGGACTTCGCGTTCAAGCCGGCGATGCGGGAGATACCCGATGGCCGCGAGGGTCGCCTCGACGGGAAGACAGTCAACCGCCCCATGCGCGCGACCAGCAGCCATGCGTGGCATCCGGCGATCGAGCGCTTCACCGACGATCCTGCAGCCTACAATGCCATCTGGTTCCATGACGACGATCTGGCGGATGCTGCGTGGCATCCAAGCCTCCATCTGCCAATTCCCGATGACCTGAGGAGCGGCATCTATGCGGTCAAGATCGAGGGCGAGCAAGGCGCGCGAGACTATCTGCCGTTCGTGGTCCGCCCCAAGCGGGGAACCGCGACCGCGCGGCTCGCCGTGCTGCTGCCGACAATCAGCTACATGGCTTATGCCAATGAGGCGCTGCTCGATCTTCAGGAACTCGTGGGCCTCACGGCGCACGCCAATCGCTGGCTGCACCAGGAGGAATACGGCTATCTCAACAGGCATCACCTCCGCAGCCTCTACGACCATCATCGCGACGGCAGCGGGATCTGCTATTCGTCGATATTACGGCCGATTCTGACATCGTTTCGGCCGTATCATCGCTGCCGGTCTTTCGATGCGCCGCACCAGTTTTCGGCCGATCTCCATCTCATCGATTGGCTTGAGCGGAAGCAGATCGATTACGACGTGATTACCGATCACGACCTGCACCGCGAGGGCACGGAACTGCTTGGCCGCTATCGCGCGGTGATGAGCGGAACCCATGCCGAATACTGGACCGAGCAGATGCTCGATGGGCTCGCGGCTTACGAGGCGGACGGCGGTCGCTTCATCTGCGTCTCCGGCAACGGTCTTTACTGGGTCACGGCGCTCGACCCCGAAGATCAGACAGTGTGCGAGATCCGCCGCGCCAACGGCTCGCGGACATGGGCGCCAGAGCCCGGAGAGAACCACCTGAGTTTCACCGGCGAGATGGGTGGTTTGTGGCGCTTTCGCGGTCGACCGCCGCAGCAGCTGATTGGTGTCGGTACTGCGGGAGTCGGTTTCGACCGCGGCGCACCGCTTCGCCGGTCTGCAGCGAGCCGCGATCCGGCCGTGGCATTTATCTTCGAAGGTGTCGACGAGGACGTGATCGGCGATTTTCCGGCGCTGGCGCTGGGTCATGGAGCCGCCGGGTTCGAAATCGACCGGGCCGATCACGGTCTCGGTACACCCGCCCATGCTTATCTCCTGGCGTCATCGTTTGGACACAGCGACAGTTATCAGCCCGCGATGGAAGAGGCGTTTGCGATCGTCCCGGATCAGGGCGGCACGCGCAATCCGAGTATTCGCGCGGATATGGTGTTCTACGAACTGCCCAATGACGGCGCTGTATTCACGGTCGGCTCCGTGACCTTCGCCTCATCATTGTCTTTCAAAAACTACGATAACAACTGCTCGAGAATACTCGAAAACGTCACGAGGTCGTTTCTGAAGAACGGGAATATCCTTCAATCTGCGGATCACAGCACGGAATAGTGCGATATTTGAGGGGGACGGTAACATGCATTCACATAAGGTTTTGAGTCTTCGGACGGTGTCTCAAAGGGGCGGGCAAGGATCGCCATTCTCTCGCGGAGCACTTTCGCTTGCGCTCCTGATGTCGGTCTCCTGCCCAGCGCTCGCGCAGGTCGAGGAGCAAGGCGCCAACCAGATCCCCGACATCGTCGTGACGGCGCGACGGCAAGCGGAGAGTTTACAGAATACGCCGATATCCGTCTCGGTACTCACCGCCGATGCGCTCGAGCAGCGTCAGGCGATCGAGATGGCGGAAGCGGTTCAGCTTGTGCCCAACATGCAGTTCGACGTTGGGTCGTCCTACGGCGGCTCTTCGGCGCTTTCTTCGATCTATATTCGCGGCATCGGGCAGAGCGAGGCCCAGCTCTCGGTCGATCCCGGCGTCGCGCTTTATGTCGACGGCGTCTATATGACGCGCCTGATCGGTCAGACGCTTGATCTTGTGGACATCGATCGTGTCGAGGTTCTGCGCGGCCCGCAAGGGACGCTGTTTGGGCGCAACACAATCGGCGGCGCGATCAACATCGCCACGCGTCGACCAGGAGACAAGCTGGCCGCTTCGATCAATGCCCAGGTCGGCAGTGATTTCGACGTGGTCCTGCGTGGCTCCGTGAGTGGTCCGCTCGGCGAGGGAATCCGCGCCGGCGCTTCGGTCCTCTATCATCACCGCGACAATTATATCGAAGGCGTTTCGGGCGCGCGTTCGAGCGGCGGGCGCGACGCCTTTTCGGGCCGTCTCGTCGTTGATGCGGACCTGGCCGACAACCTGCTGCTCTCACTGTCGCTCGATGGCACGACCTCGCGCGAGCCCGGTCTGCTCAGCGTTCCGGTCGCCTACTACGACGGCTCGGCGTTTGGCGAGGCGCACAACGCATTCTTCTCGGGCGCGGCTGGGGTTTGTACCGACTACGCCGGCGCAGCGCGGTTTTCGGACACGCGCTGCTACAATGCCCAATGGCGCAAAGGGCAGTTCCGTACCGCGGGGACGCACCAGACACCGGAGAGTCACGATGCGATCATCCAGGATCTCCACGGTCATCGCTTCAAGCCGCGCCAGGAGCTCGACATGTGGGGCGTCTCGGGCCAACTCTCATGGCGCCCCAATACCGGGCTCGAGTTCAAGTCGATCACGGCCTTCCGCTCGGCGCGGCTCAACTACGCGCATGATGGAGACCATTCGCCACACCTGATCGTGCACAACGACGACAAGAACAAGATCGACAGCTTCACGCAGGAACTCCAGCTCATCGGCAATCACCTGGACGGGCGGCTGAAGTGGCTGGTCGGTGCCTTCTACTTTTACGAGGACGGTTTCACATCGGACATCGTCGACACGAATCTGGTGATGTTCCAGAGCGGCGCGGCGATCAAGACCGACAGCTATGCCGCATTCGGACAGGCGACGTACGATCTTGTCGATCAATTGAGCCTTACCGTCGGGCTCAGATACACGGATGAAGCCAAGACGTTCTCCGCCGGCGATCGGTTTATCATCCTCGCTGATTTTGGGCTCGGCAGTCCAGCAGGCACGCCGGTGCTGCCGATCGGCCAGGTTGCCGAAGCCAAGAGTGACGCGTTCACGCCGATGGCGAGTCTGAGCTTCAAGCCGACCGAGGAACTCAACCTCTATGTGAGTTATTCGCAGGGCTTCAAAGGGGGCGGGTTCACACAGGCGGTCTTTCCCGCCGCGCCAACGATCCCGAGCTTCAACCCTGAACGCGTGACATCCTATGAAGCCGGCGTGAAGTTCCTCGGCTTCGACCGCAAGCTGAGGATCAACGGCGCGGTGTTCCACGGCGATTACAAGGACATCCAGGTGACTGTGATCGAGGGTGTCGCGCCGACGATCCGCAACGCCGCCAAGGGTCGGATCAGAGGTGGCGAACTCGAAATCCAGGCGGCGCCGGCCGATGGATTGAGGCTCGAAGGCAGCCTTGGCTATCTCGATGCGGAGTACCTCGAAGTGTCGGGCGCTGCCGCGCTCGCCGGGCTCACCGTCGACAAGAAGTTCGTGAATGCACCCGAATGGACACTGGCGGCAGCGGCTTCATACAGCCTGGATGTGGGGGGTGGACAGCTGACGCCCCGGGCCGAGTGGAGCTACCGGTCAAGGACCTACAACAATGCGGTGAATACACCCGAGATAAGCCAGCCCGGTTTCCACCTGTTCAATGCGCTGATTTCCTATTCCGACCCGGATGATCGCTGGCTGTTCTCCGCGGGCGCCAAGAATATCGGCAACAAGCGCTATCTGATGTCCGGTTATGCCGACCCCGCCGGGATCGGAATGGCCGAAGGCGTATACGATCGCGGCCGCGTCTTCTTCGTCTCGGCGAGGGGCAAATACTGATTGGAATGTTGTTACTCTCTGGAGCAGTAAAGATGCCAACAAACATGATCGAGATTTCGGGAATCCAGCACCTCAGCGAAGATGCAGAAGCGAGCTGGCGGCGCCTGAAACAATTCGGGCTTGAAGAGGAAGCAGCGCAGATCGCCGTCCTTGGATACGCCGTCATCCCCCCCGAGAAGGTTGCGCCGATGGCGGACTTCATCGCGGCCCGCGATGCGATCGTGGCGCTCGCCGAGAAGGGCGGCGCATCTTTGACGAACTACACAACCTATGAAGAGGGTCTTTCCTACGAGATGTACCATCTCGTGAAGCAAGGACGAATCTTCGAGAAGATGCTGATCAATCCCTGCATCCTGGCGATGGGGAAGTATCTTCTCGGCGACCGGATGATCCTCAACAACAGCCTCGGCTACGTCAAGTCGAGGACCGACAAGTATCTGTCGATCCACAGCGACACGCTGATGGTTCCCGATCCGCTGCCGGACTACCTCCATCTCGTCAATTTCACGATCGTGCTTTCGGACTACACGCTCGAAGCCGGGTGCATCGGCATCGTACCGGGCAGCCACCGCTACCGTCGCCACCCGACCGTGCCCGAGGAGCGCCATTTCGACGTCATGAAGCCGATCGAGTGCCCGATGGGGTCGGTCATCGTCATCCCTGGCAACACCTGGCACGGCGCCTTTCCCAAGCAGGACGACGAGCTGCGCGTGACACTCGTCCAAGCCTATTCGCGCCAGTATCTCACCCCTTCGGTCACGCACAGGATCGATCCGGAGATCGTTGCGCGCAACCCGCCCGAATTTGGCGAGTTGCTCGGCGGAAGGCTGTGGACGAACTTCGATGAGGGAGGCATCGAGCTCGAGAAGTTTGCTTCCACCTACCGCGCCCAGCGCAGTGTCTACGCGTAGCGGGGGGGGCGTATGACTGTCGAATCCAACAAGCAGGTGGTGCTGAGAATGCTCGCTGCGCTTGCCGACGCCGACTACGAGAAAATGCTCTCGTATCTGGACGATGACATCCAGTTCTACGTCATCGGCAGCACCAGATACTCGGGTCTCTTCTCGGGAAAGAAGGCGTTCTGGGAAGATCTGCTGAAGCCCATGACGGATCAGATCGGCGAGGGCGGGTTTTCTGAGGAAATCATCAATGTTGTCGGCGAAGGAGATATCGTCGTTACCGAGAGCAGGGGCCATGAGGTTCTTACGAACGGCTTGGAATACAACAATGAATATGCCTTCGTTTACCGGCTCCGCGACGGGCTGATCACGCACTGGAACTGCTATCTCGACACGATGCTGATCGAGAGTACGCACGATTGATGGAGCACGCCGCATCTGTGGACGCGCTGGTCGCCGTGGCGTCCCGAAAGTGGGGCGCCAGGACCGCCCTCGTCGATGGCGACGTGGAGCTCAGTTTCGCCGAGCTCGATGCCAGGGTGAGCCGACTCGCTTGGGCTCTCCACGATCTCGGGATCGGGGCGGGCGACCGGCTAACCTTGTGCCTTGCCAATGGATGGCGATGGGTCGTCGCATATTATGCGACGCTGCGCGCCGGGGCGGTCGTCAATCCCGTCAACGCGATGATGACGGCGGCCGAGGTCGCGCATATCGCGCGCCACTGTGGCGCAGCCGCCATCATCACGACGAAAGAGAAGCTCGGCGAGCTCAGCGGCTCGCCCGGAGCGCCGCGGCATCTGATTCTGGTTGGCGAGAGCGCTGCCGCGCTCGATTTCGACATGCTGCTCGCGGGCGAGGCTGTGAGCCCGCCCGCGCGCACCGAAGCGCCGGGATTGTGCGCGATTGTCTACACATCGGGCACGACAGGACGTCCCAAGGGAGCCATGCTCAGCCACAGGGCGGTGCTGAGCAATGCCGTGATGACGGCGACGATGCACGGCCGGAGCGAGCACGACCGCGTGCTCACGGCGCTACCGCTGCCGCACGTCTACGGCAATGTCGTGCTGAACGCGGCGATACTGTGCGGGATGACGCTGTTCATTCATGAACGCTTCTCGCCGCGCGCAGTGCTGGACGACATCGCCTCCCGGCGCATCAGGCTCTTCGAAGGCGTGCCGACCATGTACCACTATCTGCTCGCCGAGCCCGAGCGCGACGATCCCGACTTGAGTTCACTCACGCGGTGCACGGTCGGCGGTCAATCGATGCCGCCGGCCAGGATGGCCGAGGTCGAGCGCCGCTTCGGCTGCCCGCTCATCGAGCTTTGGGGCATGACCGAGCTCGCGGGCCTGGGGACCACCCATTCATACCTTGCGAAGGCATCTCATGGGTCGATCGGCGTCTCGCTGCCGGGGGTGCAACTTCGGATCGACGAAGGGGTGCTTGCCGACAGCGAAACGGATCGAACGGGAGCGGGTGAGTTGCTGGTACGTGGCGCGATCGTCATGGACGGCTATTACGGCGACCCGGCCGCGACCGCGAATGCGATCGACGCAGACGGCTGGCTTCGGACGGGCGACATTGCGACGATTGACGATGAAGGCTATGTTTCGATCGTCGACCGCAGGAAGGACATGATCCTGACAGCCGGCTACAATGTTTATCCTGCCGAGATCGAGCGCGTGATCTCCGAACATCCCGCAGTTTCGATGGTCGCTGTCGGGGCTTTGGCCGACGAGGTGAAGGGCGAGATTGCCAAAGCCTATGTCGTCCTCAAGGATGGAAGCTTTGCGGACGAGCGCAGCATCATCGAACACTGCCGGCGCTCGCTGGCGCCTTACAAGGTGCCGCGCGCGGTGCAGTTCGTGGCTGACCTGCCCAAGACGAGCACCGGCAAGATCACCCGGAATGAACTCGCGGCTTTCGAGAGGAGTGGTGTCTGATGGTGGATCTATTTTCGCGCTATGAGATGACGATAGACGGGCGCCCCGCGACGGCGGCACGCAGCCTCGAAGTCTTCAACCCGGCGACCGAGGAGGTCTTCGCGCAGGTGCCGGACGCGTCTTCGGCGCAGCTCGACGACGCCGTAGCCGCCGCAGGCCGCGCTTTCCCGGGCTGGAGCGCACTGCCGATCGAACAGCGCCAGAAGTATGTGGCGATGATCGGTGACGTCATCGAGGCCAATGCCGAGGATTTCAAGCGCCTGCTCACGATGGAGCAGGGCAAGGCGCGGAGCGGTGCCGATTGGGAAATCGATGGATCGGCCTATTGGTGTCGCGCCATCGCAGAGCAGTCGCTGCCGGTTCATGTTCTGGAGGACGGCCCCGATCATCGCGTCGAGGTGCACCGCGAGCCGCTCGGCGTGGTGGGAGGGATCACGCCCTGGAACTTCCCGCTGCTGCTTGCGGTGTGGAAGATCGCGCCTGCGCTTGTCGCCGGCAACACAATCGTCATCAAACCCTCGCCCTTCACGCCTCTATGCACGTTGAAACTCGGGGAGCTGTGTCGCGCACTGCTTCCGCCGGGCGTGTTCAATGTCGTTTGCGGTGGTGACGACCTTGGGAAATGGATGACGGCGCATCCCGGAATCGCCAAAATAGCGTTCACGGGATCGACGGAGACCGGTCGGAGCATCATGGCAAGCGCCGCTTCCAACCTGAAGCGGCTGACTTTGGAGCTTGGCGGGAACGATCCGGCGATCGTGATGCCGGACATAGAGCCGAAGGCGCTCGCGCGCGAGCTCTGCTGGGCTGCATTCCAGAACAGCGCGCAATTCTGCGTCGCCACCAAGCGACTCTACATTCACGACGCCGTTTACGACGCGCTCGCCGCCGAAATCGTGGACTATGCGCAGACGATCAAGATGGGCGATGGATCACAACAGGGCACCGATCTCGGTCCGATCCAGAACCGCCCGCAATATGAGAAGGTGTGGCAGTTGATTGATGAAGCGCGCGCATCGGGGCTGCGCTTCCTCTTGGGGGGAGAGCGTCCGGAGGGACCGGGCTATTTCGTGCCGCTGACGATTATCGACAATCCGCCTGATGACGCACCGGTGGTC
>JAEULI010000062.1 GCA_016793845.1 Sphingosinicella sp.
GCCGGTTCAGCATCATCACTTCGAAAAAGGCGGGAACATCGGGGCTCGTCCAGTCCCCATCGAAATACGCCCGCGCCCACCCCGCCGATCCGCCCGCCGCAAGCCGCAGGAAGGGACGCCAGTTGCTGAGGCGAAGCTCGGCCTGCTGACCCGGTGCGCGGCCACCGAGCCGCTGCACGCGGCCATCCGGCTCGACAAGCGTCAGCGTGCCACGAGCGAGCCCGGCGTCGACGCGTTCGATGAGGCGCTGGCGGCTGCCGGCGAACAATCGTGCAGGAACACCGCCGATCCAGAACCGGCGGTCTGCTTCGACGACGTGTGCACCGCGCGTCTCCGGATGTGTCGCCATCCGCCTCTCCCAAGCGCTCAGTATGCGGCATTTCCAAGCGAATTCAAAGCCTAGCGAATCGTGGAGAGGGCAGCGAGCGCACGCTCCCGCGCTGCGCGGTGTCCAATGCGCTTTTCGGGATAGGCGGGGGGCCGCGCATCATGGTCGTCTGGATCGTGGATCACGGCGTCGCCGAGGTCCGAGAGTTCCGGCACCCAGCGGCGGATATAGTCCGCCGCGCCAAACTTTTCGGACTGGGTGAGCGGCGCCATGATGCGCACGAACATGTTCGCGTCGATGCCGGTGCCCGCCGTCCACTGCCAGTTGACGCTGTTGCTGCCGTAATCGGCATCGACGAGCGTATCCCAGAACCAGCGCTCGCCTTCGCGCCAGTCGATGAGGAGATGCTTCACGAGGAAGCTCGCCGCTATCATCCGCACGCGGTTGTGCATCCACCCCGTCGCCCAGAGCTCGCGCATCCCTGCGTCGACGATCGGGTAGCCCGTCTCGCCCCGGCACCATGCGCGGAAATCCGCAGCGACATCGGGGTCCGCAATGTCGCGCCAGGGGAAAGGGTCGAACGCCGGCAGGCCGTTCGCCTTGCCGTAGTCCGGGCGGGCGAGGATGACATTTTGCGCATAGTCGCGCCACGCAAGCTCGCGCAGGAACGGCTCCGCGCCGGGCCGGGCGGCGGCGCGGCGCCAGACCTCGGCGACGGAAATCTCGCCGAAATGCAGATGGGGCGACAGGTACGAGACGCCCTCCTCCGACGGCAGGTTCCGTGTGGCATCGTAGGCAGCCACATTCGGCAGGAATGCCTCCAGCTTCTCCAATGCGCCGGTTTCGCCGGGCGTCCAGACATTGAAGCCGCCTGCCCAGTCAGGGCGGGCGGGGCGTAGAGCCCAGTCCTCAAGCGTGTCGGACGCGGGCCAAGCTTCCGGTACCGTGAGGCGTTCAGGTGCGGGGATTGATGCGGCGGGCGGCATCCGGTCGCGGAGTGCGCGCCAGAACGGCGTAAAGATCTTGTAGAGATCGCCCGCACCTGTCCGCACCTCGCCCGGCGGCAGCAGGCAGACGCCATCGTGGAGGACGAGATCAACTTTGCCGCCGAGCGCGCGCTCGGCATTGCGCCACCATGGTGCATAGTGGCGGAGCGCGTGAACGCGCTGAGCGCCGGTTTCCGCGGCGAGATCGGCGAGTACGTCCGCCGCGACGCCGCGGCGCAGGATGAGGCGGGAGCCGCGCTTCCGCAGATCGGCATCGAGGCTGGCGAGGCTGTGGTGCAGCCACCAGCGCTGCGCGCCGCCGATCCGGCGATGACGCGGTGTTTCGTCGTCGAGGACGTAGACGGGGATCACACCGCCTTCCCGCGCCGCCGCGGCAAAGGCGGGCTGGTCGGCGAGTCGGAGATCCTCACGCAGCCAGACGATCGTACCGGTCATGCTTTTCCCTTCATCGCCGCTTGTTCTTCCCTGCCCCGGCCACTACTCACAAGCTCGAAAAACGCCCCGGAGTCATAACGATAGAATGTCCCGCCTCGCCTACGTCAACGGCCGTCTCGTTCCGCTCGCCGATGCCACGGTTCACATCGAGGACCGCGGCTTCCAGTTCGCCGACGGCGTCTACGAGGTCGCGGCAGTTCTGAACGGCGGAATGCTCGATTGGCCACAGCACGTCGCGCGGCTCGGTCGCAGCCTTCGGGAACTTTCGATCGCTGCGCCCATGAGCGACGCCGCGCTTTCAATCGTTGCCCGCCGTGTGCTTGCCGCCAACCGGATTCGCGACGGGCTGCTGTATGTGCAAGTGACACGCGGCGCAGCGCGGCGTGACCACCCCTTCCCCGCCGATGCCGTGCCGACGGTAGTGATGACTGCCCGGCCGTTCGACTTCCGGGTTCGGCTCGCGCAGCAGAAAACCGGCATTTCCGTCATCACCCACCCCGAAATCCGCTGGCAGCGCCGCGACATCAAGTCGATCGCGCTGCTGCCGAACGTGCTCGCCAAACAATCGGCCCGTGAAGCGAAGGCCTTCGAGGCGTGGTTCGTGGACCCGGACGGAACCGTCACCGAAGGCTGCTCTACCAACGCCTGGATCGTCCGCAAAGACGGCACCATCGTCACCTACCCGGCGTCCGAAAACATCCTGCACGGCGTGATGCGCGGCACGCTGCTGGCGCTTGCCCGCGAGCATCAGCTGCGTGTGGAGGAAGCGCCGTTCACAACCGCCGACGCGCTTGACGCCGCCGAAGCGTTCCTGACCTCGACGACCGCGCCGTGCCTGCCGATCGTCAGCATCGACGGCAATCCGGTCGGCAAGGGCGTGCCCGGCCCGGTGACGACCCGGCTGGCCGAGGCTCTCTGGACCGAGATCGAGCGCCAGACCGGCTGGCGCCGCTAGGACGGATCAACCGGCTCGGACGGCGCAGCCGGGGGGACCGGCGGAACGACGATCCAGAGGCTGCCGGTTTCCTTGGTGTTGCGCAGCATCTCCTTGCGCATCTTTTCCATCTCGCGCTTCATGCGATCCGCATCCATGCGGCTGCGTTCCTGCGCGTCCTTCATCCGCTCGCGGGCGCGGGCGAGGTGCTGCATCATGCGCTCCTCCTGCTCGCGCATCCCCTCGGCGAACGCGCGCCGATCCTGCAGCGAAAGCCGCTGGTAAGCCTTCAGCATCTTTTCCTGCGCGCGGGCGTGTTCCTTGATCGCGAGCGCCCGCTCCTCGGCCTGCGCCCTGCGGATCGCCTCGATATCCAGCCTCTCCGCCGAAATGAGATCGAGCACCTTCTGCCGCGCCTTGCGAACCTCCTCCGCGTTCGAGGGGATGCGCTGCGCCTGCATCGCTTCGGCGATGATCGCCGCGCCCTGCGGGGACATGTCCGCGAACGGCGCCTTCCATTCCAGCCTGGTCTGTCGCTGCCCGCGCGGGTCGTCGCCCGCAGACGCAGCCGTCGCGCCCAACATGGCGACAGCGAGCATCACGCCTGCAAACGCCATTTTCATAACACCATCTCCTCTTCGGGGGTGGGCGTGAACACGTTCCCCCACACAAGCATGTCATGCGCCGCCTGGGCGTCTTCTCCAGAAAGATCGCCGAGCGCGACCTGCACCTTCGGCTGTGCCACCGGCGCGGGGCCGGGCACGGCATCGGGCCGCGACAAGAGCACCGCGCCGATCGCCAGCGACGCGGCAATCGCACCGCCGAACGCAGCGCGCATCCACCAGCGGCGCGGCGCACCCGACCGGTAAGCCTCGCCAAGCGCGCGCTCCGCGGCGGCATCGGCGTCGGCATCGGTCACCGGGACGAGCTCGCACGCCCAGTCGCGCAGCAGGCGATCCACGCTCCGCGCATCGTTCATCATGGCGATGAGTGCCGAATCCGACATGGCAAGCCGTTCCGCCGCCGCGCGTTCATCCTCGGGCCAAGCGGCGGGAGAACCGCCGTAAGCCTCGATGATCTCGATCACTCTTCCCCGTTCCATCACATCACCTCTTCGGCCAGCGGCCGGAGCCGCTCCGCAAGCTCGACGCGCGCGCGCGCAAGCAATCCTTCCACCGCCTTCGGCGTCGTCTCCAGCGCCTCGGCAATCTCGTTCATCGTCGCGCCCTCCCCGTAGAAGAGCGCGATGGCGGTGCGCTGCCGCGCCGGCAGATGCGCCATCGCCTCCGCGATCCGCCGCGAGCGGGCGCTCTGCCCGGCAAGCGCCTCCGGATCGGGATCGTCGCTCGCCCGCTCCGCCACCAGTTCCAGCGGCTGCACGGGCTTCAACGACCGCTTCCGATCGATGCAGGCGTTGACGACGATGCGGCGAAACCACGTTTCCACCTTCGCCTTGCCCGCATCGAACGACGCCGCCTGCCGCCACAGCTTCACAAGCGCGGCCTGCACGGCGTCCTCCGCCTCGCTGCGGTCGCCGAGAACCTTGGTCGCGATGCCGATGGCAGGCCCGTAAAGGCGCCTTGTCAGCAGGCGAAAGGCATCCTCGTCGCCGTTCTGCACGGCAACCATGAGCCCCCCGGGCTCGTCCGATCGCTCGACGCCCCTATTCACCTGCAGCATCGTGAAGGGATACGCACGGCGGCGGCGAAGTCCCCCGCAGCGATTTGTACCGCACTGCGATTTCAGGGCGCGGGACGATCATCGTCGTGCAAAGTTGACGAAGTTGAGACATGCCGGGGCGTTCCGCCGCGATCGGCGCCAGCGACCTCTTCATCGCCGTCCTCATCGTCCTCGTCGTCGTCCTCGGCATCGAATTGCTCTACCGCATCGACGAGACCGCTGCGATAGGCGCGTTCCCACTGGTCATCCGTCCAGTCGGCGAGATCGTCCGGATCGAGATCGGACGTGTCGATGTCTTCGGGGCGCATCGCGGCATAGGCTTTCAGCCGATCCGCTTCGGCCAGCGCCAGCATGAGCTCGGTTTCCGCGAGCGTGGGTTTCGGCGACGCGAACGGCGGGGGTCGGTGCGCGGCGACGAAGGCCACTTCGGCCTCAACATCGCCCGCCTCCACGCAATCGAGCAGCGCCTCGAAATCCTCCGCGACGGTGGTGACGGTGCGCGCGGCCTCGTCGAACTTCTCTGCCTCGCGGTCCAGCCGGGTGAGCATGGCCATCGACAGGCGATTGTCGAAGCGGTGGCGCGTGATGACCGCGTCGCCGCGCTCCACCGTTTCGGTACAGCCGTGCATGGCGCGGGAGAGAAGCTCGTCCGCCAGCCGCTCGCGCGCATGGCGGAGCGCGGCGGCCCAGCCGAGCGCGAACAACGCGCCGGACTTGCGCTGACGCAGCGCATAGGCGCTCGCGGGGCTCATCCCGGCGGCGCGGCAGGCATCCTGCACGGTGCCGCACTCGGCGAGGGTTTCGAGAAAGATGCGCTGGCGTTCGGGCGTCCAGCCGTCGTGGCGTTGGGTTGCGGTGCGGGGCGGATGCGGTGCGGGGGGCTGGGTCATGTGCCGGAGGGAGGCACAGGTGTTCCTATTATGGAAGGTGGGCTATGCAAATCGGGTCGAATCCGCTCCCAGCCATTGGCAAAACAGGCTATCGGGACGATATGGAGACATGACACTGACCAATCCAACCAATCGATATAACGGTGGTGACGTAGTGTGCGTTGGCCTGGTTATAATCGGACAAGTCGTTGATTGGTCCCCAGGCAGTTTAGAACCCAACCCACAGATATGGGTTCCTGAAGAAATATTTGACAATATCATCGATATTGCCGACCAGAATCACATAAAACTCCTCCGAAAAATAAACTTATTTCACCAGACGCGTATATCTCAATCGGATTGTCGCGCCATGCTTTCCAAATGGAAAAGCATGATTGCCATTCTCGATTCTGAGGAAACGCGGATTTTTGCAGAGGCAATCTACGAATTGGTACAAATCTGTGCAAACAGTGGCGATAATCTTGAACTTCTTATCGAAGGTCCATAACGCAACTAACAGACTCCTGCACATTATTCAGCCCAAGTCGAGTGCAAGAGCGGCAACCCTCTTAATCCCCGCGCTTGTGCGCCTCGACGTGCTTTTCCAGACGCACAGCCTCATCTTTCGCCGCGCGCTTTTCGGCCAGCGTTCTTCCGTGGAGGTGGCGGTTTTGGGCGGCTTTGACCTCCGCCTCGGCGCGGGCTTTTGCCTTGCGCCTTTGGCGGAGGTTTATGAGTTCGGCCATGCGGGTCTGCCCTCCCCGCCTGTTGCGCTCAGTCGCGCTTTTCGGTGACTTCCCACGTCTGGCCCTTGCGGATCAGCGCGGAGAGGTCGGCGATCTTGCCCTGGGTGAGCGATTTCGTCTGTTCGACGAGCGCGCTTTCGTAGCTGGGCGCGGGTGAGCAGAAGATGACGCCGAGCGCTATCGGGAAGCCGGGGAACGGCATGTCCACCAGCATCTGCGCGACACCCTTGTTGGTTTCGTCGTGGACGATGACGCCCGCGGCTTCCCAGTTGCCGTCCACCACATCGACGACTTCGAGGCGGAGTTCCTGCCGGTTGAGCGTGAGGCCCTTGGTGCCGCCCGCGAACAGCATCGGTTGGCCGTGCTCCAGCCAGAGCTGGTTTTCAGCCGCGTTCGCCTTCGCGGTGAAAGGCTCGAACACCGCGTCGTTGTAGACGATGCAGTTCTGGTAGAGTTCGACGAAGCTGGTGCCCTTGTGCGCGTGGGCGCGCTTCAGGATGCCGGGCATCTCCTTCTGCGAGGTGTCGATGCAGCGCGCGATGAAGCGGGCGCCGGCGCCGATCGCGAAGGCGCAGGGGCTCGCGGGACGGTCCACCGAGCCGAACGGCGAGGTGGGCGTGCGCGTGCCGACGCGGCTGGTGGGTGAATACTGGCCCTTGGTGAGGCCGTAAATCTCGTTGTTGAACAGCAGCACCTGGCAATCGAGATTGCGGCGCAGCAGATGCAGCATGTGGTTGCCGCCGATCGAGAGCCCGTCGCCGTCGCCGGTGACAAGCCAGACATCGAGTTCCGGGTTGGCGAGCTTCACGCCGGTCGCGATCGCGGGGGCGCGGCCGTGGATGGTGTGGAAGCCGTAGGTCGCCATGTAATATGGGAAGCGCGACGAGCAGCCGATGCCGCTGACGAACACGGTGTTTTCAGGCCGCGCGCCAAGCTCCGCCATCGTGCGCTGCACGCCCTTAAGGATCGCATAGTCGCCGCAGCCGGGGCACCAGCGCACCTCCTGATCGGTGGCAAAGTCGGCGGCTTTCAGGGGGGTGACGACGTTCATGCGAGGGCTCCCTCGATAGCGGCCTCGATCTCGGCGATCTTGAAGGGCTGACCCGAGACCTTGTTGAGCGGTTTCGCGTCCACAAGGAACTGATCGCGCAGCACGGTCTTGAGCTGGCCCGTGTTCATCTCGGGTACGAGAATCCGATCGTAAGTCTTAAGAAGATTGCCGAGATTTCTCGGCAGCGGCCAGATGTGGCGGACGTGGATGTGCGCGACGCTGGCGCCGTTCGCGCGGGCGCGGCGGACGGCCTGATGGATCGGGCCGAAGGTCGAGCCCCAGCCGACGACCGCAAGCTTTTCGCCCGGCGCGCCGAGGCAGACGTCCTGCTCCGGAATGTCGTTCGCGATGCCGTCGATCTTCGCCTTGCGCGTGTCGGTCATCTTCTGATGGTTTTCGGGCGAATAATCGATGTGGCCCGAATTGTAGCTCTTCTCGATGCCGCCGATGCGGTGCATCAGGCCGGGCGTGCCGGGC
>JAEULI010000090.1 GCA_016793845.1 Sphingosinicella sp.
GTGCCATCGGCGCCACGGCGCGCACGCCGGTGAGCTGGCCTTCGATCGCGGTGACGTCCTCGGGTTTGAAATCAGGCGGGCGCGGACCGCCGCCGCCGCGGCCGAAACCCTGACCGGGGCGAAGCTGGAGGATGTTCGCGCCGAGGCTGGCGATCTGTTCGCGCACCGCGGCGGTCGCGCCGTTGCCGAGCGTCGTCATGGTGACGACGGCGGCGACGCCGATGATGATGCCGAGCGTGGTGAGGAACGAACGCAGCTTGTGGCGCATGATGGCGCGGAAGGCGAGCGTGATCGTGGTGCCGAGCATCGGTTACACGCCCGCCTTTCCGGTGTTTTCGATGCGCTCGACGAGGCCGTCGCGGAAATGCACGATGGTGCGCGCAAACGCCGCCATGTCGGGCTCGTGCGTCACCATCAGCACGGTGATGCCACTGCGGTTCAAATCGGTGAGCAGCTCCATGATCTCGAACGAGCGCTCCGTATCGAGGTTGCCGGTCGGTTCGTCGGCGAGCAGCACGTCGGGGCTCGTCACGATCGCGCGGGCGATGGCGACACGCTGCTGCTGGCCGCCGGAAAGCTCGGCGGGCGTGTGGTCCCACCATGGTTTCAGCCCGACCTTGTCGAGCGCGGCCATGCCGCGTTCGTAGCGCTCGCGGCGGTCCTCGCCGCGATAGAGCAGCGGCAGCTCGACATTTTCGAGCGCGGTGGTGCGCGACAGGAGGTTGAAGCCCTGGAACACGAAACCGAGATAGCGGCGGCGGAGCAGCGCGCGCTGATCGCGGTCCAGCGTTTCGACATGGTGGCCGTGGAACAGATATTCCCCCGCACTCGGCACGTCGAGGCAACCGAGGATGTTCATCGCGGTCGACTTGCCCGATCCCGACGGCCCCATCACCGCGACGAAATCACCGCGCGCGATATCGAGGTCGACGCCCTTCAGCGCCTGAAACGCGGTCGCGCCGGTGCCGTAGGTCTTGGTGATCCCGCGCAGGCGGATGATCGGATCATCGGCCATTGCCGGCCTTTTCCGCCGAACGCTGGCCACTGCCCGAATTACCGCCGGAGCGCTGGCCACGCTGCTGCGGTGCTTCCTGCCCGGCGACGAGCTGGCCGACGATGAGCTTCATGCCTTCCTTGATGTCGCCGCTCTGGATCGCGGTGTTGGTGCCGTCGCTGTCGCCGACGACGACCTCGACCGATTTCGGCTGACCGTCCGCGCCGACGACATACACCGTCTGCGTGCTGCCCGCGCCGAAGCCAACCGATTTCTGAGCATTGCCGCCGCGACGCGGGCGCATGACGAGCTGGCTGGTGATGCCGCCGCCCTGCGACGCGCCCGACTGCGTCGAGGGATTGAAACGAAGCGCGGCGTTCGGCACCAGCAGCACGTTTTCAACGCGGCTCGCGACGATGTCCGCCGTCGCGGTCATGCCGGGGCGCAGCGTCTCATCGCGGTTGTCAACGTTCAACACCGCCGTGTAGGCGACGACCGTGGCCGTGCTGCTCGACGAGGAGGACGAACTGCTGCTGCTGCTCGAACTGGCGTTCGAGCCGACGTTCACACGCGTGACCTTCGCGGGAAAGCTGCGGCCGGGGAAGGCATCGACGCTGAAGTTCGCGCTCTGGCCGTCCTTCACCTGACCGACATCCGCCTCGTCGACCGAGACCTCGACCTCCATCTCCCTCAGATCCTCGGCGATGGTGAACAGCACCGGCGCGTTGAGCGAGGCGGCAACGGTCTGCCCGGGCTCGATATCGCGCGAGAGCACGACGCCGGTGACCGGCGAGACGATGCGCGCCTTCGAAAGGTTGGTCTGCGACGACGAGAGCTGCGCTTTCGAAACCAGCACCTGCGCCTCCGCCGAGCGGAGGCTGGCGACGGCCTGGCTGTAGTTCGCGCGGGCGCTGTCCAGCTCGGTCTTCGACGGTACGCGGCCGCCCGAAAGGCGGGAAACCTCCTCCTGCCGGTCGAGCGTCGCCTTCGCGAGCGCGGCGCTCGCCTTCGCCTGCGCGACCCCCGCCTCGGCAGAGGCAACCTGCGCACGCGACTGCGCCACCGTATCCTGCAGCCGCGAGGTATCGAGCTCGGCAAGCTGCTGGCCGCGCGTCACGCGGTCGTTCACGTCGACGAACACCTTGGTGATGAGGCCCGACTGTTCGGAACCGACATCGACCTGATTGATCGGCTTCAGATTGCCCGTCGCCGAGACCGTGACGGTGAGGTCGCCGCGCTCGACGGCCCGCGTGTCGTATTGCGGCGTGTCGTCGGAGAGGAAACTGCGGACGACGAGGATGAGGACGATCACGGCCACGGCAAGCGCGGCATAGATCGCCCATTTGCGCCACGGTTTTTCCGGCTGCGCGCCGAGGAAATCATCGAGCGGCGGGGTGTTGGTGTCGTTCATTCGGGCTGCCATCCGTCAATCGGGTTCATTGTCTGCCATCCACCGCCAAGCGCGCTGTAGAGCTCCGCCGCCGCGAGCACTTCATCAGCGTCCGCATCGGCAAGGCCCTGCCGCGCCGACAACAGCGACTGTTCGGCGCTGAGCAGTGTCTGGAAATCGGTGAGGCCCGCCTGATACTGGCTGCGCGCAAGGATCGCGCTGGTGTTCGCCGCATCATAGGCCTCGGTATATTGCACCTGACGTTCGCGCGCGGCGCGGAGCGCGACGAGCGCGTTCTCGACATCTTCGAGCGCGCCGAGCACCGAGGCCTTGTAAGCCGCGAACGCCCCTTCCGCCGCCGCTTCCTGCGCACGAACGCGCGAAGCGGTGGCGCCGCCGTCGAAGATCAGCTGGCCGATCGAGGCGAACAGGCCGCCGGTGATGATATCGCCGAGGCTGCCGAGCGAAAGCGCACTGGTGCCCACATTGCCGCTGATCCGAAGCGACGGGTAAAGCGCGGATTCCGCGACGCCGATGCGGGCCGTCGCGGCGGCAAGCGCACGCTCCGCCTGCCGCACATCCGGCCGCTGGCGAAGCGTATCGGCAGGGATGCCCACGGTGATCGCATCGGGCGCATCCGGAATCGGCGCCGGCGCTTCGAGCGCGCGCGTCGCCTCGCCCGGCGCATCGCCGGTGAGAACCGCGATGCGATTGAGCGCACCTGCGAGGCTCTGCTCGATCGAGGGGATCGAGGCGCGGTTCTGCGCAAGCTGCGCGCGCGCCTGCTCCGCGTCGAGCGACGAGACGAGACCCGCCTCCACGCGCCAGCGCGCGATATCGTAATTGTCCTCGACCGTCTTCAGCGTGTCGCGTGAGATGCGCAGGCGTTCCTGCGCAAGGCGTGCCGTGACATAGTTGCTCACTGTTTCCGCGACGATCGCCGCGCGCACATTCGCAAGGCTGTAGCCCGCCGCCGAGAGATCGGCGCGCGAGGCTTCGACCGCGCGGCGGGTGCCGCCGAACAGGTCAATCTCCCACGACGCGTCGGCCCCGAGCGAATAGCTGCTGCTATCGGCCGAGCCTTCGCGGAAATTGCGCCCGCCGCTGCCCGAGGCGCTGACCGACGGCAGGAAATCCGCACGCGACTGCCGGAGAGATTCGCGCGCCTGCCGCAGCCGCGATACCGCCTGTGCGATATCGAGATTGTTTTCCACGGCGCGGGCGACAAACCCATCGAGCACCGGGTCGTTGTAGACACGCCACCATTCGGCGAGCGCCGCGTCACCTTCGGGCGCGGCGCTGCCGTCGCTCCACGCCGCGGGCACGCCGAGCGCCACAGGCACAGGCGCACGATAGTCCGGACCGGCTGCACACGCGGCGAGCGCCAACCCGGAAAGGAGGGGAAACAGCTTCTTCACACGCACCTTGTTCGATTTCAGGTGGCAACGGACCGTCGCCATAAACGCCATACGTACGACGTACAGGTTATTCCCTGCAGCCGGCATGAATATACTGAAGAAAAAATCGCGAGAGGCCCGATCGCCTGCTCACGGCCAGTAGTGACGGAGCATCACCTCGCGGCAATGCTCGGCGAGCGCCTTGCGCGTATCGAACGCGGAAGCGGCGACCGGCTCGTGGAAATGGAGGACGACACCGGCACGCAGGCGCGCGAGCGCGAGCGCATTCGGCAGCATGTCCTCGTCGCCGATCCACGCGATCGCATCGAGCGCTTCCGGATCAAGAGGGCCACCGCCCGGCGACGTGTAACGTATGGTGACGGGTTGGACCGCGGCAGCGGCGTCCGCCGCCGCGAACAGGCTGCTGCGGAAAGGCAATAGCCCGCGGCCATCGGATGTGGTGCCCTCCGGGAACATCAGCACGCGCCGCCCGGCAACAAGCCGCTGCCGGATCGCCTCCATCTGGCTCACCGCCTGCGAGCGCCGCTCGCGCTCGACGAAGATCGTGCCGGTGCGCCCGGCGAGCGCACCGATACCCGGATAGGCGGCGACATCGGCCTTCGCGACGAAATCCGTATCCACCACCGCCGCGACGCTGATGATATCAGCCCAGCTGATGTGATTGGCGACAAACATCGTGCCCGCTGCGCCCGGCGTTCCGAGTACCTGCGGGCGCAGGCCGAAGCCCGCCGCGATCGTGCGATGGAAGCGGCGCTCCAGCGCCTTTGCGGGCACGCTTTTCGGGCTCATCAGGAGCCAGGGCGGGACCAGCATGGCGGCGCTCGCAAGGCCGAGCGCGGCGCGTGTGCGTCCGAGCGGGCGGTGGCTCATCTCATCCCGGCATAACGCGCTTCGGCCTCGACCATATAATCGCGCGTGATCGGCAGCGCATCGCGGCGGCGCGCGAGCTGGATCTGGAAATTGACGTGCCCGTCGTGCCGGAAAGCCCCGCGCGCGGCGGCGAGGTAGAAAGTCCACATGCGGTAGAAGCGCTCGTCGTAGAGCTGCACGATCTCCGCCCTCGCCGCCTCCGTACGGCGCAGCCATTCCTCGAGCGTCTTCGCATAGTGAAGACGCAGCACCTCGACATCGGTGATCCAGAGCATCTCGCGCTCGATCGCGGGAACGATCTCCGAAAGCGCGGGCGAATAGCCGCCGGGGAAGATGTACTTCGCCGTGAACGCGTCGGTCGCGCCGGGTCCGTCCACGCGGCCGATCGTGTGGAGGAGTGCGACGCCGTCTTCCTTGAGCAGCCCACGGACATGGCGGAAGAAGGTGCGGTAGTTCGGAATGCCGACATGCTCGAACATGCCGACCGAAACGATCCGATCGAAGGCGCCCTCCACGTCGCGGTAATCGATCAGCTCGAAGCGCACCCGGTCCGCGACGCCGGCGTCCGCGGCGCGGCGGCGCGCCACCTTGAGCTGCTCTTCCGACAGCGTGATGCCAAGCACGTCCACATCGGCGACACGATTGAGATACAGCGCCATGCCGCCCCAGCCGCAACCGATGTCGAGCACCTTCTGCCCCGGCTTCAGGGCCAGTTTCGCAGCGATGTGCGCCTTCTTGTCGACCTGCGCCTGTTCGAGCGTTTCATCCTCCGCGCGGTAGTAGGCGCAGCTGTATTGCCGGTCCGCATCGAGGAAGAGGTCGTAGAGCCGGTCCGAAAGGTCGTAGTGGTGCGCGACGTTGCGCTTCGCGGCGCGGCGGTAGTTCAGCTGATAGAGGTAGGCGCTGACGCTTTGCGCGCGGCGGGTTTCGCTGCGGATCGTGTTGTCGTCGGACCAGCGGGCATTCCACGCGACGAGTTCGAGCAGCTCTGAAATGCCGCCCGCGGTGAACTGCATCCGGCCGTCCATGAACGCCTCCCCGGCAGCGATCGCCGGATTGAGCGCGATGCGCAGCGGCGTGCGCGCATCGGTGAAATGCAACGAGACGGGCACCAGCGCCGGATGCGGCCTGCCGTAGCGGCGGACACGCCGATCCGAAGTCGTCACCGTCAGCTCGCCGTCGCGGACGAGCCGCTTCAGCATACGATCCAGCAGCAGCATGGTGTGACCCTAATCAAGAACTTGAGCCATGCAAATCCCTGTTAACCCTCTCGCCGGAACGCGCGTTTGAAACGCTTCATCGCAGGCGAGTGGATGCGGCGAAGCGAAGTCGTCAGGGACAAAATCGTGATTGGGGCCAATCTCTTTCAGATTCGCGGACACTGGATCCGCGCAACGGCTGCGGCAGCCACGGCGCTTGCGCTGTGCGCCTTCGCCGACGCGACGCCCTCCCCGCTCACCGACGAGCTTTCCGCGACCGCTGATGCCGAAGACGCCGTGTTCGCGAGCGAAGCGGAACTGCAGCTGCTCGGCTCCGGTCGGGCCAGCTATTATGCAGACAAGTTCGACGGCCGCCGCACCGCGAGCGGCGAAATCTTCGACCAGGACGAAATGACCGCGGCCCACCGCACCCTGCCAATGGGCAGCCTGGTGAAGGTGACCTGCGAGAAGACCGGCCGTAGCGTGACCGTGCGCGTCAACGACCGTGGCCCCTTCACCGGCAGCCGCGTGATCGACGTTTCCAAGGCTGCGGCGCGCGAACTCGGTATGCTGAACGCCGGGCTCACCGACGTGACCCTGGAACTGCTCCCCACGGCCTGATTTTATTGCCGTTCGGCTGGGTATGTCAGGCCAGCGCGGCCTGCTTTTCCGCTGCGATCCGATCGAGCTCCGCACGTGACAGGCGTTCGCTCTCGCTCTTCAGCTGACCGCACGCGGCCATGATGTCGCGCCCGCGCGGGGTGCGGACCGGCGCCGAGATGCCCGCCTTGAAGATGATGTCCGAAAAGCGCGCGATACGGTCGTCGTCGCTGCATTCGTAGGCCACGCCCGGCCACGGGTTGAACGGGATGAGGTTCACCTTGGCGGGCAGCTTGTACTTGCGGATGAGGCGGACGAGTTCACGCGCGTCCTCGTCCGAATCGTTCTTGTCCTTCAGCATCACGTATTCGAACGTGATGCGGCGGGCGTTGTTGGCGCCGGGATAGTCCGCGCAGGCCTTCAAGAGCTCCTCGATGCCGTACTTGCGGTTGATCGG
>JAEULI010000002.1 GCA_016793845.1 Sphingosinicella sp.
TGGCGGCGCCAGTCCCGAGACCCGCGAATCCGTATTCGGTGATCGGCGTGTCGATGACGCGCGCAGGCCCGAACTCCTCGAGCAGGCCCTGCGTAACCTTGTAGGCGCCCTGATACTCGGCGACCTCTTCACCCATCACGAAGACGCGGCTGTCAGTGCGCATCTCCTCCGCCATCGCATCGCGCAGCGCCTCGCGCACGGTCATGCGGCGGAGGTTGGTTCCCGCCGGGATTTCCGGATCGTTCGCGATTTCCGGCTGCGGGGTCGGGATCGCCTTCGCGCCCGACGGGGCTTCGATCTTCTGCTCCGGCAGCGCTGCCGGTGCGTCTTCCTTGACGGCGGGCTTTTCGGCCTTGGCGGCAACTTCGCCTTCGCCGTTGTCGATCACCGCGATCAGTGTACCGACCGCAACGCCGTCCGAACCCGCGGGCACGAGGATTTTCGAGAGGACGCCGCCCTCATCGGTTTCAAGCTCCATCGTCGCCTTGTCAGTCTCGATCTCGGCGATCACATCGCCGGGCTTCACGTCGTCGCCCTCCTTCACCAGCCACTTGGCGAGCGTTCCCTCCTCCATCGTGGGAGACATGGCGGGCAGCTTGATCTCGATCGCCATCAGTAGCTCCCCACCAGCACGTCGGTATACAGCTCGGAAAGCTCCGGCTCGGGCGCCTGCTCGGCGAAGTCGGCAGAATCGTTGACGATGGCCCGCACCTCCTTCTCGATATCCTTGAGCTTCGCTTCGTCCACGCCCGCAGCGAGCAGGTGCTTCTTCGCGGCCTCAATGGGATCGGACTTTTCGCGCATCGCCTGCACTTCCTCGCGCGACCGGTATTTCGCGGGGTCGGACATGGAATGGCCGCGATAGCGGTAGGTCTTCAGCTCGAGGAGCAGCGGCCCCTTGCCCGAGCGGACCCATTCGATGGCCATCTGGGCGGCACCGCGCACTTCGAGCACATCCATGCCGTTCACCTGGATGCCTTCGATGCGGAAGCTCTCGCCGCGACGGTAAAGCTGGTCTTCCGCGCTCGCGCGGTTGACGCTGGTGCCCATCGCGTACTGGTTGTTCTCGATCACATAAACCACGGGGAGCTTCCACAGCTCTGCCATGTTGAAGCTTTCGTACACCTGGCCCTGGTTCGCCGCGCCGTCGCCGAAATAGGTGAGGCACACGTTGCCATCGCCCTTGTACTTGTGCGCGAAAGCAAGCCCGGTGCCGAGCGGCACCTGTGCTGCGACGATGCCGTGGCCGCCGTAGAAGCCGTGCTCGACGCTGAACATGTGCATCGAGCCGCCCTTGCCCTTCGAAATGCCCGCGGCGCGACCGGTCAACTCCGCCATCACGGCGCGCGATTCGATGCCGCAGGCGAGCATGTGGCCGTGGTCCCGGTAACCGGTGATGACGCTGTCGCCGGCCTTCAACGCGGACTGGAGGCCGACGACGACCGCTTCCTGTCCGATGTAGAGGTGGCAGAAGCCGCCGATCAGCCCCATGCCGTAAAGCTGGCCGGCCTTTTCTTCGAAACGGCGGATGAGCAGCATTTGGCGGTAGAAATCGAGGAGTTCGTCTACGCTGGCCTTGTAAGGCGAATAGTCGGGCAACCGGTCCAGCCCCTCGCGCGCTGCGGATTTGCGGTGCTGCGCTTCCGTTTTTGTTTTACGAGCGGCAGGTTTGGGCTTGGGCGCAGTTTTCGCCTCTTTGGTTCGCGCGGCGATGATCCCCTCCTCTGGTTCGCAGGGTAAAGTTTTTTACTTCACCGCCGCTATACGTGCGACCGCGTGTAAAGTTCAAGCGCGAGCGCGAACCTTGATTGCTTATTTGTCGAGACGGATGACGAACTCGTCTTCGCGGACGAGGCCCAGATTCTCGCGCACGAGCTCGTCGGCAAGGTCGGGATCGACCTTCGAGGGGCTGAGGAGCGCGACCTTGCGCTCAAGATCCGCCTTGCGCTTCGCGACCACGGCCGCTTCCTTCGCAAGACGCACCTCTTCGGCCTTGTAGCCGCCGAGCGCGAGAATGCCCGTATCGCCCGCAACCGCGTGCCATCCGAAGAACGCGACGAGGCCAATGCACAGCGCGGGAAGCCACGCTGAGCGGATATAGGAGACAAGGCGGACGGGTTCGCTCACGTCCGCCTTTGAATCACGCGAATCCCAATGATTCAAGCGTTATTTTGCGCGGAGAATCGATCGACCCGCATATGTGGCCGCATCGCCCAGTTCCTCGGCGATGCGGATGAGCTGGTTGTACTTCGCGAGCCGGTCCGAACGCGCCATGCTGCCGGTCTTGATCTGGCCGCAGTTCGTCGCAACGGCGAGGTCGGCGATGGTCGCGTCCTCAGTCTCGCCCGAGCGGTGCGACATCACCGCCGTGTAGCGCGCGCGGTGCGCCATGTTCACGGCTTCGAGCGTTTCGGAGAGCGTACCAATCTGGTTAACTTTCACCAGAATGGAGTTCGCGGTGCCCTTTGCAATGCCGTCGCGAAGACGCGCCGGGTTCGTCACGAAGAGGTCGTCGCCAACGAGCTGGACACGGTTTCCGACGCGGTCGGTGAGCAGCTTCCAGCCGTCCCAATCGTCCTCGCCCATCCCGTCTTCGATCGAGATGATCGGGTAGCGGTCACAAAGGTTTGCAAGGAAGTCCACCATCTCGGCCGACGACAGGGACTTGCCCTCGCCCGTCATCTCGTACTTGCCGTCCTTGTGGAATTCGGTGGAGGCGCAGTCGAGCGCCAGCATCACCTCGTCACCCACCTTGAAACCGGCCTTTTCCACCGCGCCCATGATGAAGTCGAGCGCGGCTTCGGCGCTCGCCAGGTTCGGCGCGAAGCCGCCCTCGTCGCCGACGGCGGTCGCCAGCCCCTTGTCGTGCAGCGACTTCTTCAGCGTGTGGAAGATCTCCGCACCCCAGCGCAGCCCCTCGCCGAAGCTCTCGGCGCCGACCGGCATGATCATGAATTCCTGAAAATCGATCGGGTTGTCGGCGTGTGCGCCGCCATTCAGGATGTTCATCATCGGCACCGGCAATACGCTCGCCGAGACGCCACCAACATAGCGGTAGAGCGGAAGTCCGCGCGAATCCGCTGCCGCCTTTGCTGCCGCGAGGCTGACACCGAGAATGGCGTTGGCGCCGAGCCGCGCCTTGTTCGGCGTGCCGTCGAGTGCGATCAGGGTGCTATCAAGTTCGAGCTGGTCTTCGGCGTCCATGCCGAGCAGGGCATCCTGAATTTCACCATCAACGGCGGCGCACGCCTTCTCGACGCCCTTGCCGAGCCAGCGGCTCTTGTCGCCGTCGCGGAGCTCCACCGCCTCATAGGCTCCCGTCGAGGCGCCCGAAGGCACGGCTGCACGGCCGAAAGCGCCATCCTCGAGCGTCACCTCGACCTCCACGGTGGGATTGCCGCGGCTGTCGAGAATCTGTCTGGCGTGGATGTCGATGATCGCGGTCATGGCGTCGCTCCGGCTGGTGAAAATATCGTTCGTGCGCGCTCTTAATCAGCCTCGGCGCGTGGGGCAACGCCGCTTGTTCGGCCATTGTCGCAATGCCGCCTTGTTTTTGCCCACGACGGAACCAACATCCTGTTCTATTGTTCTATTACAGCCCCCGTAAGCCCGAAAGGAATTGGCATGTCCGACACTCTCCCCGCGCCTGCTGCTGCCGATCCAGTTGCCGCGAAAACGGACCGGCTGGCCACGATCAAGGCTGAAGCCAGCAAATTCAAGACCGAGGCCTCGACGAAGGCGCGCAGCGCTGCCGAGGAAGGCAAGACCCGCGCCGCCGAAACGCTTGGCAGTGTCTCGAATGTCACGCGCGAAGCCGCCGACAAGCTGAAAGGCACGCAGGCGGAGCCGCTCGCGAACATCATCAATTCAGCCGCCGATTCGGTGGAATCCTTTGCGCAGCGGATGCGCGAGAAGACGGTCGACGACATCATCGACGACACGCGTGAAATGGTGCGCCGTTCGCCGGTGCTGGTGATCGCCGCCGCGGCCGCTGCCGGCTTCATCATCTCGCGCTTCTTCAAGGCCAGCCGCAACGACGACGCCCAAGCCTGAGAGGACCAACAGGGGTGGCCGATCAGGACGTAAAGATCTCCGATCTCTTCGAGCGCCTTGTCGACGAAGGTGGCGATCTGCTGCAGGCGGAAGTTCGTATCGCCGAAGCGAAGATCGCGCGCCGGCTCCAGCTTGCGCGATTGCCGCTCGGCTTGCTCAGCGCCTCGGTCGCGCTGGCGTTCGTGGCGCTGATGGGGATTGCTACGGCGCTCGTGGTGCTGCTTGGGCCCCATGTCGGTTTCTTCCTTGCGGTGGTGATCGTTACGGTGATCGCCGCGGGAGCGTCGTGGCTGCTGTTTGTTGAAGGACGCAAGCGCCTTGAGATTGTGGTCGAGCCCCCATCTCTGCTGCGCCACCGGAGCGAAACGTGAACGATAAGACCGTCGATACGGCCCTTTATGAAGCGGAAGCCGCCGAGGCGCGGCGGAGGATCGCGCTGACCGTCGGCGAGATCCGGCACCGGCTCGATCCCCGCACGATCGCGAACGAGGCGATCGATGCGGCGACCGAACGGGGGGCAGAACTGGTTGCACGCGGCCGCCAGGCAGCGCGCGACAATCTTGGCGCGATCTCCATCGTCGGCGCACTTGCCGGCATGGTGGCGGGCGCGCGGCACCATCGGAAAAGCAGAAAGGCACCCGCCATGAGCGAGTACGAAGATGACTTCGGCAACGAAGCGCCGGGCAAGGACCGGCTGGAAAGCGTGAAGCAGACCGTCCAGCAGGCGCGCGAAACGGTGACGCACAAGGCGCAGGCCGCACGCGAGGTTGCAGGCGAAAAGTTCGCCTCCGCGCGCCAGCATGCCAACGACGCCTGGGAAACCGCGCGCGAACGCGCTGCGGACTATTCGGAGCGTGCGAAAGAGCAGGCTGCCAGAGCGCGCGAACGCACCGCCGAAAGCGTTGACCAGAATCCGCTCACTGCCGTGCTTGCGGGCGCTGCGCTCGGCGCCATCATCGGCGCTCTGCTCCCGCGCAGCAGCGGCGAGAACCGCGCCATCGGCCCCGTTCGCGATAAGCTCGCATCGACGGCGCGTACGGCGGCCCGGGTCGCGCGAACGGCCGGCGAAGCGAAGCTTGCCGAGCTTGGCATCAAGGAAGCCGCCAAGCTGCGCTTCAGCGAGATAAAGGAAGGCGCGGCCGAGGTCGCCAAGTCCGCGACATCCGCTGTTCGTGGCAAGGGCAAGACCGTGAACGGCAGCAGTGCCGAAGATGAAGGCCCTGCCGAGCTCGCCTAGGCGGCAGCCGGTACCACTTCGTCGATTTCCGACGGTACGAGCCCGACTTCGCGCAGCATCCGCCGCGCGGAGTCTGGCTGATCAAAGGCTTCGACGACAAGGCCGTACCGAAGCCCGGTGAGGCGCGAGACGACCGCTTGCATCAGTTCGCGATCACCGAGCCGCCCCGCCCGTATGACGAGCGAGGGCTGCAGCTTTCCGGCAGCGTGCAGCTGATCGACCATCGCGATGAGGTCGAGCACGTCCGTTTCGCCGCCGCCGAGAATGAACGCCGCGCCTTCTGAAACCTGGGAAAGCCCCTTTGCGAACTGCTGGAAGCGGTCGCCCTCCCCCGCCATGCGCGCCCGGAGGCGGCTGGAAACCAGTGCAACGAGCCGTTCCGCGATGGCAAGCGGCAGCGATGGGCGATCGGCGAGCGGCATCGCCACAGCCTCTTCGTCGCCGAAGCGTTCGACAGCGCGCGCCATCGCGGCTTCCGCGATGTCAGCGCCGGCGTTGGCGGCAAGCGTGGACACCGCCCGCACCTCGGCATGTTCGACGATCGCCGCCGAAACCGGCTCCCGCACCACTGGCCGCGCCGCGATGGCGACACGGTGGTCTTCGCTCCTCGATTTCACGATCTCGACCAGCATGTCGTCGTCGAGGAGGTCGCTCGCCTTCAGGATCGGCTCGGCGACTTCGATGACGTCATGCGCCATGCGCAGCGCCACATCCTGCGGGATATCCGTGCTTGAAGCGATGGTCTGCGCCAGCGCCTTGCGCACCTCCACCTCCACGTCGTGGGCGATCGCGCGCACGATATCGTCCGCGATTCCGCGTTCGCGGTCGCCGAACAGGCGCTGCGTGTAGCTGTGCCCAAGCTTCAGCGCGAGCGCGCGGCGGGCATCCGGATTCGCGTTCTCCTGCAGCCGTTCGACGTCGGCAAGAGAGGGCAGAAGCGGGTCCATCCCTTTACAATAGCCCGAAAAACATTACCGATTAATCGCCGATTCACAGGGGATCGCGCATTCCATACGCATGGAAAAGAAAGCTACCCACATGAAAACATGCGCGCTCAAGCTGGTTGCCCTCTCAGCTTTCGTTGTGCTGATTTCCGGTCCGGCGGCGGCTGCCGATGGAGCGCAACTGTTCAAGAGCCGCTGCGGTATCTGCCACTGGGACCCGGCGCAGGCAGGTGAAAAGCCGCGTCAGGGGCCATCGCTCAAGAAGCTGATCGGGCGCACTGCGGGCAGCGAAAAGAGCTTCCCGCGCTATTCGCCGGCGATGAAGAAAGCCGGTTTCACGTGGACTGCAGACAAGCTCGACACATATCTCGACAATCCCCGCAAGGTGGTTCCGGGAACCTCGATGGCCTTTGTCGGGTTGAAGAAGCCTGACGAGCGCAAGGCGGTCGTCGATTATCTCTTGAAGGCGTCGCGCTAAGCGTACGCCGAACGGACGGAGTTCTATCAATGTTCATTCGCGCGATTGCGATTCTTCTTGCCTCGGCCGCCGTTGCCACGCCCGCTGTCAGCCTTGCGGCGCAAACAGCAGCGCCTGCCGACAACGGCAAGGCTGCTGGCGTCTTCATTGCCGACCTCTCCCAGCGGGCCTACGCCGTGCTGCGCGACAAGTCGAACGACAAGAATGACGTTCGCACCAAGTTCCGCGCCCTCCTCAAAGAGAACTTCGCGGTGACCGACATCGGCAACCGCCTGATCCGCCGCCATGTGCGAACGATCAGCAAGCAGCAGTATCAGGCCTATCAGGTCGCGTTCCCGAACTACGTGGTCGATACTTACACGGACAACCTGTTCGAGTTCGCGGACAGCGAGCTCAAGGTTCTCCGCACGGTGCCACGCGGCACGCGTGGGACCATCGACGTTTACGCACGCGTCATCCGCAAGAACGGCGCACAGCCGATCGATTCGATCTGGACTGTGAAGAAGAACGAAAGCGGCAAGTATGTTGTCGACAACCTCACGGTGGCCGGCGTGAATCTGTCGCTCACGCAGGAGGCCGATTTCACGGCCTATATCCAGAAAAACGGCTTCGATGCGCTCGTTCAGTTCATGAGGGACCGCAAGTCCGCATGACATCGGTCCTCGACTGTGAAGCTGCGGCCTTCATCCATCCGTCGGCGCAGCTTTACGGCCACATCCGCATCGAGGAAGGCGCTTCGGTGTGGTGCAACGTGGTCATGCGGTCGGAGGCTGAGCACATCCGCATCGGACGCTTCACGAACATTCAGGATTTCGTGATGATCCACGCGGAACCGGGCCGCGCGGTGGAGATCGGCGACTACTGCTCGATTACGCACCACGCGACGATCCACGGCTGCAAGCTCGGCAACAACGTGCTCGTCGGCGTGAACGCCACGATTTTCAACGATGCCGTGATCGGCGACAACAGTATCGTCGGCCAGCACGCCTTTGTACGCGACGGCACCGAGGTGCCGCCGAACAGCATCGTCGTCGGCTCCCCGGCCAAAGTGATCCGCACGCATAACAGCTGGATCGCGAACCGGATGAACGCACTCATCTACCACCGCAACGCACTGGCCTATGCAAAGGGCGACCACAGGGCGTGGGAGGGGACAGATTTCGAACGCTGGGTCGGTACGACGCTGGAACGCTTGCAGCGCGAGTTCGAGGCGCTATAGCGCACCTGCATGGACCAGATCGAAAAACAGAAACTCCACCTCGTGTTCGGCGGACGCGTCGCGGACCCGCGCGGGCTCGAGTTCGAAGACCTCTCCGCGCTCGACATCGTCGGCATCTTCCCGGACTTCAAGAGCGCGGAAAACGCCTGGCGCGCCAATGCGCAGCGCACGGTGGACGATGCGGCGATGAAGTACGTCGTCGTGCACCTGCACCGGCTGCTGGAGCCTGACGCGGACCCTTCAGTCTAGCGCAACCGCTTCGCTATGGCGGCGCGGGCGAGCGGCAGCGCCGTGATCAGGCCCGCCACGAAGCCGCCGATGTGCGCGCCGATCGCAATGCCGCCGCCATCCGTGTTGAGCACGAGCCCGGTTGCGACCTGCAGGCCGATCCAGAGCGCAGCGAGTTGCAGCGCGCGCGTGAACTCACCCTTCCCGCCCGAACGCCCGAAGATCATCGCGTGCGCGGCGAATACGCCCGAGATCGCCCCGCTGGCGCCCACAACCGGGATCGGCGAGCCGGGATCGAGCGCGACCTGAACGAGCCCGCCCGCAATGCCCGAGACGAAGAACAGCAGCAGATAGCGCCAGCGCCCGAGCACCGCTTCCACAAAGCGGCCGATCCACGCGAGAAACAGCATGTTGAACCCAAGGTGTGCCCAGCTTCCGTGCAGGAAGATCGAAGAGACGAGCGTCGCCGGGGCCGGGATCGCGTGATCGAGGATGAGGCTGCCGCCGATCCGCGCCGGGATCAGCCCGCCGCCCATGCTGATCGCCATCTCGAAAGCCGGGCCACCAAGCGTCACCGCGAGCTGGATCAACACGCAGGCGATGATGATCGCGCGGGTCGCGAGATCCACGCGTTCAGCTTCCACCCGCTTTTCGCCTTTCAGATGAAGTTGAGCTTGGCGATCTCGTAGTACCTGTCGCCGGAGGGGGTCGAAACTTCGACCTCCTCACCGACACGGCGCCCGATAAGTGCGCGGCCGAGCGGAGACGTGTACGAGATGCGGCCCTGCTTGGCATCGGCCTCGTAGGGTCCCACGATCTGGTAGACGACGGGCTTGTCGTCCTCGTCGAGGAGGTCGACGGTCGCGCCGAACACCACCTTGTCGCCCGAAAGCGTCGTCGGGTCGATCACCTGCGCACGCGCAAGCTGGTCTTCCAGCTCGATGATTTGCGCTTCGATCTGGCCCTGCCGCTCCTTCGCGGCGTGATATTCGGCGTTTTCCGAAAGGTCGCCGTGCGCGCGCGCCTCCTCGATGGCCTGCACCACCTCGGGACGGTCCACCGTCTTCAGCTTTTGCAGCTCGGTCTGCATTCTTGCATGACCGGACGGCAGGATCGGAAGCTTTTCAAGCGTCGCCATGTTCTTAACCCACTCCTCAGCCTACTCCCCCGGCAAACCGGCCCTCCGCCGGAAAATCCGCCGTCTCTTCGCCAGAACTGTCGGGGATCAGGTATCGAGATCAGAATAGTAAGATTGCAGCGAGCGGACTGCAAGGGGTTGTTGACGCATCGCCCGGATGGCCATCACGGTCGCCAGCGATTCCGCCGCCGTCGTATAGTACGGAATCTTGCCGTAAAGCGCCGATGCGCGGATCGATTGCGAGTCCTTCAGGCTCTGTGCGCCTTCGGTGGTGTTGAAGATGAGGTCGATGTCGCCGTCCTTGATCCGGTCGACGATGTGCGGCCGCCCTTCGAGTACCTTGTTGACCGGCTCCACCGCGATCCCCTGCTCTGCAAGGTAGCTCGCCGTGCCCGAGGTCGCGACGATGCGGAAGCCGAGATCGATCAGGCTCTTCGCAGCCGTCAGAATTACCGGCTTGTCCGTGTCCTTCACCGAAACGAAGACCGTGCCGCTGTCGGGCAACGTCGTCCCCGCGCCGAGTTGGCTCTTGGCAAAGGCGGTGGCGAAATCGGCGTCGATGCCCATCACCTCGCCCGTCGACTTCATCTCCGGCCCAAGGATCGGGTCCACACCGGGGAAGCGCGCGAACGGGAATACGGCCTCTTTCACGGCAATATACGGGATATTGCGGTTGATCGGGCCGAATGACGCCAGCGGCTCGCCTGCCATCACGCGCGCGGCGATCTTCGCGATCGGCCGGCCGATCGCCTTGGCGACGAACGGCACGGTACGGCTAGCGCGGGGGTTCACCTCGATGAGGTACACGGCGCCGTCCTTCACGGCGTACTGCACGTTCATCAGGCCCTTGACCTTCAGCGCCTTTGCAAGCGCCACGGTCTGCCGCTCGATCTCGGCCACGACCTCGTCGGAGAGGCTGTAGGGCGGCAGCGAGCAGGCGCTGTCGCCGGAATGGACGCCCGCTTCCTCGATGTGCTGAAGCACGCCCGCAACGACCACATCCGTGCCGTCCGACAGGGCATCGACGTCGACCTCGACAGCATCGCGGAGATACTGGTCGACGAGCACGGGCGATGAGCCGGACACCTTCACCGCCGTCGCGATGTAGGTTTCGAGCTGCGTCTGGTTCTCCACGACCTCCATCGCGCGGCCACCGAGCACGTAGGACGGGCGCAGCAATACCGGATAGCCGATGCGGTCGGCCTCGCGGATCGCCTCTTCAAGGCTGCGTGCAAGACCATTCGAAGGCTGCTTGAGGCCAAGGTCGCCGACAAGTTTCGCGAAACGCTCGCGGTCCTCGGCAAGGTCGATAGCGTCGGGCGAGGTGCCGAGGATCGGGATGCCCGCATCCTCCAGCCCCTGCGCGAGTTTCAGCGGCGTCTGCCCGCCGAACTGCACGATCACGCCCGCGAGCGTGCCGTTCGACATCTCGACGTTCAGGATTTCGAGCACGTCCTCGGTGGTCAGCGGCTCGAAATAGAGGCGGTCCGACGTGTCGTAGTCGGTCGAAACCGTTTCCGGGTTGCAGTTGACCATGATGGTCTCGTAGCCTGCCTCGTCGAGCGCGAAGCAGGCGTGGCAGCAGCAATAGTCGAACTCGATGCCCTGCCCGATCCGGTTCGGTCCACCGCCGAGGATCACGACCTTCTTCGCGTCCGTAGGCTGGCTCTCGTCCTCGGGCGTGCCGAAACTCGGCGCCTCGTAGGTCGAGTACATGTAGGGCGTCTTCGCCTCGAACTCCGCGGCGCACGTGTCGATGCGCTTGAACACCGGGCGCACGCCAAGCCTGCGGCGCTGCTCTGCGACCGCCGCTTCATGCCAGCCGACAAGTGTCGCCAGCCGCGCGTCCGAAAAACCCATCGCCTTCAGCGCGCGGAAATCGTCGGCGCCTTTCGGCAGACCGTTTTCGCGAACCTTTTCCTCGGCGTCCACGATCTCGCGGATGCGCGCGATGAACCAGGGGTCGTAAGCGGAAAGCCGGTGGATATCGGCGTCCGAAATGCCGCGCCGGATCGCCTCGGCGACGACGAGCAGCCGGTCCGGCGTCGCAAGCGCAAGCGCCGCTTCCACCTCGTCGTTGCCCGCGCCTGCCAGCGCCTCGACCTCGTCGAAGCCGGTCAGCCCGGTTTCAAGGCCGCGCAGTGCCTTCTGCATACTTTCGTGGATCGAGCGACCGATGGCCATCACTTCGCCCACCGACTTCATGGCCGTCGTGAGCGTGTTTGCCGCCCCCTTGAACTTCTCGAACGCGAAGCGCGGGATCTTGGTGACGACATAGTCGATCGTCGGCTCGAAGCTCGCGGGCGTCGCACCGGTGATGTCGTTCTCGATCTCGTCGAGCGTGTATCCCACGGCAAGCTTCGCCGCGACCTTGGCGATCGGGAAGCCGGTCGCCTTCGAAGCGAGCGCGGAGGAGCGCGACACGCGCGGGTTCATCTCGATGACGACGAGACGGCCGTCCTTCGGGTTGACCGCGAACTGGACGTTCGAACCGCCTGTTTCCACGCCGATTTCACGCAGAACCGCGATGCTCGCGTTCCGCATGATCTGGTATTCCTTGTCGGTCAGCGTCAGCGCCGGGGCGACGGTGATGCTGTCGCCCGTGTGGACGCCCATCGGGTCTACGTTCTCGATCGAGCAGATGATGATGGCGTTGTCGTTCCGGTCGCGGACGACTTCCATCTCATACTCTTTCCAGCCGAGCAGCGATTCCTCGATCAGCACCTCGGTGGTCGGGCTGGCATCGAGCCCGCCGCGTACGATCTCCTCGAACTCCTGCCGGTTATAGGCGACGCCGCCGCCCGTGCCGCCCATCGTAAAGCTGGGGCGGATGATGGAGGGAAGGCCCGTGCGCTCCAGCACCTCGAATGCCTCGTCGAGCGTATGCGCGATGCCGGAGCGCGCGCTTTCCAGCCCGATCTTGTCCATCGCCTCGCGGAACTTCAGCCGGTCCTCGGCCTTGTCGATGGCCTCCGCGTCGGCGCCGATCAGTTCGACGCCGTATTTTTCAAGCGTCCCGTCGCGCGCCAACGCCAGCGCCGTGTTCAGCGCCGTCTGCCCGCCCATCGTCGGCAGCACGGCGTCAGGCCGTTCCTTCTCGATGATCTTGGCAACCATCTCGGGCGTGATCGGCTCGACATAGGTGGCGTCCGCCATGTCCGGGTCGGTCATGATCGTCGCGGGGTTCGAGTTCACCAGAATGATCCGGTAACCCTCCTCGCGCAGCGCCTTGCACGCCTGCGTGCCCGAATAATCGAACTCGCACGCCTGCCCGATGACGATGGGGCCCGCGCCGATGATGAGGATGGAGGAGATGTCCGTGCGTTTGGGCATGGTTTTTACTTCAGTCCCTTCACGAACTTCTGAAACAGGTAAAAGCTGTCCTGCGGGCCAGGGCTGGCCTCGGGGTGGTATTGCACGGAAAATGCCGACTTGTCGGTGAGTTCGAGGCCGCAGTTGGAGCCGTCGAACAGCGAGACGTGCGTGGCGCGCGCGTTCGCGGGGAGCGTATCCGCGTCCACCGCGAAGCCGTGGTTCATGCTGGTGATCTCGACGAGGCCATCAGAGAGCCGCTTTACCGGGTGGTTCGCGCCACGGTGGCCCTGATGCATCTTCGCGGTCTTCGCGCCCACGGCGAGACCGAGGAGCTGGTGGCCGAGGCAGATGCCGAAGATCGGCACATTCGCATCGAGCAGCTTCCGGATCACCGGCACGGCATATTCGCCGGTCGCGGCGGGATCGCCGGGGCCGTTCGAGAGGAAGACACCGTCCGGACGCAGCGCCATCACCTCTTCGAATGTCGCGCTCGCGGGCACGACCGTGACGCTCGCACCCGCTGCCGTAAGGTTGCGCAGGATGTTGTTCTTGGCGCCGTAATCGATGGCGACCACGTGCGGTCTGCCTTCACCGGTGCTTTCGCCATAGCCCTGCCCGAGCTGCCATGGCCCGCCGGACCAATCCTGCCGCGCATCGCGCGTCACGTCCTTGGCAAGGTCCATGCCTTCAAGGCCCGGCCACGCCTTCGCCTCGGCGAGTAGCGCGTCGAGATCGAACGTGCCGGAGGGGCTGTGCGCGATCACCGCGTTCGGCGCGCCGAGTTGGCGAATACGGCGCGTCAGCGCGCGCGTGTCGACACCTGACAGACCCACCCGCCCCTTGCGCTTCATCCAGGCGTCGAAACCTTCGAGGCTGCGGAAGTTGCTGGGCGCGGTGACATCCTGGCGAACCACGCAGCCGACGGCAGCAGGCGTGTCCGCCTCGATGTCCTCGGGGTTGGTGCCGACGTTGCCGATGTGCGGGAAGGTGAAGGTGACGATCTGTCCGGCGTAGGAGGGATCGGTCATCACCTCCTGATAGCCGGTCATCGCGGTGTTGAAGCAAACCTCGCCGACGGCATGACCCTCGGCGCCGAAACCGCGCCCCCAGATCACCGTGCCATCCGCGAGAATCAATACCCCCGTGGCTCCTTTGGGTGCGCGCGCGGGTTTGGCGTCGGACACGTGGTCTGGCCCCTTCGACTCTGGTTTCGTGCTTTGTGGCTAAGGCGCCTAGCTATTGGCGAGGGTCCGGAGCGTCAATCTATTCTTTTGCCTTTTTGGCGGCTAGACGGACCCCTTGCTCTTAAAGGGAAGAAAAGCATGATTCGCGACGACATCAAGGCGGCGCAGGTGGCAGCCATGAAGGCCGGCGAGAAGGAACGGCTGGCGGCCGTGCGCCTGATCCTCGCGAAGCTGAAGGACCGCGATATCGAGCTGCGCGTCGCGAAATCCGTGCCCGACGATGACGTCATCGTCGTCGACGTTCTGCAGAAGATGGGCAAGCAGCGCCGCGAATCCATCACGATGTTCGAGCAGGGCGGCCGCGACGAGCTGGCCGCGCAGGAAAAGGCGGAGCTTGCCGTCATCGAATCTTTCCTCCCCGCCATGATGGGTCCGGACGAGGTGAAAGCCGCCGTCGCCGCCATCGTCAGCGAGATCGGCGCTGCCGGACCCAAGGACATGGGCCGCGTCATGGCCGAGGTGAAAGCGCGTCACGCCGGGCAGATCGACATGAGCACGGTCAGCGGAGTCGTCAAAGCCGCGCTGGCGGGATAGCCCTGCCCGCATGTCCATCCCCCCGCAATTCCTCGACGAGATCAGGAGCCGGGTGAGCCTGTCGTCCGTCGTGGCGCGGCGGGTGAAGCTGCTCAAGGCCGGGCGGGAGATGAAGGGGTGCTGCCCCTTCCACAATGAGAAGAGCCCGAGCTTCTACGTCAACGACGACAAGGCCTTCTATCACTGCTTCGGCTGTGGTGCGCACGGCGACGTCATCCGCTTCGTCGTAGAACAGGAAGGCCTCAGCTTCAGGGACGCCGTGGCCGGCCTCGCGGCGGAAGCTGGGCTGGATTTGCCCGAGGAGAACCCGGAGGCGCGTGCGAAAGCGAAAGCCGCTGCGGGACTTCATGACGTCACCGCCGCAGCGAACGACTGGTTCGGCAAGCAGCTTTCCGGCCTCGGCGGAGGGGATGCGCGCGCCTATATCGAGAAGCGGGGTCTGAAACCCGCGACCGTGGCCGCGTTCGGCCTGGGCTTCGCGCCCGACAGCCGCGGCGCGCTCAAGGCCGCGCTCGGCGACATCGATATCCGCAAGCTCATCGAGGTCGGACTCGTCATCGAAGCGGAGGGCCGCGAGCCCTACGACCGCTTCCGCGGCCGCCTGATCTTCCCGATCCGCGATCCGCGCGGGCGCATCGCAGGCTTCGGCGGGCGCATCATCGGCGCGGGCGAACCCAAGTACTTGAACTCGCCCGACACACCGCTCTTCGACAAGGGGCGCCTGCTCTACAACCTCGACAAGGCCGGTCCCGCCGCGCGTAAATCTGGCCGCATCGTCGTCGTCGAAGGCTATATGGACGTCATCGGCCTCGCGCAGGTGGGCTTCGCGGAAGCCGTCGCGCCGATGGGCACCGCGCTCACCGAAGACCAGATGAAGCTCCTGTGGCGCGTCGCGCCGGAGCCTGTGCTGTGCTTCGACGGTGATGCCGCCGGGCGCCGCGCAGCGATCCGGGCTGCGATGCGCGCGCTCCCTCTGCTGGAACCGGGGAAGTCGCTGCGCTTCGTCACCATGCCGCAGGGGCAGGACCCCGACGATTTCGCGAAGGCGCGCGGGCTTGCCGCGTTCACGGAGCTTGTGAACGGTGCGGCGAGCCTGATCGACACGCTCTGGAAGGCGGAGACCGAAGGCGTCGACACCGCCACGCCCGAACGCCGCGCCGCCGTTCGCCAGCGCCTGTTCGAACACGCGCATGCGATCGAAAACCAGACCGTCGCCTCGCTCTATCAAAGCGAGTTCCGCGAACGCTTCGATGCGATGTTCCGCGCCCGGCGGGAGAGCCGCTTCATGCCTGCGGTTCGCGGCGCATCGAGCGCAGCGAAGGCGCGGCTCATGCTCTCGCCAGCGGAGATCGAAACCCGCGCCGTCGTCGTCGGCCTGCTCACCCATCCGCACCTCGCCGACGTCCACGGCGAGGCCATATCGCATCTGCACATTGGCGAGCCGCAGCTCGATCGCCTCAGATCGGCGATTTTCTCCGCGATTTCGCGCAATCACGATCTTGACAAAGAGGCGCTGGCGCACGACCTAGCGGCACAAGGGCTCGGTCAGTACGCGGACGACCTGAGGCGTATGAATCGCCTCGACTTTAGCTTCACGCGACCCCGGACGCCCACCGCGATTGCGGATCAGGACTTGGCATGTGTTGTGGGCCACCTTATGGCGCTGCAACGCATCGATGAGGATTTGGCGGATCTGCGCGCGCGCTATGATTCCCTGGTCCAGTCGGAATTCGAGGAACAACAACGGCTTCGCGCTGAAAAGGCGCGGGTCGAACGCGAACTAATCGATTTGGCCGAGGCGCGTCGGGGGGACGAAGCGCCGACGCCCGCAAAGGAACGGAACCTGGATGGCGACCAAAGCACCGGCGAAGCCCAAGGGTAAGGACGAGAACGGCGAGGCCGACGGCGCGCCGCTCATCGACATGAACGATGCGTCGATCAAGAAGTTGGTCGCGAAGGCGAAGAAGCGTGGCTGGCTAACGTATGACGAGCTGAACGCGGCGCTGCCTCAGGACCAGATGTCGTCCGAGCAGATCGAGGACGTGATGTCCGCGCTCTCCGAGATGGGCATCAACCTCACCGAGAGCGAGGACGCCGGCGATGACGAGCCGGAGGCCGAAGCCGAAGCGGAAGACGATGCCGACGAGATGGACGGCGACGACAAGCCGACGCTGCACGTCATCGAGAAGAAGAAAGAGGTGCTGGACCGCACCGACGACCCCGTGCGCATGTACCTGCGCGAGATGGGCGCGGTGGAGTTGCTGTCGCGCGAGGGCGAGATCGCCATCGCCAAGCGCATCGAGGCGGGCCGGAACACGATGATCGAGGGGCTTTGCGAAAGCCCCCTCACCTTCACCTCGATGATTGCGTGGTCTGAAGCGCTGAACGCGGGCGAGATGCAGCTTCGTGAAATCCTCGACCTCGACGCCATGCTCAACAGCGGACCTTCGGATGAGCAGGTCGAGAACGACAGCGAGTCCGATTTGCCGAGCGGCGTCGAGCTGAAGGACGACGACGAGCCCGAAGCCGAGCCCGAAAAGGGCGGCGACGAGGAAGACGAATATACCGAGAAGCGCGCCAAGCCGCAGCAGGAAGAAGAAGACGAGGAGAACACGCTCTCCCTTGCGCAGATGGAAGAGCAGCTGAAGCCACAGGCGCTTGAGCAGTTCGCCGAGATCACCTCGCTCTACAAGCGCTTCCTGAAGTTGCA
>JAEULI010000111.1 GCA_016793845.1 Sphingosinicella sp.
AGCGCTCAACTCCGGCGAGGAGTTTCCGCAGGCGCAGGAGAAGAAGTATCAGGGGCTGCGCGAAGAGCTGACCTTGAAGGTCGCCGCCGTGCACTTCCACAACGCCAAGATCGAGTTCCTCGTCGATCAGCTCTACAGCTATAACCGCCAGCTGATGACGCTTGGCGGCAACATGCTGCGTCTTGCCGAGCGTTACCGGATCAACCGCAAAGCGTTCCTCGACGAATATATGGGCAGCGAGCTTGACGAGAGCTGGCTCGACCGCGTGTCGCGCATGGACGACAAGTGGGCGAACTTCGCGCAGAGCGAGCGCGGCACGGTCGAGAAAATTCGCTCCGAGATCGCTGACATCGCGCAGCAGACGGGCGTGGAACTCGGCGAGTTCCGCCGCATCGTCAACATGGTGCAGAAGGGCGAGCGCGAAGCGCGCATCGCCAAGAAGGAGATGGTGGAAGCGAACCTTCGCCTCGTCATTTCCATCGCCAAGAAGTACACGAACCGCGGCCTGCAATTCCTTGATCTCATTCAGGAAGGCAACATCGGCCTGATGAAGGCGGTGGACAAGTTCGAGTACCGGCGCGGCTACAAGTTCTCCACCTACGCGACGTGGTGGATCCGGCAGGCGATCACGCGCAGCATCGCGGATCAGGCAAGAACGATCCGCATCCCGGTGCACATGATCGAAACGATCAACAAGCTGGTCCGTACCAGCCGCCAGATCCTCCACGAAATCGGCCGCGAGCCGACGCCGGAGGAACTGGCCGAGCGTCTCTCGATGCCGCTCGACAAGGTTCGCAAGGTCATGAAGATCGCCAAGGAGCCGATCTCCCTCGAAACGCCGATCGGCGACGAGGAAGACAGCCACCTCGGCGACTTCATCGAGGACAAGAACGCCGTGATCCCGGTGGATGCGGCGATTCACGCCAATCTCAAGGAAACGGTGACGCGCGTTCTCGCCAGCCTCACTCCGCGCGAGGAACGCGTGCTTCGCATGCGTTTCGGTATCGGCATGAACACCGATCACACGCTCGAAGAGGTCGGTCAGCAGTTCTCGGTCACGCGCGAGCGCATTCGCCAGATCGAGGCGAAGGCGCTCCGGAAGCTGAAGCACCCGACGCGCAGCCGCAAGATGCGCAGCTTCCTCGATACCTGAGGCATTCTGGTTCATGCCGCTTTAAGCAAAACCGGATTAAACGGCGGGCGCAGCGGCGTCCGCCGTTTTGCCATGAAGAACGAACAAGGGTCTGCGATTATGAAATCCGGTTTTGGCGGCGCGGTTGCTGCAGCGCTCCTGTTTGCGTCGTCCAGCGCTCTTGCGAGCCCGATTCAGGCCCTCAAGGACTATAATCTCATCGCTTTCAGCGACGTCACGCTCTCCAGCGACATCGAAGGCGCGGTTTACGTCGACGGCAACTACAACGCCGGGGCGGTTCAGATCGCTTCGAAGGGCACCAATGCCCAGAAAGCGAGCCTCGTCGTCACCGGCAATGTCTCGAACAACGCCAAGGTGAAGCGCGGGGACGCCTATGTGGGCGGCAGCGTCTCGCCCGCGATCGATTTTCAGGGCGGCGGCGGCAGCACGAAGGCGCTCGGCGATCTGCCGGGCGGCACGCTCAAGAAGTCCGATTTCATCCAGTTCTCGGCCGATCTCGCCGCGCTCGACGCCGGCGTCAGCTATGATCGCTACAGTGCCGGCGATCACATGAACGGCTTCCTGATCACCCCGAGCGTTCCCAATGAGAGCGGCGTTTCGGTGATCTCGCTGTCTGCGGACTTCTTCCCCAACACGGGCAAGATCAAGTTCTCTTCATCGGCGAACGATATCGACACGATCATCATCAACGTCGCGGGCACGGCTATCAACTTCAAAGGCTGGGAAGCCGCCGGCAACGCGCTGGCCGACAACATCATCTGGAACTTCTTCGAAGCGACCGAAGTCAGCTTCCTTGATCAGACGTGGGGCTCGGTGGTGGCACCGCTCGCGACCGTGAAGAACATGACGCCGATCAACGGCAGCGTCGTGGCGAATGCCGTGAAGCTTCGCGGCGAGCTTCACCTTGCGACCTACAGCGGCAACTTCGAGTTTCCGGACACCGGCACGGATATTCCCGAGCCCGCGACGCTCGGCCTTGTCGCTGCTGGTCTCGGCTTCCTCGCCTTGCGTCGCCGCGGTGTAAAAAACGGCGGTGCGAATTAAGTCTCCCTTTACGCTGAGCACTTAGGCTTCGCGCCAGCGGCAAAAGCCGTGGGGCAGCGGATGCGGAGACGGCGGCAAATGGCAGCAGCGGTGGTCCCCACCTTCATGGACCAGCTTCAGAAAAACCTGCGTTCAGCGGGCAGTGTAGCCGATTCGCGCAGCTTTGCGGCGGCGGTGATCGGCGCGCTGCGCGATGGTGGCGCGGGCGGTAGCCGCCACTTGCGTGCACTTTCCGAAGGCTCTGTCGCACGTCCGCTGCAGGCCATTGCCGATGCAGCGCATTTCTTGGTCATTCTGCATGGCCAGCTCCCGAGCGTTCTCGAAATCGCCCGTCTCAATGCCGATGAGCCTGCGGCCTCGTGGCTGCGCAGCGCCGGTACGGCGTTCGATCAGGACCGCCGCTGGATGGCCGGGCTTGCCGCGATGACCGGCGGCGCGCTTGATCTCCACGGCATCAGCACTGCCGAGCAGGTGGTGCGCGACCAGCGTGACGCCATGCTGACGCTCGCCAAATCGAACCGCATGGGCTGCGCGCTCGGCGCGGCGGTAACGCTCGTGCTCGATTGGCAAGCCGTGCGCAGCCGCCTCCCCCGCGCGGCGCAGCATCTTGGCTACGACCGCCACGAGCGACTTTCGGACCCGTGGCCCGAAGAGGGCGCCTTCGATGCGCTCGCCTGCCATGCCGACGATGTGCGTGTGCGCCGCGCCATCGAGTTTGGCGCGCTGCAACTCGCCAGCCTCCACGCCCAGCTTTTTGACCTCCTCGAAGCCCGCCACGCCCAGCGCCTCGCCTGAGCGGGTTCCCTCGACGGCCTATCGCAAACAGGCGGTTGCCCGTTCGGCTTTCACGCTTTAGGCCCGAAGGCAAAAGGGCATCAGCGGAGAAGTTCATGCGTTTCGAAGGCACCAGCGGCTATGTCGCAACCGACGACCTCAAGGTTGCCGTGAATGCGGCGGCGACGCTCCGGCGTCCGCTGCTGGTGAAGGGCGAGCCGGGCACAGGCAAGACGGTGCTTGCGGCCGAAGTCGCGGCGGCAATGGGTGCGCCGCTCATCGAGTGGCACGTCAAGTCCACGACCAAGGCGCAGCAGGGTCTCTACGAGTACGATGCCGTCAGCCGCCTGCGCGACAGCCAGCTCGGCGACGAGCGCGTGCACGACATCCGCAACTACATCCGCAAGGGCAAGCTGTGGGAGGCGTTCACGTCCCCACAACTGCCCGTGCTGCTGATCGACGAGATCGACAAGGCCGACATCGAGTTCCCGAACGATCTTCTGCAGGAACTCGACCGCATGGAGTTCCACGTCTACGAGACCGGCGAGACGGTGAAGGCCGCCGAGCGTCCCATCGTCATCATCACGTCCAACAACGAGAAGGAACTGCCGGACGCGTTTCTGCGCCGCTGCTTCTTCCACTACATCAAATTCCCGGACCGTGAGACGATGCAGGCGATCGTCGACGTACACTTCCCCGGCATCCAGAAGGAACTGGTGCGCGAGGCACTCTCCGTCTTCTACGATATCCGCGACGTGCCCGGCCTCAAGAAGAAGCCCTCGACTTCCGAGCTGCTCGACTGGTTGAAGCTGCTGATGCACGAGGATCTGCCGCTCGACGTGCTGCGCTCGCGCGATCCCAAGAAGCTGATCCCGCCGCTCCACGGCGCGCTCCTCAAGAACGAGCAGGATGTGATGCTGTTCGAGCGCCTCGCGTTCATATCGCGGCGCGACGGCAAGCCGGGATAGGGCCGAACCCATGAACTGGCTGGCCGACAGACGCACAACCGTGGTTCTGTTCGGTCTTGTCGTTCTGATGTTCGCCGTCATGCAGGCGGTGTTCCCGAAGACCCTCGCAGCGCCGCTTCCCGATGCGCGCGTGCAGAGCCCGGTGCTCCTCTTCGAGTTCGCGCGGACGCAGGTGCATCTCGATCATGTCTTCGGCACCCCCGCAGACCCGACGCGCATCGCCGCGATGGATCGCGGCAACCGGCTCGATTTCCTGTTCATGCCGATCTACGGCTTCTTCGTATTCAGTTTCTTTGCCGGGATCGCGCAGGACCGGAAACGCCGCATCTGGCTGGCTTTCGGCGCGCTCGGCCTCGTGGCGGCGGCAAGCGATGCGGTGGAAAACACGCTGCTTCTCGATATCACCGCAAACCTCTCCGCCCCCGGTAGCGCTCTTGCGCTCCTCGCCTGGCCTGTCTGGATCAAGTTCGGGCTGCTCGCGCTCACCTCGGGCGGCGCTGCGGTCGCGCTGTTCCGATCGGGGCGACGGGTGCTCGCGGCGCTCTGCCTTCCCGCACCGCTCGCGATCCTCCCTGCCCTGATCCAGCCGCTCCAGTTCGGCGGCTTCGCAGCCGCGTTGATCGGCCTCGGCTGGCTCGCCATGGGTCTTCACGCAATCACGCGCCTCCGCTGATTCCTGCGGGTGTCGGTGAAATTTACAAAATGAAAATCAAACGGCCGCCGACCTTTTCTGTCCAGCCGCCAAAATCCTTTCATTTTGAAAACATGGCATACAGCTTGCATCGACCCCCTCCGTAGATTGCAATGAGGAGGGGCAGATGAATTCGGTTTGGATCGAACACATGGTGCGGGCCACGGTGTTTACCGCGCTGGCGACACTGCCGATGGCGGCAATGGCCGCCCCTGTTTACCTTAATGCCGCCTCAGGCGTCACGGTTTCGCTCGGCGACAGCCATGACGCAGACGTGCTCGCGAGCCCGACCTATGGCCCGTTCCAGAACCTGAACATCACCGCATCGCTCGCGAACGTGATCAACGCGCCGACGGCGACCTCGACGGAGTTTCACGTGTCTCCGACAACCCACGTGTGGGTGAGCGGCGGACACCTCGAACTCGTGTTCGACTTCGGCGCCGAATACGACCTCTCGACCATGCATTTCTGGAATTACCACAGCGAAAGCTACGACGTGGATAAGATCGTGTTCACGTTCTACGACGACACGTGGGCACTGGTCGGCTCCCTCACCGAGGAACCGCGGCTCGGCAACACCGACGGCAGCGACGGCACGCCGATCACGCCGGAGGACTACGCGCTCGATTTCCCGACGAACGTCCGCTACGTCAACGCGTGGCTCACCGGCTCGAACGGCCAGGTCGATTTCAACAATATCGGTTTCACCGCCGTCCTTTCGGACCCCGACCCCGATCCCGAACCCCCGCTCGACGTGCCGGAGCCTGCGAGCCTCGCGCTCCTCGGTCTCGGCCTCGCGGGTCTCGGCATCGTGCGCCGTCGGCGCTGAACGGACGCAATCCTGGCAAGGGCGGCGTGACGATGGTCGCGCCGCCCTTTTTCTTTGTTCTCAGCGCAACATCAGCCCGCCGTCCATCGCAAGGCTCTGTCCGGTGATGTAGGCCGCGCCGGGTGACGCGAGAAACACGATCGGCTCCGCGACCTCCTCGGGCTGACCCCACCGGCGCATCGGGATCGCCTTCAACATGCGGCTTTCGTAGTTCGCATCGCGGCGCATGGGCGCTGTCATGCGCGTTTCGATGAAGCCCGGCGCCACCATGTTGACCCGGATGCCGTCGGGCGCCCATTTGTCGGCAAGCGCGCGTGTGAGCCCGAGGATGCCGGCCTTGCTGGCGTTGTAGGCGGGCGTCTCTTTAAGCGCCAGGAACGAGGCCAGCGAGCCGACGTTCACGATGCTGCCGCCGGCCACCTTCAGCAGCGGATGACAGCGCAGGCAAACGTCCATCACGGCATTGAGGTTGACCGCGATCACCGCTTCGAAGTTCGCGAGATCGTATTCGTTCTCGCTGGCCATTCCGGCGTTGTTCACCAGCACATCGAGCGTCGACAGCCCTGCTCCCAAGGCCGCGATATCCGCTTTCTCCGCCATGTTGGCCTTCACATAGGAAAGTCCCGCGAAATCACCTTCATATGCGGAAGCCGCCGCCCGCGTGCCCGTGACGGTGACGTTCGCGCCCAGATCGCGGAAGGCGAGCGCGGTCGCGTGCCCGATGCCCTGTGTTCCGCCCGTCACCAAAATACTCTTCCCGGCAGCCCAGCTCATGCATCCCTCCCACAGTTTCGGCACAACAATGCGGGGGCGCCCCGAAGACACAAGGTCCCGAATGTGACAGCCCTAGCGGAACCGGGTAATGCCTCCGCGCGCGGATTGCTTTATGCTTTCCGCCGACTGGATCACCGAAAGGCCGCGTACCACATGTTTCTGGACTTCCTCGACGCCCTCCGCGCCGCCAAGATCCCGGCGAGCCTCAAGGAGCATCTTACGCTTCTGGAGGCGCTGAAGGCGGGCGTGATCGACCGGAACGTGGAGAGCTTCTACTACCTCTCCCGCGCGGCCTACGTGAAGGACGAGGCGCTGCTCGACCGTTTCGATCAGGTGTTCGGCAAGGTCTTCCACGGCCTTGAAACCAGCTTCGAGGCAGAAACCGCCGAAATCCCCGAAGAGTGGCTGAAAAAGCTCGCCGAGCTCTACCTCACCGATGAGGAGAAGGCGGAGATCGAGAAGCTCGGCTCGTGGGAAGAGATCATGGAGACGCTGAAGAAGCGCCTCGAAGAGCAGAAGGAACGCCACGAAGGCGGCAACAAGTGGATCGGCACCGCGGGCAAATCGCCCTTTGGCGCCTATGGCTACAATCCCGAAGGCGTGCGCATCGGCCAGAAGGAAGGCCGTCAGGGCCGCGCCATCAAGGTTTGGGACAAGCGCGAGTTCAAGAACCTCGACAACGAGGTCGAGCTCGGCACGCGCAACATCAAGGTGGCGCTCCGCCGCCTGCGCCGCTTCGCACGCACCGGCGCGGCGGATGAGCTGGACCTCGACGCCACGATCAAGGGGACGGCGCGCAAGGCGTATCTCGATATCGTGATGCGCCCGGAGCGGCACAATGCAGTGAAGGTGCTGTTGTTCCTCGATGTCGGCGGATCGATGGACCCGCATATCAAGCTTTGCGAGGAACTGTTCTCCGCCGCAAGCAGCGAGTTCAAGCACCTCGAATTCTTCTACTTCCACAATTTCGTCTACGAAGGCGTGTGGAAGGACAATCGCCGTCGCTTCACCGAGCGCACGCCGACGCTGGACGTGCTCCACAAGTTCCCGGCGGACTATAAATTGATCTTCGTGGGCGACGCCTCGATGAGCCCTTACGAGATCAACTATCCCGGCGGCTCCGTAGAACACTGGAACGAGGAGGCCGGCGAAGTGTGGATGCGGCGGATGACCGAAATCTACCACAGCGCCGTATGGCTGAACCCGATCCCGGAGAAGAACTGGCAGTACGGCCAATCGATCCAGATGGTGAAAACCCTGATGGAAGGCCGCATGTTTCCGCTGACGCTGGAAGGGCTCGACGACGCCATGCGCGCGTTGACCCGAACGCATTGATCGTCCGCTACGGAAGCGAGGCCGACATCGCAGCGTTGACGGTCGTCGAACTGTCCGCCGGCACGCTGTTCGAAGGCACGCACATGGCGTGGGCAGTCGGCCAGACATCGGCACCCGAACATTTCCATCCCGCGCTTTCACAGAACAAACTGTGGATCGCGGACGATGGCGGAATGCCCGTGGGTTTCCTCCGAGCCGAGCGGTTGGAGAACAGCTTCTATATTGATGAGATATCGGTCTCCGCATCGCACCAGCGTCGCGGCATCGGGCGGGTGCTCATCGAAGCGGCGCTTGCCGAAGCTGCAGAGCGATGCTTCAAGGCCGCGAGCCTGACGACAGATCGCACGATCCCTTGGAACGCGCCTTACTACGCACGAATGGGTTTCCGGGTGCTCGCCGCCGATCAGACCCCGCCCGCGCTCGCGCGCCGACTGGCCTTGCAGCCGAACCCGGCGCGGCGCTGCGTGATGTGGCTAGACCTACCTTAACCGCCCTTCGCTTCCGACGCCGCCAGCAACTTCGCCTTGCCCGCAATGTAAGCACGGATCGCCTCGGCATCGTCCGCCGACATCCACGGGGCAAAGCTCACCATGCCGCGATCCTTGAGCGCACCGCCGATGACGACAGCGTTCCAGTTGTCCTTGTCGGCGAGCACGCCCGAACGTCGCAGATCAGGCAGCACGCCGGAGGAAATGCCTCCCGGGCCGTGGCAGACGCCGCACGTGCCCTCGTAGAGCGCGGCACCGTGCGTCACGGT
>JAEULI010000012.1 GCA_016793845.1 Sphingosinicella sp.
AGGAAAGGCATCAGATAGATGCCGACGACACCGCCTGTACCCGAAACGGCACGGAGGGCGGCATCGGTCTGGTTGCGCTGGCTCGCGTAGATCGCGCGGGCGCCGGTGTGCGAGCAGGTGATCGGCTTCGATGAGGCCGCAGCGGCGTCGATGACCGTCTGCGGTGTGGCGTGCCCGGTATCGACAAGGATGCCGAGGCTGTTCATGCGCGCCACGGCTTCGCGGCCTAGCGGGGTGAGCCCCTCGTTGTCGGGAGAGGAACTGCCCGCGCCAAGTGGATTCTTGTCGTTGTAGGTGAGTTGCATGATCTTCACCCACAGACCGTCGAACGTTTCGATGAGGCTCAAATCCTCGCCGATCATTCCCATGCCCTGAAAGCCGAAGATGATGCCGAGCTTGCCCGTCTTCTTCGCGGTGGCGAGATCGGCGTGGCGCTTCACGAGCAGGAAATAATCGGGATGCGCTTCGATATGGCGGAGCCATTTCGAGATTTCCTTCACCGTGCCTTCAAACCCGCCCGGCTTCCCCACCGTGAGGTTAACGGCGGTGATGCCCGAGGCGCGCACGTTCGCGAGCTTTTCGGGCGTGAGTTCACCGGGTGGGGGATAGGGGACGTTCCATGTATCCGGCGAGGCGAGCGCATCGATGACGATCGCCTTGCGGTACAGCGCCGCGATCGACGGTGCGATGGTCTCGGCGGCAGCGGGCGTAATGCCCGCCAGCGCCGACAGGCCGAGGCCCGCCGCGCCTGCTGTGAAGGCGCGGCGGCTGATCTCGCTGGTTTCGGTCATGGTCACGTCCCTCCCCTTTGCGGATTAGCGCTTCGCGACGGCGTGGATCACGTCGACGTAGAACTTCTCCGCCTCCGTGATGCCCGCGACCTTCGAACCCGGCTTCGGATCAATGACAATAAACTCATTGGGTGCGTGCGCGCCCGTGCCGTAGCCGATGCCTGCCGAGACGATCGGCATCTTCAGGATATCGGTGAACACGTAGTAGGGCGCGCTGCCCGCAAGGCGGGGCATGACGCTCGGCGTGATGCCGTACTTGCGGTACGCGCCGATCACAGCCTGCACGAGCGGCTCCTTCACCGAGGACTGCGCGGGCGGATAGCCGGAGAGGCGCGTGAGCTTGATGTCAGTGAATCCCTTGGCGTCGAGGTGAGCGCGGATCAGGCGCTCGGACTCGTCGGGCGTCTGGTTCGGCACGAGGCGCGAATCGAATTTCGCCGTGAACTTGTGCGGCAGGATGGTTTTCGTGCCCTCGCCCGAATAGCCGCCCCAGATGCCGTCCATGTTGAGCGTGGTGTTGAACAGGTACTGGGTGATCGCCTCGCGGCCGCTCATCCCGTCGATCCACTTGTCGACGCCAAGCGACTTGCGCATCGCGGGCTCGTTCGCCGTCCACGCCGGGAGCACGCCATTGATGAGCTCCTGCTCCTCCTGGTTCGGCTGGCGGATCGAATCGTAGAAACCCGGCACGGCGATGACGTTGCCGTCCGGCGACGTGAGGCTCGCAATCGCCTGGGCGAGGCGGAGGCCCGGCGCGTCGACAATGGCCTTCAGCGAGCTGTGGATCTCCGCCGTCTTCGGGCCGCCCTGCGGTCCGCCCTGGGCTTCAAGCTCGAAGTAGATGTTGCCTTTCACGCCGAGCGACATCTGCACGCCGCCCGCCAGCGTCTGCCCCATCATCGGGAAGAGGACGCCGCCGTTCGCCTGTTTCAGGCGGTCCTGATACTTGGCGATGAGGTCCGGGTAGTGCGGCGAGCCGAGCTCCTCCTCGCCCTCCGCGAGCAGCATGACGTTCACGGGCAGCTTGCCCTCGGACTTGATGATGGCTTCGAGCGCATTCAGGAAAATGCGCTGCGGCCCCTTCTGGTTGGTCGCGCCCCGCGCCATGAGGACGCGGCCGAGCTCGTGATCCTCGAGAATCGTGCCCGCGAAGGCATCGACGTTCCAGCCCACCGGCTCGATCGGCTGCACGTCGTACATCATGTAGACAGCGATCGTGGTCTTCGCGCCCGCATCGTAATAGCCCCAGACGCCGGGGTGGCGCTTGGTGGGGGCGAGCTCCGCCTCCTTGAAGCCAAGCGCCTTCAAATCAGCGATCAGCATGTTCGCCATATCGGTGACGCCGTCGTTCTGCGCGCTGATCGAACGCTGACGGACCCAGCGCTGCACGTTCTCGACATGCGCGGCCTTGTTCGCATCGATGTATTTGTACGCGGCGGCGTGCTTGCCCTTGTAGGGCGTAACCTTGCCGGCGTCGTAGGCCTTTTCGGTGGTGAACGGGAACTCGGGGCGCTTCGCCTCCTGCGCCGAGGCGGTGAGCGCGACGGCGGAAAGCGCGGCGGCGAGGAACATGGACTTGCGGATCATAGGGAAAACTCCTTGAGGGTTATTCTGCGGAAACGGCGGCGATCGGCGCGGGAACGGGCGGTGCCACATCCGTGATGCCGAGCTGCTTCCAGTTGATGAGCGCGTTGTAGAGCATCCGGAACTCGCCGAGGTTCTGCCAGCGCCAGACGGGATTCGTGGCGAACATCAGGATACGGCCCTCGCCCTGCGGGATATTGAGGATCGCCGCGCGGTCCTTCACTCCGTCGGCGCCACGCATGAAGCCGCTCAGCACGCCCTCCTTGCCGCCGGGGAACTCCATCATGACGCGGCCTTTCAGCCGCTCCGGCACGCCGTAGAGCGTGTTGGACGCCCAGCGCACGGGCATTTCCGCGTCGTCGTAGCCGTAGAACACGGGGTTCTTCGGCTGCAGCACCTTCGCCTTCACGATCGGGCCGGGCGCGTAGAAATCGCCGGTGGTGCGAGTGGAAACGATGTCGCCCACGAGGCCGAATTCGACCGGCACGGCGCTCGCGTCGCCTGTGGTGATGAGCGTGCCGCCCGCCTCCACGAACTTCCGAAGCTCGACCATGCCTTCAAGCCCCATGCCGCCGCGCACGTCCTCCGACGATCCGTAGTCGCCGAGGAAGCGGTAACGATCCGTCTTCGTGTACGGCAGCGGCTTGCCCTTCACGGGGATGTCGAAAACGATATCCTTCGTGGAGCGGCCCTGCGTCGGCAGGATGATGACATCGTATCTGTCGCGGAGGTTGCCGGCGCGAATCTGCTCCTTGAAGACGAGGTCGTAGGCGATCTCGTGCTGATCGAAGGCGTAGCGCACCCAGCCGACCTTCTCGCTAGAACCCCACGTGCTGAACAGCGCCGTGCGCGGCAGTGCGGTTTCGTGCGCAGTGGGCTTGCCGCTGACCGACACGGCTTCGAGGCCAAGCGTTTCCACGGCGGGCTTCAAAGCGTCGTAGGCGCCGCCCTCGACGAGGAGGGAGCCTGCGGGAACGGTCTTGCCGCCGGCCTTGAAATCGGCCTCTGCAACGCGGACCTTCGCGTCCTTCAGGCGGTAGCGAAGCGTCGCGAGGCCGACCGAGCCGTTATCGAGCACCGCATAGGTGCCCGCGCCGCGACCGGAGATGCTGCCGCGCGGCGTCAGGCGGTCGACAGGCGTCGTCGGGATGTCGAGCGCGGCCTTGTCGTCCACCTCCGCGATGTCGACGCGGGCCATCATGCCCATCGTCCACGCGGCGTCATCGTATGTGCCGAGCTTCTCGTCGGGGTAATTGTCCTGCTTGCGGAGCAGGATCTTCGCGAGACGCCCGTAGGGCTGATCGAGCTTCACGATCAGCGAACCGGCTGGATAGCTACGGTCCTTCAGCTTGACCGGCTTCGCCGCGCGGCCGACCTCGATGCCTTGCAGACGGAGCAGATTGGTGACGAAAGCGACACGCGTCTCGTCCTTCTGGCCGCCCGGGATGATGTATGCGTAGGGTGCCTTCGTCTTGCCGTTCTCCACGGCGTTGGCGCTCTTCTTGTAGAAGTTTTCGAGGATGACGTTCGGATGCTTGGCGGCAAGTTCGAGCGCGGTCAGCACGCCCGTCTGCATGTAGTTGGTGTTGTTGCGCATCGACCAGACCACCTCCTTGTAGGGAGGGCTGGGGCGATACCAGTCGCGCTTCGTCCAGTCGCCGCCGCGCACGGAGGTCTGCACCTCGGGCGCGACGTGGCGGAGCATGGTCGTCGCGCCGCCGTTGCCGAACGTCTCGTACATGCGCAGCATACCGTTGTGGTTCGACGACATGAAAGCGAGGTAGCCCGGCGTCCACGCATCGACGAAGCCGTGGGTCCACACGCCCGGCATCCCGTATTTGGTGAGCTGCGCCATCTCGTAGTTCGCGAACCACGGCAGCTCGCCGAACAGGATCGGGTCGAGATCGGGGTTCTGCGGCGCCTGCCCGCTGTAGGTGTAGAGGAACGGCACCGATTCATGCAGCTCGTGCAGCACCGGTGGGTGCCATTCGAGGTAATAGTTCATCAGGTGGCGCGCGCTGACGTCCGAGAAGTTAATGTCGCGGTTGTTGTCGTGGTAAATATACTTGCCCCAGTAGGGCGGGCCGCCGGGCTTGTTGCGATCGTCGGTCTCGTCGATGAGGTTGCGGTAGTACCAATCGACGTAGCGGTCCCGGCCATCGGCCTCCAGAACCGGGCTCAGTGCGACGACGAGGTTGTCGCGGATGCCGCGGATCATCTCGCCTTCATCGGTGAGCAGGCGGTAGGCGAGTTCCATCAGCATCTCGGGCGGTCCGGTTTCCGCGCTGTGGAGCCCCGCAGACAGGTGATAGATCGGCTTCGTCCCCGCGATCACGGCGGGCGCGTCCGCAGCCGGCAGGCGGCGCGGATCGGCGAGCAGCGCGAGATTCGCCTTGTAGGTATCGAGCTTCGCGAGATTCTCCTCCGACGAGATCATCACCACGATGTTCTCGCGGCCTTCCTCGGTCTTGCCGATCTCGATGATCTTTATGCGCGGCGATTTTTCCGCGAGCGTCCGGTAATAACCAACGATCTGCTCGTAATAGTGCAGCACCTTCGGCGCGCCGATATGGTTACCCAGAATCTGTTTCGGAGACGGAACAGTATCTGAAGCCGGCAGATGATCCACGAGCGGGCTGCTGAATTCCGGCTTCGTCGTCCACGCCTTCACGGATTTCGCGAAATCCGCGTCCATCGGCTGCGCCATCGCGGTCGTTCCGAGCAGTGCCGCAATCGCAACGCCAACCGCCATTTTTACCATGTTTGCCCCTTCCACGCCACCGACAACACGGCATCGTTCGGCTTCCGCGGCAGTCGCCGAAGCCGTTTTGGCATCTCCTTGCGGAGACCTGATGCTTGATGGCATCAGGATTTCATCATTTTGTCGGGATACGCAACAATCATCTTGCCAAGCACGGAACCTCGAATCAGAACGGCCGACAGAGAGACAGGGATCTATTCAGACTCCCTCTCAAAATGTACTGGCCCGTGTCTTATCCGACATGGCCGAACAAGGGGGTTTGTCAGACAAGAGTTGCTTCGAGGGCCGTTCGCGCGGCCCTTCCAATCACATAATCGATGTCCGGCGGATTATAAGGCCGGAACGGGTAAAGGGAGATGTAGAGTGAGCAAGACCTTCAGAATGTCGTTTTTCCTCGCCGCCACGGCACTTGCCGGGGTGAGCGGAGCCGCCGTCGCGCAGGAAGCCACAGGCGATGAGATCATCATCACGGCGCTGAAACGCGACACCAACCTGCAGGATACGCCGATTTCGATCTCGGCGGTGACGGGCGACACGATCGCGAATTCGGGCGTCCAGAGCATCTCCGACCTCAATGCGAGCGTCCCGAGCCTCTCGTTCGTGGACGGCGGCCCCTCGCAGCGCCGTGTCGTCATCCGCGGTATTCAGGCGGCTGGTGAACCGACTGTGGGCACCTACTATGACGAAACCCCGGTGACGGGCGTGATCGGCGCGGGCAACGACGCCGGCGGCTCGACCCCCGAGCTTCGCCTGTTCGACGTCGAGCGCGTCGAAGTGCTGCGCGGCCCGCAGGGCACGCTTTACGGTTCGGGCTCGATGGGCGGCACGCTGCGCGTGATCTACAAGAAGCCGACGAACGAGTTCGACGCCGCGATCGACACCAGCCTTTCCGCAACCAAGCACGGCGGCGCCAATTTCGAAGCCAGCGGCATGGTGAACGTGCCGATCGTGCAGGACAAGCTGGCGATGCGCGCCACGGGCTTCTACCGCAAGGCGGACGGCTACATCGACAACACGACGCTCCGCATCAAGGACATCAACGAGCAGAAATACTACGGCGGGCGCCTGCTGCTGAGGGCAACCCCGACCGACGATCTGACGATCGATGCGGCGTACTACATGAACCGTTCGCGCACGGACACGCCTTCGTGGACGCTGGAAGCGGGCAAGAACAATTCGGATGCGCTGACGCGCCAGCCGATGCGCGACGATGTGGATCTGTTCAGCCTGACGGCCGCTTACGATTTCGGCGGCGTGGTGCTGACGGCTGCCGGTTCCTACATGGAGCGCGACATTTCGACGGTGAGCGACGTTTCGCGCTTCATCCGCTCGACGCGTACGGCTGCGGGCTGCGGCGCCCGCCTCAACGGCAGCGCGGCGATCCCGTGCGCCGGCACCCAGCTCACGGACTATTATGCGCTCGTCGACAGCCAATCGACCTCCGCGCTGTTCCCGCAGCAGAACATGGAAGCGTGGACGGCAGAGCTTCGCCTCAGCTCGGATGGCACGGGACCGCTCAACTGGACCATCGGCGGTTTCTTCTCGGACCGTGACATCCACGTCGAGAACCCGCAGGTGAACGCCGATCCGGTAACGGGCGCGATCATCTACCCGCTCCAGATCGCGACGACGCGCTACATCAACGACAGCCTTCGCCAGGTCGCGGCATTCGGCGAAGTCTCGTATGACGTGACCGACCGCCTGAACCTGACCGCAGGCGTCCGTTACTTCCGCTACGACAAGGACATCAACGGCGAGACGACGAAGGGCTCGATCCTCGTCGGCGCGGTTGTGCGCCCGCTGTCATTCGTATCGTCAAACGAGGACGGCACGGCGTTCAAGTTCAACGCTTCGTACAAGATCACCGACAATGTGCTCTTCTACGCCGAAGCCTCGCAGGGCTTCCGTCCGGGCGGCGCCAACCAGGTGATCGGTCTTGCGCAGGAATTGACGCCGTATACGTCGGACAGCCTCTGGAACTACGAGGCGGGCCTGAAGACGACGATGCTCGATCGCAAGCTGACGCTCAACATGGACGTGTTCCAGATCGACTGGTCGGACATGCAGATCAGCACGCGCACGCCGAACGGCGCGTTCGCGTATATCGGCAACGCAGGCTCGGCGCGCATCCGCGGCTTCGAGCTTGAAGGTTCGCTGCGTCCGATCGACGGCCTCTCGATCTCGGGCAATCTTGCTTACCTTGATGCCAAGCTGACCGAAGACCAGCCGAACGCCGGTACGGCCGTCGCCCCGGCGGCAGGCTTCGACGGCGACCGCATTCCGTTCGTACCGAAATTCACAGCGGGTCTTTCGGCGCAGTACGTGTGGGGCCTGGCGGAGGGCCTGAACGGCTTCTTCCGCATGGATGCCAACCACGTCGGCGGCTCGTGGTCGGACTTCCGCCCGGCCTATGTGTTCACGCGCTACATCGACGACTACGAGGTCGCGAACCTGCGCGTGGGTGTCGAGGAAGCGGATAACGCCTGGGGCGTCTATGTGTTCGTCAACAACCTGTTCGACGACACGGCGATCACGCGTTCGACCTCGAACGCGATCGCGCAGAACCGCACGCTCGTGAACAACGTGGCGCCGCGTACGGTGGGCCTCAACTTCCGCGCCAACTTCTAAGGGCGCAGTCAGCCAAAAGAATGTGGCGGCAACCGCTTGGTTGCCGCCCCTTTTTTGCCCATTCCACCAGCTCACGCGGCTGGGAACAGGCTTTCGATCGGGCGAAACTCCTCGTCGATCCCGAACATGCGCGGGCCGAGGACTTCGAGGCTTTCGGGGCGACGCAGCATCGCGTCGGCGCTGTAACCGAGCACCTTCACGCGCTGGCCGTAGGTGAGCATTTCGCCCGTGAGCGGCTCGCCGGATTCGCGATCGAGGATGCTGATGAGATCGGGAACGATGGTGATCGTCTCGCCATTCAGGCGGCAGACGAGGAATTCGTTCTGGATCTCGACGACACACTCGTCAGATGAATTCTGAAGCCCGGTCATCGTCGCGCGGCCGAAATGCCAGCCGTCGCGCGTGTCGTGCGTCACGTCGGTGATCTTGCCGTCGAACAGGATGCGCGCGGTGCGGCCATCCCAGCTGTTCAGGTAATCGATCAGGCTTTCGAAAATATCGCGCGATTCTTCGCGTGCCGTGCGGATCGTGCGGCCGATTTCCAGCGTCTGCGTGATCGTGCGCTGCACGGCAAACGATTTCGCCTGCTTGCCCGTCATCGGGTAGAGCGCGCCGAATGCCATGGCGCCCATCGCGCCGGTCACGACGCGGCAGAGATCTTCCGCCATGCGGTCGTCAGTCGCTTCGATCGTGACGACGTTGCCGGAATCGTCGATCACGATGCACGGTGTCGCCTTGCAGCCATAGATGCTGAACGTCGTCATCTCGATGTGCGGCACGGCACGGCCGATGCCGTCCGCATCGAGCACCGGGATGCCGCTGATCGCGCCGAGCGCGAGCGGGAACATCGAGTTGGCACCGCCGATCTCCGCGCTGATGAGCGCATCGACGCGACGGCCGT
>JAEULI010000151.1 GCA_016793845.1 Sphingosinicella sp.
CCGTGTGTGGCGGGCCTTCGCCCGTCAGCGTCAACAGATTGCCTTCACGGCGCACCTCTTCCTGCACGATCACCGTGTCGGCGCCTTCGGGCAAGGGCGCGCCCGTGAAGATCCGGGCTGTTTCGCCCGCGCGAACCTTTCCGGCAAAGCCACGGCCTGCCGCGCTTTCACCGACGACGCGCCAAGGTCCCGGCATATCGGCCCAGCGGACCGCGTAGCCGTCCATCGCGGAGGCCGGGAAGGGTGGCTGCGTCAACCGCGCGGCGAGGTCTCCGGCAACGGTCAGGCCCGCAGCCTCGGCGAGTGGAAGGTCTACGGGAGGAACCGGCTCGCAGGCCGCGAGCAGCCGCGCCAACGCTTCCTCGTAGCTCAGCATCCGCTGGGGGCGATCCAGTCGCCAGACTTGCCGCCGGTCTTCTTCAGCAGGCGCACGCCCGAGATGACCATCGCCTTGTCCACGGCTTTCACCATGTCGTAGATCGTCAGCAGCGCAACGGAAGCCGCTGTCATCGCTTCCATTTCAACGCCCGTGCCCCACGTCGTCGAGGCTGTCGCTTCTACGCGCACGCCGCCGTCCTCCAGCCCAAAATCCACAGCGACGCTGGTGAGCGGCAGCGGGTGGCAGAGCGGAATGAGGTCGGCGGTCTTTTTCGCCGCGGTAATGCCCGCGATGCGCGCCACTGCGAGCACGTCGCCTTTCGCCGCGCTGGCGTCGCGGACGGCCGTGAGCGCCTCGGCGGACATGGTGATGCGGCCTTCGGCGATCGCCGTGCGCGCCGTCACCGCCTTGCCCGAGATGTCGACCATGCGGGCCTTGCCGGCCTCGTCGAGGTGGGTGAGCGCCATGAATCAGCCCTCCAGCAGCCGTTTCGTCGCGGCAGTGACGTCATCCTGCGCCATCAGCGATTCCCCGACAAGGAAGCTGTTGATGCCGAATCCCGCCAGCCGGTCGAGGTCCGCACGCGTCCGAAGCCCGCTTTCGCCGACAAGCGTATAGTCCGCAGGCACGCCGCCCGCGAGGTCGACCGATGTCTCAATATCGACATGCAATGTCTTGAGATTGCGATTGTTCACGCCAAGAAGCCGGGATTTCAGGTGTGCGAGCGCCGTGTCCCGCTCATCCGCATCATGAACCTCGACAAGAACATCCATCCCCCAGCCGAACGCCGCCGCTTCCAGCTCCTGCGCAAGACCGATGTCGATCGCCGCGACGATGATGAGGATTGCATCCGCCCCGATCGCCCGCGCTTCCGCCACCTGATAGGGATCGACCATGAAGTCCTTGCGCAGCACCGGCAGCGGGACGGCGCCGCGCGCCGCGATCAGCTTGTCGTCGCTGCCCTGGAACCAGTGCTCCTCGGTCAGCACCGAGAGGCACGAGGCGCCGCCCGCACGGTAGGCGCGTGCCAGCGCAGGCGGGTCGAAGTCCGAGCGGATCAGGCCTTTGCTCGGCGATGCCTTCTTGATCTCGGCGATAAGGCCAAAGCGGCCCTCCTGTTTCGCCGCATCGAGCGCCGCCTTGAAGCCGCGCGGGGCGTCCGCGATGCGCGCTGCCGCATCGATCTCCCCGATCGGCCGCGCGGCTTTCCGCGCCGCGACGACGCCGCGCTTGTGGTCGCAGATTTCCGCCAGAACATCGCTCATCGAAAGGCCTTCCAGCGTTCGAGCAGCGCCCGTGCGCGCCCGTCGTCGAGCGCCGCCGCCGCCATCGCCGCACCAGCGGCCCAATCCTCCGCTTTGCCCGCGACGATCAGGGCGCCCGCGGCGTTCAGGCAGACGATGTCGCGGTAGCCGCCGCGTTCGCCCTCCAGAAGCCGCAGCATTGCCGCTGCATTCTCCTCGGGCATGCCACCCCGGATCGCTTCGGGTTCATGCCGCGCAAGGCCTGCCACCTCGGGAGACACCTCTTCGGTTTCGAGGCGCCCAGCGATCAGGCGCGTGCAGGCCGTCGGGCCGGTGACGGTCAGTTCATCGAGGCCGTCGCTGCCGTGCACCACCATGGCCGCGTCGGCGCCAAGTCTCTGCAGCGCCCCGGCGATGGAGAGGAGCCATTGCTCCCCCGGCACGCCGACAAGCTGCCGCTTCACCCCCGCAGGGTTTGCGAGCGGGCCGATCATGTTGAAGATCGTCCGCCGTCCGATCGCGCGCCGCACGCCCGCGACGCGCGCCATCACCGGATGGTGTTTCGCAGCGAACAGAAAGCCGATGCCGATCTCGGCGAGCGAGCGTTCCACGGTATCGGAAGCGAGATCAAGATCGAGGCCGAGCGCGGACAGCACGTCCGCCGCACCGGATTTGGAAGACGCGGCCCGGTTGCCGTGCTTGGCGACCGGCACGCCACACGACGCCACGACGATGGCGACCGCGGTCGAGATGTTGAGCGTGTGTGCGCCGTCTCCGCCCGTGCCGCACACGTCGATAGCGGCTTCGGGGGCCACCACGGGGCGCATCCGGCTTCGAAGCACGCTTGCCGCCGCGACGATCTCGTCGACGGTTTCGCCGCGCTCGGCAAGGCCGGTCAGGAAGCGCGCGATCTCCGCGTCCTCGACATCGGCGTTCAGAATGGCATCGAATGCCGCACGCGCCTCCGCCTCGCCAAGCGGCGTTCCGGTAGCGGGGAGGTGTTTCACTGGGCGATGTCGCGCGGTCGCGGGGTCATCCCGGCGATCCGCAGGAAATTGGCGAGCATGTCGTGGCCATGCTCGGTCGCGATGCTTTCGGGGTGGAACTGCACGCTGTGGATCGGCAGGTTTGCATGGCGGAAGCCCATCACCGCCTCATCGTCCGACCACGCATTCACGATCAGGCTCTCGGGAATGTCCTCCACGATCAGCGAGTGGTAGCGCGTCGCCGTGAACGGCGAGGGGATGCCCGCGAAGAGCCCGGTGCCGTCGTGGCTGACGGGCGAGGTCTTGCCGTGCATCAGGTGCCCGCGCACCACCTTGCCGCCGAAATGCTGGCCGATCGCCTGATGGCCGAGGCAGACGCCGAGCAGCGGTTTTCTGGCATCCGTGCAGGCCGCGACCATGTCGAGGCTGATCCCGGCCTCGTTCGGCGTACAGGGGCCGGGCGAGATCAGGAACGCGCTCGCCCCGCTCGAAAGCGCCTGTCCGGCGGAGATCGCATCGTTGCGCACCACCTCCACCTCCGCGCCCAGCTCCATCAGGTAGTGGACGAGGTTCCAGGTGAAACTGTCGTAATTGTCGATGACGAGGATCATGGCGCGACCGCCCTAATCAAGGGAGCCGGGGAGGGCAAGTTATTGCCCGTATCCCGACTCTCCGGCGCGGGTGATGGCGTCGCGCGCGGCGGCGATGAGCGCGCCCGATTTGGCCTCGCACTCCCGCTGCTCGTAAGCGGGGGTTGAGTCCGCGACGATGCCTGCGCCCGCCTGAATATGCATGGTGCCGTCCTTCACGACCGCCGTGCGCAGCACGATGCAGCTATCCATCGATCCGTCGGGCGAGAAATAGCCGACGCCGCCCGCATAGGCGCCGCGCTTTTCGCCCTCCAGTTCGGCGATGATCTGCATGGCGCGAACCTTGGGCGCGCCCGAGACCGTGCCTGCCGGGAAGCCCGCCATCAGCGCGTCGATGGCGTCCTTGTCCTTCGCGAGGTCGCCGCGCACGTTGGAAACGATGTGCATCACGTGGCTGTAGAACTCGACCGTGTTGCGCTCCGTCACGGAAACGCTGCCTTCCGACGCCACGCGGCCGACATCGTTGCGGCCGAGGTCGAGCAGCATCAGGTGCTCGGCGAGTTCCTTGGGGTCGGCGAGCAGGCTGTCGCGGTTCGCGGCGTCCTCCACAGCGTTCGCGCCGCGCGGGCGGGTGCCCGCGATCGGGCGCACCGTCACTTCACCTTCGCGCACACGCACAAGGATTTCGGGGCTGGAGCCGATCAGCGCGAAACCCGGCAGGTCGAGCATGTAGAGGAACGGCGAGGGGTTGATGCGCCGCAGCGAACGGTAGAGGCTGAACGGCGGCAGCGCGAACGGGATCGAGAAGCGCTGCGCCAGCACGACCTGAAAGATATCGCCCGCAACGATATAGTCCTGCGCGCGCCGCACCATTTCGGCATAGCGCGCCGGGTCAGTGTGATGCGTCACATCGGCAGCGGCGGGCAGGGCGGTTTCGCGGGCAGTCTGCGGCAATGCGCCCGCAAGCCGTGCCTCGGCGGTCTCGATCCGTTCGATCGCCGCTGCGAGCGCTTCGCTTGCCGAAAGAGCGTTCGGGAACACCGGCGCCGCGATGAAAAGCTCGTCCTTCAGCCGGTCGAACGCCATCAGCAGCGATGGGCGCACGAACAGCATGTCGGGAAGTCCGAGCGGATCGTTCTCAGGCGTCGGCACCGGTTCAACGAGCCCGATCGTCTCATAGCCCATGTAGCCGACAAGACAGGCGAAGGCAGGCGGCAAATCCGCCGGCAAGTCCATCCGGCACGCGGCGACGAGATCGCGCAGCGCCTCGAGCGGCGCGGCGTCCACGGGCGTGAATGCATCGGGCGTGGAGGCGAAGCGGGCGTTGACCTCCGCCTGCCGACCGCGAACCCGGAACACGAGATCGGGCGCGAAGCCGAGCAGCGAATAGCGCCCGCGCACCGTCCCACCTTCCACGGATTCGAGCACGAAAGCGCCCGATCCCGCCTTGCCGAGCTTGAGCATCGCGGAAACCGGGGTCTCCGTATCGGCGATGCGCCGCGTCCAGACGAGTTGCGGCCGTCCGGCCTCGTAAACCCGCGCGAAGTCCGCGGCTTCAGGATGGATCATCGGGCGCCGATCAATCGGGCTGGTCGGCGGTGCCCAGATAGCGCTGCTTCAGGCGTTCGAGGGCTTTGTCGTTCCGCTTGACGCCGACATTGGACATGATCGCAGCCACGAAATTCTGGGCATACTCGTTCGTCGCGGCAGTCTGCATCTGCGAACGCATCTGATCGAGGAACGCAGGCGCCTCTGCGAGGTTGCCCGGCTTCACATCGGCCACGTGCACGACGAACCAGGCGCCGTTGCGCGGCTGTGCGAGCGCCCGCGCATCACCCTTGGCAAGCGCGAAGCCAAGGCTGATCGGCGGCGGCACAGGCTCGCGGCGTGCCGCGATCTCGATACGGCGTGCGGTGAAGCTCTGCGCGGGCGGCAGCTTGTTTTCCGCGAGCAGTGCGGCGAGCGGCTTCCCGGCCTTGAGGCCCGCGACGATCTTGTCGGCAACCGCCTTCGCGGCAGCCATCCGGCGCTCGAAGGTGAGCGCAGCGGTGATCTGCGGCTTGATCTCGGCGAGCGGCACCGGCGTCGGCGGCACGACCTCTTCCACGTCCATGAGCGCGTGCAGCGTCTCGGAAACGTCCTCGACCGTCGGCTCGTCGTTCTCTTCCGTGGCGAACGCGCGCTCGATGAGCGGGCGGATGCGCTGGTCGAGCTGCAGGCCGGATTCGCCGAGCGTCAGCCCCTCGCTTGTCACCGGCGGAATGCGGACCACGGTGAGGCCGAGATCTTTTGCCGCCTCGGCGACACTGGCACCTTCCGCAAGTGCGTCGTCCGCCTTCTCGACGATATCGGCGACAGCGTTCGCAGCGAGTTCGGTCTCAACTGCAGGGCGGATTTCGTCCTTCACTTCGGCGAGCGTGCGCGCGGGCTTCGTCACGACGGCATCGACATGCACGACATGCCAGCCGAATTCGCTCTGCACCGGTCCGGCGACCTTGCCGGATGCAGCCTTGAACGCAGCGTCTGCAACGGCGTCCGCGGTCTGGTCGGCAAGCGCACTCTTCGAAAGCGTGCCGAGT
>JAEULI010000001.1 GCA_016793845.1 Sphingosinicella sp.
GCCCGCGCCGGTGCGCAGCAGCTTCACGGGGAAACGCCAAGCGACGTGCGCGGCATCGAACAGCGAGCCATAGGCGCCATCGTTGATGTAGATGACGTCACCCTTGCGCTGCTCTACGCGCACAAGAACGCTCGCGTATTCGGCGCAAAGCGCGCGGCCCGGCTCGCACCAGAGCTCTGCCGAATAGCTGATCGGCATCGCTTCGAAGGCGCGGTGGATCGCATCGAAGAACATCTGCATCGGCGCGGGGTCCATGCCCGGGTAGATCGATGGGAAGCCGCCGCCCACGTCGACAACGTCAACGGTCACGCCCGCCTGCACGATCGCGGCGCGCACCAGCGTCATCGCCTCAACATAAGCCTGCGGGCTCATCGCCTGGCTGCCGACGTGGAAGCAGACGCCCAGCGCGTCCGCCACCTGCCGCGCTGCGAGCAGCAGCGCCGGGGCCTCCTCGATGGAAGCGCCGAACTTGGAGGCAAGGCTAAGCTTCGAGTGCGCCGAGGAGACGCGCAGCCGGACGCAGAGCGTGAGGTCGCTCGCAGCGCCCGTCGCTTCGACGATCTTTGCGAGTTCCTCGTGGCTGTCGAGCGAGAAGGTGCGGACGCCGTGCTCGAAATACGCCTCCGTGATCGCCTCGGGCGATTTCACAGGGTGCATGAAGCACAAGGTCGCTTCAGGCAGGAGGCTGCGCACCAGACGCACTTCGTTGATCGAGGCGACGTCGAAATGCGTGATGCCGCCGTCCCAGAGCGTCTTGATGATCTCAGGCGAGGGATTTGCCTTCACGGCATACATCGACAGCCCCGGAAACTTCTCGACGAAGAATCGGGCCGCACGGTGTGCAGCGTGAGGACGAATGAGGGTGACAGGCGCGTCAGGTCGAAGGACCGACGCTACCCCCAGCGCGCTATGGAATTCTCGCAACTCAAGGGACCTCCAGTGAACAGTTGACATGCACTGCCTTGCGGTGGAAGTCCCATGGGGCAGCGGAGGCGCTATGTAGGGTCGAGGGGTCTCGATGTAAAGAAAAAATCGCTGAAGCGTTTCTATTGTTTCCCCAAGTGAAATCAGCGAGTTAACAGAAAATGAACACGCCCGCCCTTGAAGACGTCCAAGCCGCCGCCGCGCGCATTGCCGGTGTCGCCGTTCGAACCCCGCTTTTGCGGTCGGATACGCTCGATAATGTGACCGGTGCGAAGGTCTGGCTGAAAGCCGAATGCCTGCAGCGCACCGGCTCGTTCAAGTTCCGCGGGGCGTGGAATCGGCTGTCGGTACTGACGCCGGAAGAGCGCCACGCGGGGGTGGTTGCGTTTTCGTCGGGGAATCATGCGCAGGGCGTCGCGCTAGCGGCGAAGCTGCTTGGCATCCGTGCAACGATTATCATGCCGTCCGACGCGCCGCGCATCAAGGTGGAGGCGACGCGCGGCCACGGGGCAGAGGTCATCAGCTACGATAGGCTCACCGAACCCCGCGATGCCATCGCGGCGAAGATCGTGGCCGAGCGCGGCGGCCTGATCGTGGCGCCGTTCAACGACCCTTATGTGGTTGCGGGGCAGGGCACCGCAGGTCTCGAGATCGCCGAAGAGATCGGCCAGCCCGACATCGCACTCGTGTGCTGCGGAGGGGGTGGCCTCGCGAGCGGCATCGCGCTTGCACTGCCGGACAGCGAGATCGTCGTGGTGGAGCCCGAAGGCTATGACGACGTGATCCGCTCGCTCGCAAGCGGCGTGATCGAACCGGTCCGCGATCCGGGCCCGACGCTGTGCGACGCGCTCCAGACGCTGGCAACCGCACCGCTCACCTTTGGCATCCTGCAAGCGCGCGGTGCACGCGGCGTCGCTGTCTCCGAGGCCGAGGTGAAGGCGGCGGTGGCGTTCGCGTTCCGCGCGCTGAAACTGGTGGTTGAGCCCGGCGGCGCAGCCGCACTGGCGGCGGCACTTTCGGGAAAGCTCGATCTCAAGGGCAAGACCGTCGCGATCACCCTGTCGGGCGGCAACGTCGACGCCGAAACCTACCGGGTCTGTCTCGGGGTTTAAGCGACGCTAGTCTTGCGCACTGCCGGGCTCTTCGCTGGCACCGGCGTGTCGAGCAATCCGTCGAGTTCGTAAGCCGCGCGGGCGGCACCGTCGCCGAGGCGCTTGATGTCGGTCGCGAAAGCGCTCGCGTCCTTGCCGGGGCGCGCCAGCGTCATCGCATCGATCAGCGCGTCGAGCAGGCTGACGGACGTGCTGGTGGCGTAATCGGCGGCGAAGTTGTGGTTATGTGCGACCATGGGGCGATTTCCTCGTGCGTTGCGAGGGAATCTACGGCCGGCTTCCTAACTCTTAGTAAATCGTGCGGCGAACCATTGCGCGACGGCCGCCCTTGCCTCGTCGGAGAGGTGGAGGCCGAGCTTACTGCGACGCCAGAGCGCGTCGTCCGCCGTTTGTGCCCACTCCTCGGCGACCATATGTTCAAGCTCGGCGGTGAACACGCCGCCGAGATTTTCGCCAAGGCCGTTCTCCAGCATCGCGTCCGCACGCGTGCCGTAGAGCCGGGCGAGCCGGTCGACAATTCGGGGATCGTAGTCTGCGTGTTTCACGCGCAGGTTCTCGCGCCACTTCGTCCACGCCTGCTGGCCGGTGAGACCGGGGATACGCGGAAAGTCGCTGCCCGGTAGCGGCTGTTCCGCTGTCCAGTGCGCACTCTCGGGGTAGAGGCGCCCGAGCACGTCCTCGGCGAGGAGGCGGTAGGTGGTGATCTTGCCGCCCACCACGGTGACGGCGTCCCCGCTTTCATGTGTGACGATCTTCCAGTCGCGCGTTGTCTCGCGCGCGCCTTTGCCTTCCTCCAGCACCAGCGGGCGGATGCCGGCGTAGGTGGAGATGATGTCGGCGCGTTCGAGCGGCCGTGAGAGATAACGGTTCGCGGCGGCGAGCAGATACTCGGTTTCCGCCTCGGTGATCTGCGGCGCGTTCGGCGACTCGATCGTCGTTTCGGTCGTGCCGATCAGCGAGAAGTCGTTCTCGTAAGGGATGATGAAGACGATGCGGCCATCTGGCTGCTGGAGGATGTAGCTGTCCTGCCCTCGGCCGATGCGGCGCGTGACGAGGTGCGCGCCCTGAACGAGGCGGAGGCGGGGGGCGTCGGGGAGGCCGAGGACATTGGCGGCGACCTCGCTTGCCCATGGCCCGGCGCAGTTGATGATTCGCGTGGCGGAAAGGTTCGTGCCGTCGCCGAGTTCGGCGTCCCAGCCGGAAGCGGTTCGGCTTGCGCTGGTGACGGCGGTGCGCGGGAGGACAAGGGCGCCCCGAGACGAGGCATCCTGTGCGTTCGCGATGACGAGGCGAGCATCGTCCACCCAGCCGTCCCAGTACCGAAACGCCTGCGTGTAGCGCTTGTCGAGCGGCTGGCCGGCGTGGTCGTCGCGCAGAACCACCTTTGACGAGCCGGGCACCTGCACGCGGTGCGCGAGATTATCGTAGAGGAAGAGCCCGGCACGGATCATCCAGCCGGGGCGCGTGTCCGGCCCCAAAGGCAGGATGAAGGGCATCGGGCGCGTGAGGTGCGCGGCGATATCGAGGAGGACTTCGCGCTCGGCCAGAGCCTTGCGGACCAGCCGGAACGCGTAGAATTCCAGGTAGCGCAGCCCGCCATGGATGAGCTTCGTGGAGGCTGCTGACGTCGCGCCGCCGATGTCGGCGGCATCGACGAGCGCGACCTTGAGGCCGCGTCCCGACGCGTCGCGCGCAAGCCCGGCACCATTGACGCCTGCGCCGATGATGAGAAGATCGAAATGGCCCCTGTTCACGGGCGTTTACCTAAAGCCGCTGCGCGCGCTAGGAAAGCGACTAATGACGCACATCCTCAGCATTGACGAGGGCACGACCTCGACGCGCGCGGTGGCCTTCACGCCGGAAGGGCGCATCGGTGCCGCGTTCGGCGAGGAGATCGTCCAACATTTCCCGCAGAGCGGGTGGGTGGAGCACGATCCCGCCGAGATTTGGGAGAAGACGCTGCGCGCTGCGAATCGGGTGGTCGATGAGGTCGGCGCGCAATCGATCGCCGCGATCGGCATCACCAACCAGCGCGAGACGATCGTGTTCTGGGACCGGAGGACCGGTGATCCGCTGGCGCCCGCGATCGTCTGGCAGGACCGGCGCGGCGCGGCGATCTGCGCCGACCTGAAGGCGCGCGGGCTGGAAGACGACGTGCAGGGCCGCACCGGGCTTCTGCTCGACCCGTATTTCTCGGCGAGCAAGATCCGCTGGGCACTCGAAAACTGGCCGGAGGTGCGCGAGGCGGCGAAGGCGAAGCGGCTCGCGATCGGCACGATCGATTCGTGGCTGATCTGGCGCCTGACGGGTGGGCTGCATGTCACCGACGCGACAAACGCGGCGCGCACACTGCTGATGGACCTTGAACGCTGCACATGGGACGCGGGGCTCGCCGCGCTGTTCGACGTGCCTTTGGATGCGCTGCCCGAGATTGTCGACTGTGCGGGGCGCATCGGCGAGACGCGGCTGATCGGCGGGCGCGCGATTCCGATTTCGGGGTGCGCGGGGGACCAGCAGGCCGCGGCGATCGGGCAGGTGTGCCTTGATCCCGGCGCCGTCAAATCGACATACGGCACGGGCGCATTCCTGCTCGCGCACGCGGGCACAACCCCGCCGGTATCGTCGAACCGGCTGCTTTCGACCGTCGCGTGGCGGCTTGGTGGTCGCGCCGCTTATGCGCTCGAAGGCAGCATCTTCGTTGCGGGCAGCGCGATCAAATGGTTGCGCGACCAGATCGGTATCATCGCAAGCGCATCCGAAACCGCCGGGCTTGCCGCTTCGGTGCCGGACAGCGGCGGGGTCGCCTTCGTGCCCGCATTCAACGGCCTCGGCGCGCCATGGTGGGAACCGGAAGCGCGCGGCATCATCGCAGGGATCAGCGGCGGCACGACCCGCGCGCACATCGTCCGCGCCTGCCTTGAGGCCATGAGCCTGCAAACGGCAGACCTGCTGGACGCGATGCGCCGCGACGGCGTGTCGCCTTCACTTCTGCGCGTCGATGGGGGCATGGTGGCGAACGACTGGCTGTGTCAGGACCTTGCCGACGTGCTCGGTGTCACCGTCGAGCGTCCGAAGGTCGTGGAAACGACGGCGATCGGCGCGGCCATGCTGGCGGCGGTGGGATACGGTCTGTTCGCCGATCTCGAGTCGGCCAGCGTGATGTGGCACGCAGAGCGCAGGTTCGAGCCGGCCCTCGATGAAGAGGCGCGCAGCGTGCGCAAGACGAATTGGGCAACGGCCGTGCGGCAAGTGATGGCAGGTCTTCCGGAATGACAAATATGCTCGCGATCATCCTGTCGTTTGCCGTGATTGCCGCCTTCATCATCGGCGGCGGCGGCGTGTGGATCATGCTGAAACGCCCTGAAGAGCGGAAGAAGGGCCTGCTGATGGTGGGGGTCGCCATCGTCACGCTCGTCAACGTCTGGCTGCTCGCGGCCCCCGTACCCTGACATTTTGCTTCAGTTGCCGTGGGCACGGCCCCGGCTAGACTCACCGCCGCAACAGCGACGGGAGACGCGCGTGCGCCGATGGGGAGTGATCGTGGTCTGCCTGCTGGCGGCCGCCTGTGGCAATGCGAGCAAGAAAGCGGCACTGCCGGTCGATGATGCGCGGCTCGCAGCGGCAGTAGACGAGCCCGAAAGCTGGCTGACCCACGGCGGCACCTACGAGGAACAGCGCTACAGCAAGCTCGATGCCGTGAATGCCAGCAACGTCGGCAAGCTCGGCCTCGCGTGGAGCTACACCTTCGATACGAACCGGGGGCAGGAAGCGACGCCGATCGTGGCGGACGGTGTGCTCTACACGACCTCTGCATGGTCCAAGGTTTACGCGTTCGACGCGAAAACCGGCGCTCTGCTGTGGGAATACGATCCGAAGGTGCCGGGCGAAACCGGCTTCAAGGCGTGCTGCGATGTCGTGAACCGCGGGGTCGCGCTCTATGACGGCAAGGTCTATTCGGGGACGCTCGACGGGCGCCTGGTCGCGCTCGACGCGAAGACCGGCAAGCTCGTTTGGAGCGAAGTTACGGTCGACCAGTCGAAGCCCTACACGATCACCGGCGCGCCGCGCATCGTGAAGGGAAGGGTGCTGATCGGTAACGGCGGCGCCGAATACGGCGTGCGCGGCTACGTTTCCGCCTACGACGCGAAGACCGGCAAGCTGGCGTGGCGCTTCTACACCGTTCCGCCCGGCCCCGGCGCGCCTGCGGACGGCGCGGTTTCGGACCCGATGATCGAGAAGATGCGCGCCACGTGGGCGGGCGACTGGTCGAAATTCGGCGGCGGCGGCACGGTGTGGGATGCGATCGTCTACGACCGCGACTTCAATCAGATCCTGATCGGTGTCGGCAACGGCAGCCCATGGAACCACAAGGTGCGTTCGGAGGGGAAGGGCGACAACCTGTTTGTCTCGTCGGTCGTCGCGCTCGATGCCGATACGGGCGCCTACAAGTGGCACTATCAGGGGACGCCGGGCGAGACGTGGGATTTCACGCAGACGCAGCCGATCATCCTTGCCGACCTCGCTTTGGGTGGCGCGCCGCGCAAGGTGATGATGCAGGCGCCGAAGAACGGCTATTTCTACGTGATCGACCGCAAGGACGGAAAGCTCGTCTCGGCCAAGGGCTTCGTGCCGCAGACGTGGACGACCGGAGTGGACATAGCGACCGGGCGCCCGATCGAGGCCGAGAACGCCCGCTTTACGAAGGGGACATTCGTCGCGCTGCCGTCGGCGCTCGGCGCGCACAACTGGCACCCCATGGCGTTCAGCCCGAAGACCGGCCTCATCTACCTCCCCGCGCAGGAGGTGCCCTTCGCTTATCTCGCCGATGCGAGCTTCAAGGGGCGGGAAGGCGGCTGGAATGTCGCGATCGATTTCTTGGCCAACGCCGTGCCGGATGATCCGGCACAGTTCCGCGCGCTGCGCTCTCTGCTGAAGGGGCAACTCATCGCGTGGGATCCCGTGCAGCAGAAGGAGGTCTGGCGCGTCCAGTACGACGGGCCGTGGAACGGCGGCGTGCTCGCGACGGCAGGGAACCTTGTGTTTCAGGGCAACGCCCACGGCGAGTTTGCGGCCTTCGCGGCGGACAGCGGCAAGAAACTCTGGGGCTTCGATGCGGGCACCGGCGTGATCGCCGCGCCGGTCAGCTACGCGGTGGGCGGCGAGCAATATGTGGCGGTGATGGCGGGCTATGGCGGCGCCTATCCGCTTTCGTCATCATTCGTCGACAATCCGCGCCCGATGCCGAACGGCCGCCTGCTCGTCTTCAAGCTCGGCGGCCGCACGCCCTACAAGATCGAGCGCATCGAGAATGCGCCCGCAACGGTCGTCGATGCGGCGTGGAGCGCCGAAA
>JAEULI010000083.1 GCA_016793845.1 Sphingosinicella sp.
GAACGGTCTTCTCGATCACCTTGCCATCGCGAATGATGTCGAGCGTCGCGAGCGCCGCGGCCATGGAGATGGCGGATTGCCAGAATGAGCCGGTTGCGAAGATCGAGTCCGCGCCTTGCTTGACGCGGTTCGATCCCATCACCGCTGAAATCGAATATCCGTTGGCGAAGCATTTGCCCCAGCAGCTGAGATCGGGCTCTACGCCGACGGTCGCCCAGCTGCAGTCGACCGCCAGGCGGAAGCCGGCGCGGACATCATCGACGACCAGAACGGCGCCCGTCGCATCGCAGATTTCGCGGCAGCGGCGGGCGTAGTCCTGGGTCGGAAGTTCCTGATTGGCAAAGGCTTCATGCTTGAACGGCGTTGCGATGATCCCCGCAAGATCGTCGCCCGCCTCGGCCACGGCTGCTTCGAGACTGGCAATATCGTTGAAGGTGAAGGTGAGCATATGCGCCCGATCCTCCGGCACCGTTCCAGCTGGGAAGGGGGTGCACCAGGGGGCGGCGCCATGATAGCTGCCCTCCGCGATCAAGATCTTGCGCCGTCCGGTTTGCGCGCGGGCGATGGTGCGCGCGATGGTAGTCGCGTCGGTGCCGTTCTTGCAGAAGAACGCCCAGTCGGCGTGAGCGACGATCTCCACGAATTTCTCGGCGAGTTCCACTGCGAGAGGCGAGGGGCCGGTCATGACGTCGCCGCGTGCCGCCTGTGCGCTGGCCGCGGACTCGACGCGAGGATCGCGATAGCCGAGCAGGTTTGGCCCGAACGCGCACATATAGTCGAGATAGCGGTTGCCATCGGCGTCCCAGACATAGGCGCCCTCGGCCCGTTCGAAGAATTGGGGGTAGTTTGCGGGCAACAGCGCGGTGCCCACGTGGCCAAATGCCGAGCTCGGCATGACCTTCGCGACGCGCGCGCGTAATTCCTGATCCCTTTGACCCGACACATTTGCCTCCCTTGCAACAGTCCGCTTGTGTCGTGCCGCAGGCTCGCGCCGCGAGTCAAGATATAAATCGATAATTATCCGAATTTATCGCAACGATCGTCGAGTCCTGTTCTGGGTTACGGAAAACGAAATTTAGTTCGAATTGATAAATATAGAGTAATTATAATGATATAATATCAAGATGGCGTGCCGTCTGGTCGTGTGGGCGATGACGTAGCAGGGCTTTAATGTTAATATTTACCTGATAATTTCGATGGGTTCGGCAAACGCGCCGGCGTCGCCAGCCGCCATCAATACGTCCTGTCGATCGCTTGAGAAGCGCGGGACTATGTGAGGTTCAATGCTGATAGCGGATCGAAATGAATGCACCCGTCCGTGAGCGATACCAGCGGTTCTCCTCAAACTGGATGTCGTCCGTACCGCGTGGTCCCGCATAGACGAAGCGGTCGCGATCGTGCTTGCGGGAGAGGATATTCTGCACGCTCGTTTCAATGGTCACGCGGGGCGTTGCATTGAACGTCCATTTCAGACTGGCATAGGGCTCGGCGAGGGTTTGGCGGACTTCGTTGATTCTGCGATAGGTCAGCTTCTGGCCGAAATAGACGTCGAGCGCGAACGTCGAGCGTATCGCAGGGCGATCGAGCGAGGCGTGAATTTCGCCCTCGAAGGGTGCAAGCGCAGTGATCGAGCGGCGGTTGCCGGTCACCGGATCGCGGACGCGGCTGTGTCGCCATTCGCCGCTGAACGAGACACGTCCGCCCGCTATGCCGACACTGTCGAGCGGCCACGTGAACTGGACAGACGCGGCATTGATCTTGCCCCGGCCAATGTTGCCCGGCGCATCGAACCCTTCCACGGGCCGAAGATCGAGCACGTTGTCGATGCGTTCGTGGCGAAGGGCGAGGGTAAGCGCGCCATCCGCGCCGAACCGTCGCTCGACGTCTGCTTCGAAGACCCATGAGGTTTGCGGACGGAGGTCCACATTCCCCGCATCCACCGTCCCTTCGAGAAGCGACGCTGAACTTGCGAAATCCGAGAAATCGAGTTGGCCGACTTCCCGTTCCGCCCGTAAACGGACCTGCCCACGCGTGCCCGGGCTCCAGCGCAGCAATACCTTCGGTTTCAGAAAGCCGAAATCCCGAGAATAGACGAAGCCCGATGCGTGGTCCTCCTGTTCCAGTCGCGAGGCCTCGCCGCGGATCATCATCTCCGCTGAGAGACGATTGAAGACAGGCACCTTCACCTGAGCCGACGCATCGCCTCGCCATTCCGTGATCGTCACGTTCCCGCCAGGAAGCGCAACCGGCGCACCTGCCATGGATAGCGCGCTCTTGCTCTCCAGTGCGTTGTAGGCAAGCTCAGTGCTGATTTCCCATGCGGCACCCCGCTCGGGCGTGCGATCGGCCGTTACGCGCAGGATTCGTTCATCGGCGACACTGTCCGATACATAGTCGGATGGCGTGCCGCCATCATCGCTTGCCGAACGGACGGCAATATCCTTGCGCGTCGCAAGCATGAGGAGCTTCGTGTTGAGGCCACCGAAAGCACGCGACCATTCGCCGCCGATCTCTCCGCTGTTCGTACGGATCCGATCGTCCGTCCGCGCATTGAGGCCGGACATTCCGCCCTCGACAAAGGCTATGGCTTCGTGCGTGCGATAGTCCTGGTGCGTGAGCGAGAGATTGCCGCGCGCCGTGCCTCCAGCCAGCGGAAGGTCCGCCGCCATGCGCGCCTCGGCGCCGCGAATAGGGGAGTCCACGGAAATATGCGCGCGTTCCAGCAGTTCTCCGGAGGGGCTGCGCTTTACCCGCTCGCCATTGCCGCTTTCGTCCTGATTGCGAGAGAGAAGCAGCGAAGCTTCCCAGCCGCCCGCGATGCCGCGCCGCGAGGTTTCTGCCCGGAATGCCGGGCGCGTGGTGCCGTCGGTATAAGTATAGTTGGAAAGCGTGAAGGCGTGGACGCTGGAGACAGCGGTGATGCGCACGACGTGGCCAGAAGCTGCGCACCCTTCTGGTCCAGCCCCGGCCGTGCCGTGCGGATCAATTCGATGCGCGCAACCTGGCTTGCCGGAATCGCTTTCAGGATGTCGTCGAGCGTGCGGTTCTTGGTCGAGGGACGCACGCCATCGACAAGGACGTTGCCGGCAGCCCCGGCATAGCCGCGGACGGCGTCGCCGGAATCGATGACGAAACCGGGAAGCCGCGCCACCATGTCGAACGCGGTCACGGGTGCGGCCTGTTCAAAATAGGCTGGCTCGAAGACAAGGTCGCTCGCCGACCATGCGTGCGCGGGCAACACGCCAAGCGCGGCGGTAACCGCCAGAACTGCAGTCTTCAACGGCTGCTCTTTCCCTGGAAAGGGTTCGGAGTCATGGCTCGCAGAACGCGATCGCCGGGCCGCATGGCATGGCCGATCGCAGCGGCCGCGTGCGCGGCGGCGATGCCGATAAAAGCAAACCCGCCCCATTTGTGTGCGTAGCTGAGTGCAACGCCTGCCGTTTCGTTCGGCGCAAAGGGGGACGGTATGGATATCCCGAGAGGCAGTTCGAGCCGCGTGTTCACGAATGCGTCCATCACATAACCGCTCACGGGAAGCGCGATCAGCAAAACGAGCAGCGTTCCGTGAACAATCCGTGCAGCCCGCCCACCCACTGCGGAGGGTCGCGGCGTGTGCCTGCGCACCCTGGTCCAGAAGAGCGCAAGACCGAGAACCAGAAGGCCGCCGAACTTGTGCCAGCCGATGAGCGCCATGTAGCGATCGATGTAGCGCTGGCTCCAGTCCGGTGGAGACAGAAGATAGATCGCAAACCCTGCAACCGCGAAGGCCAATAGACCGGCAGTCCAGTGCACTGCGACAATGGCGACCGGCCAGCGCCGTTCGGCGCAGTCGTCTCCGCTCACCGAACTATGGTCCGCACGGCCTTGCACTGGCGTAGCGCCGTTTCGATCGAACGTACCGGGGCGATCTCGGTGTAGGCCGCGGAAGCCCGGTCGGTTGCCAGCAGATCGACTCCGTCTGCCGCAAGCTCCGCATAGATGCCCTTGAGATCGAGATTCTCGATCGCGCCATCCACGTACCACAGCGTGCCGTAGGATACGGTGTGCCCCTCGGCATGGAGTGCGCGCCAGAAAGCACGGTCGCGCTTGCCGATCCCCGTCCAGGGGACGACGCGGCGCATGTCGATTCCGGCATCCTTCACACGTTGCA
>JAEULI010000096.1 GCA_016793845.1 Sphingosinicella sp.
GAAGCCCGGCAGCGGGTCCGGCCGGATCTTGGTCGGCTGGGTATGCGAGCAGATCTGCTCGATCAACTCTTCGGCCTTGTCGCTTGCGCCTGTCAGCCGGAAGGGGAGGCCCGCGGCCTCGCGCGCCGTGCGCGTGCGGTAGAGCACCCATGCGCCCGCCGTGTCGATGCGCTCGATGTCGGCGAGATCGACGGTAAGCGGCCCGGGATCGGCTTCAAGCGCGCGCAGACGCTGCGAGATCGGGTCGATGAAGCGGATTGTCATGCGGCCGGAGAGGTGTACCGTGCGCCCTTCGTCCGTCTCGCTCTCGCTGATCCGGCCCTCCGCGGGGGCCTCCGCCTCAGCCATAGTGCGCAAGTCTCAGGCCGGGCCGGTCCCAGCGCGTTTTCGCGAGCCGACCGGTGGAGGACAGCGTCACCCACGCATCCTGCATGTCCGCGCCGCCGAAGCAGATGTTGGTGGAAAGCAGGTCGGGGAAATCCCGCCATGCTTGTGCGCCCGTGGCGGGATCGACGGAGGTGATGCCGGGCTGCGCGACGAGCGTCGCCACGCAGATGTTGCCGTCGGCGTCGATCGCCAGCGAATCGAGGAGGGTGTGCCCACCGAACGCCGTTACGACCCGTCCCGGCAGCGCGTCGAGCGGCGAAGGCGCGACCTCGCCGGGGCCGGTGATGTCGAAGGCAAGCACGGTCCGCTCCATGGTGAGCGCCGTATACACGGTGCGTCCATCGGGCGAGAGGCCGACGCCGTTCATGTTCGGGCCGTAGACGGCGCAGCGGATGCCGGAGCCATCGGCCTTCGCATAGTAGAGCCCGCCGTGGTCGGTGGCGTGCTCGCGGATCTTGCCGAGGTCGGTGAACCAGAAACCGCCATCCGCGTCGAACACGATATCGTTCGGGCCCGAAAGGGCGCGGCCGTCGCACTCGGCATAGAGCCGCTCGACCTTGCCGGTTGAAAGGTCGATCCGCTCGATGCGTCCGGTCGTGTAGTCGGCGGCGATGTGGCCGGGGATCAGCAGCCCGTCCTGGCGCATCCACTCGAAGCCGCCATTGTTGCACACGTAGAGCGCGCCATCCGGTCCGATCGCGGCGCCGTTGGGTCCGCCGCCCGGCGTGGCGATCACCTCGGTGCGGCCGTCCGGCAGCACGCGTGTGATGCGGCCCGCCGCGATCTCGACGACGATAACGCTGCCGTCCTGCATCCACACCGGCCCTTCGGGAAACTGCAGGCCCTCGGCGACGATTTCGACTGCGCTCATTCCGCTCCGTCCTCCCGCTGCATCCTGTCCGCCAAAACGCTTTCGATGCAAGGTCTTTGCGTCTGCCGGCCAATTGCGCTAGCTATGAAGTTCCTGATCTGTTCACGTTCGAAGGCGCGCCGCATGACCCCTCTCGCCCTGATTGTCAGCCTTGCGATGCTGGCCGTCGGCTGTGGCCTCGGCTGGCTGCTCTGGGCGCGTGACAAGGCGGCGCTGCGCACCGAACGCGATTCGCTGCGCGTCGAGCGCGACGGGCTCGCCGATGCGGCGGCGGGGCTTCGCACCGACAAGGCGCTTGCCGAGCAGCGCGCGGCGGCTGTGGACGGGCTGACGGCCGAGATTGCCGAACTCAGGAAAGACAGTGTCGCGCTCGCCGAGCTGAAAAGCCGTGCAGACGAACGCGAGCGGGCCTTCGCCGAACGCGAAGCGGACCTGCAGCAGCGCTTCGACACGCTCGCCAGCGCATCGCTTTCGAAGAGTCACGAGACGTTCGTGAAGCTTGCCGAGGAGACGCTGAAGCGCCACCGCGAGGCGGCCGGAGAGGGGCTTCAGAAGAACCGCGCCGAGATGGACAAGCTCATTCAGCCGATGCGCGACACGCTGGCGAAGTACGAGCAGAAGCTCGGCCAGATCGAAGAGGCGCGGGCGACCGCCTACGGCGCCATCCACAATGCGATCGCCGAGGTGAAGCAGGGACAGGAACGCGTTTCGGGTGAGGCGGCGAAGCTCGTCAATGCGCTCCGCAGCGCGCCCAAGGCGCGTGGGCGCTGGGGCGAACATCAGCTGCGCCGTGTGCTCGAAATGGCCGGCCTGTCGCCGCACGTCGATTTTGCCGAGGAGGTTTCGGTGGAAACGGAAGACGGACGTCAGCGCCCCGATGCCGTGGTGCATCTGCCCGGCGAGCGCGTGCTGGTGATCGACGCCAAGTGCTCGCTCAATTCCTATCAGGACGCGCTCGACGCGCCGGACGAGGACGCGCGGCGCGCGCATCTTCTCGCGCACGCCCGCAACCTGCGCGTCCATGTCGATGCACTGGGGAAGAAGAGCTATTCCGAGCAGTTCGGCGACACGCTCGATTTCGTCATCATGTTCGTGCCGGGGGAGAACTTCCTCGCCGCCGCGCTGGAGGCGGATCAGGAGCTGTTCGAAACAGCGTTCCAGCGCCGCGTGCTGCTCGCCTCGCCCACCAACCTCATCGCGATTGCGCGCACCGTGGCGATGGTGTGGCAGCAGGAGCGGGCAAGCGCCGACGCGCGCGCCATCGCCGAGCTCGGCAAGCAGCTCTACGACCGGCTGGCGACGATGGGCGAGCATGTCGCCAAGGTCGGCCGGAATCTCGAAGCGGCGAACACGGCGTACAACAAGATGGTGGGCAGCCTCGAAAGCCAGGTGATGACCTCGGCGCATCGGCTGCGCGAGCATGCCATCGCCGCACCGTCCAAAACCGTGGAGGAACTGCCGCGCGTCACCGGCGAGCCGCGGCCGCTCACCAAGCTCGCGGCGGAGTGATCAGTGCCGCCGCTGGTTCAGCACTTCGTACAGCATCACTGCGCAGCTCACCGCCACGTTCAGCGAATCGGCCTTGCCGCGCATCGGGATCTTCACCAGCACGTCGCACGCGGCCTCGTAGTTCTCCGGCAGGCCGTGCTGCTCGTTGCCCATCAGGATGAAGGTTGGTGCTTCGTAGCGGACGTCCTGATAGTCGTGGTCAGTCCTGAGGCTGGTGCCGACGAGCATAGCGGGGCCGGAGCGCAGCCATTCGAAGAAAGCCTGACCCGTCGTCTGCACGATCGGCTGCGTGAACAGCGCTCCCATCGACGCACGCACGGCCTCGACGGACCATGGGTCGCAGCTCTGGTCGAGAAGGATCAGCCCGCCCGCGCCCACCGCATCGTTCGTGCGCAGGATCGTGCCGAGGTTGCCGGGGTCTTTCAGCGACTGGCACACGGTCCAGACGTCTGAGGAATTCCGGTCGAGGTCTTCCAGCTGTGCCTCGGGGATCGGAAACACGCCGACGAGTGCCTGCGGATTGTCCTTGCCGGTGATCTTGTGAAGGATCTCGCGCGGCACCTCGATCGCCTCGCCGCCCGCCGTCTCGCACTGGGCGATGAGCCGCCGGAGCAGCGCGTGCTCCGCGAGGTCCTCCGCGAAAACGAGCGTTTCGGCGATGCGCCCCGCCTCCGCCGCCTCGGCGACGATCCGCATTCCCTCCGCCATGAAGCGGTTCTCTATGCGGCGGAATTTCTTCTGTTCCAGCGACCGGATGCGTTTGATCGTCTCGTTGGAAAAGCTGGTGATGCGGCGGGACATTATTCCTCGCCGAAGCGGTCCTCGACGAGGCCGACGAGCGCGGCGAGCGCGGCGTCCGCGTCGGTGCCGCTCGCGATGATCTCGATCTCGTCGCCGGGGCTCGCGGCCAGCATCATCAGGCCCATGATCGAGGTGCCGGTGACGCGCTGGCCATCCTTTTCCACCGTGACCGTGGCGGTGAACTCCGAGGTCAGCGTCACGAACTTGGCGCTGGCGCGCGCATGGAGGCCGCGTTTGTTGCGAATGAGTACGCGCTGGCGGACGGCGACCTCGTCGCCGAGCGGAACGCCGTCCGTATCGTCGCTCAGGCGACCTCTCCCAGAATCTTCGATGCGACGGAGATGTATTTGCGGCCCGCCTCCTGCGCCGCCACCACCGCCTCGGCGAGCTTCATTTCGCCGCGCACGCTGGCGAGGCGGATCAGCATCGGCAGGTTGACCCCGGCGATGACCTCCACATGGCCGCCCGAAAGCAGCGAGATCGCAAGGTTGGATGGCGTCCCCCCGAACATGTCTGTGAGGATAACGACGCCGCGCCCGGTGTCCACCGTCTTCACCGCGCTCGCGATGTCGGCGCGGCGCACCTCCATGTCGTCATCTGCATCGATGCAGATCGAGGCGACGTTCTTCTGGGGGCCGACCACGTGTTCCATGGCCGCGACGAACTCAGCCGCAAGCCGCCCGTGCGTCACCAGCACAATACCGATCATGCGGGCAGTCTCTCTCCATGATCCGGGAGCGCGAAGCCTTCGGCCTCCACGCCCTCGCTGTGCCCGCTCATGTCGCGGTGCACGATGTTCAACGTATAGCCGGCGGCCCTTATCGTCTCGGCAAGGCGTTCGGCAACAAAAACCGACCGGTGGCGGCCGCCGGTGCAGCCGATGGCGATGGTGAGATAGGCCTTGCCCTCGCGCCGGTAGCTGGGGATCAGCGTCAGCACGAGGCCGGAAATCCGTTCAAAAGCATCAGTATAGGCCGGATCGGAAGCGACGTAGCGGCCCACGGCCTCGTCCTTTCCGGTAAGCGGCCGCAGGTTCGGCTGCCAGTGCGGATTCGCAAGGAATCTCATGTCGAACACCATGTCGGCGTCGCGCGGCAGCCCGCGCGCGAATCCGAAGGACATCACGGTCAGCGTCAGTTCGCCGCGCCGGTGGCGGGCGAATTTCTCGCGAATCGTGCGCCTCAGGTCGTGGACGCTGAAGTCGGTGGTATCGATGACGATGTCGGCCCAGCGCCGCAGCGGCGCCATCACCTCGCGTTCGCGCGCGATGCCGTCGGCGGCGGGCCGGTCGAGCGCCAGCGGATGCCGTCGGCGCGTTTCCGAAAAGCGGCGGACGAGCTCACCGCCCGCGCAATCGATGAACAGCACGCGCGCATCGATGCCGCGCTCGCGCATCGTCTTGATGTGGGAAACGACCGATTCGGCATCGAACGCATGCGTTCGCGCATCGATGCCGACCGCGAGCGGCCGGTCCGAATCACTGCCGGTCAGGGTCTTGTCGTGCACCGCCAGCAGGCGCTTCAGCAGCGAAAGCGGCAGGTTGTCGACGACCTCGAAGCCATTGTCCTCCAGCGCTTTCAGCGCCGTCGAGCGCCCGGCACCGGACATGCCGGTAACGAGCAGCAAAGGCGCACGGGGAGCGTCGGGATCGGCATTGGCCATCGTGCCCCCTAATCTAGTGCTGTTGGACAGGCGCTCAAGAGCAGTTCGATCTTGAGGGGTGCGCTGATTTCGCGCGGATCGAGTGCGGCGAGCGGTACGGCGACGCCGCCGAGCACGCGCGTCTGCGCTTCCGGCAGCCGCTCGGGCACTGCATCGAGGTCCACGATGAGCGCGACAGGCATATTTTCGGCGAAGGGTTTCGTCACGATGCCAACGCCGCGAACCTCGATTCGCCCCGCGATCGTGGTCGGCGGCGAAGCGAACAGGCGCGCCTCCCGCACGGTGAGTTCGACCTGGTCGTCCGCGACAAGCACGGCGCCCCGGTCGATCAGCCGGAGCGCGAGATCGGATTTCCCCGCTCCGGATGCGCCGGTCAGCAGCACCGCCTTGCCGCCGATGGAAACAGCGGTGGCGTGAATGCGCGTCATTGCGTGGCGGGCAGGCTGACGGTGAAGCGCGCGCCCTTCACCTCGTCGCGCTCGATGCGGTTCTCGGCGGCGATGGTGCCGTCGTGCGCCTCCACGATGGCCTTGGCGATGGCGAGTCCGAGGCCGGAATGCTTGCCGAAGGCCTCGCCTTCCGGCCGCTCCGAATAGAAGCGCTCGAAGATGCGGTTGATGCCTTCGGCGGGCAGACCGGGGCCGTCGTCGTCGACGCGCATCAGCACGCGCTCGCCAACGCGCGCCACCGTCACCTGCACGAGGCCGCCCGAAGGCGAGAAGCTGATCGCGTTGTCGATGAGGTTGCGGGCGACTTGCGCGAGGCGGCTGCCGTCGCCGTTCACCACGGCTGATCCGAACTGCGGCCGCGCGAACGCCAGCGTCACGCCCGCGGTCGCCGGCTGCGTCTCGTAAATGCTCATTAAGGTCGCGAGCATGACGCCGAGGTCGATGCGCTCGAAGCGCACGCGGCTCAGCTCCGCATCAAGCCGCGAGGCGTCAGAAATGTCGGAAATCAGCCGGTCGATGCGCTGCACGTCGTCACGCACCACGGTGAGCAGCCGTGCGGAAAGCTCCGGGTCCTTCACGTTCCCCATCGCGTCGACGGCCGAGCGCAGCGAGGCGAGCGGGTTCTTGATCTCGTGCGCGACATCGGCGGCGAAGGCCTCGGTCGCGTCGATCCGGGCGCGGAGCGCGGCGGTCATGTCCGAAAGCGTACGGGAAAGCGCGCCGATCTCGTCGCGGCGCTTCTGGAAGCGCGGGATCGTCACCTCGCGCGCGCGGCCCAGCCGCACGCGCTGCGCGGCGATGGCGAGACGGCGCAGCGGGCGCACGATGGTGCGCGCAAGGAAGCTCGACAGCAGCAGCGAGAGCAGCAGCACGCCAAGGAAGATCACGAACAGCGTCAGGCGTTCGTCGCGCACGCCGCGCGTCACGTCGCGCGCGTCGATCGTCATGTGGAGCACGTTGCCGTCCGCAAGCGGGGCGGCGGCAGTGATGACGATGGTGCGGTCCGGCGCGAAGCGGATCGTGGTGGCGACCGCTTGCCGGGCCAGCGCAGCTTCCGCCTCGGGCCAGGCACGCCGCACATCGGGCGCGGGCTCGGCAAAGCTTTCGAACTGCCGCGCGCCCACCGCGCCTTCGATCATGCGGTCGAGAAAGCGCGCGACGTCCTTGCGCAGCGGCTCCGCATTGGGGTCGCGCAGCGTGAACGTTGGGCCGGTGAGCGCCCAGCTGTCGAGCACGCGGGCGCCTTGCCGATCATAGATGCGGAGCCGTGCATCGGTGGTCTTTCCGAAACGCTCCAGCATCGGGGCGAGCCGGTTCGGCGCCTGCAGCATCCGTTCCGAAACCGCCGCCGCCATCAGGTCCGCCGCGACACCGGCTTCCTCGGCGCGGCGTTCGAGCATCCGTTCGCGGAAGCTGTCGAGGTAGATGATGCCGCCCGCGAGCATCAGCACCGCGAACATGTTGACCGCAAGGATGCGCGCCGTCAGCGACCAGCCACGCGACCACCGGAGCTGCGTGTCGTCGCGTCCGCCCTCGCTACTCCTCGTCAAAGCGGTAGCCGACGCCATACAGGGTTTCGATCGCCTCGAAGGTCGAATCGACCGCGCGGAACTTCTTGCGCAGCCGCTTGATGTGGCTGTCGATGGTGCGGTCGTCGACGTAGACGTCGTCCTGATATGCGGCGTCCATCAGCTGATCGCGCGACTTCACGAAGCCGGGGCGCATCGCCAGCGTTTCCAGGATCAGGAATTCGGTGACGGTGAGTTGCACCTCTTTGCCGTCCCACGTCACGCGGTGGCGGCCGGTATCCATCGAAAGCCGTCCGCGCGTCAGCGTGCGGGCCTCTTCTTCCTCGGGGCTTTCGCCCACAGGTTGGGCCCGGTTCTGCGCGCGGCGCAGCACGGCGCGGATGCGTTCAATCAGCAGCCGCTGGCTGAACGGCTTGCCGATATAGTCGTCCGCGCCCATCGCAAGGCCGAGCGCCTCGTCGATCTCGGTGTCCTTGGAGGTGAGGAAGATCACCGGCAGGTTCGATTTCTCGCGCAGCTTCAGCAGCAGCTCCATGCCGTCCATGCGCGGCATCTTGATGTCGAGCACGGCGAGGTCGGGCGGATTGTCGGTCAGCGCTTTCAGCGCGCTCGCCCCGTCCGAATAGACGCGGACAGTATAGCCCTCGGCCTGCAGCGCGATCGAGACCGAGGTCAGGATGTTGCGGTCGTCGTCGACAAGGGCGATCGTTGCGGGCGCGGATGACATGGAATGCTCCACTAAACCAACGGGAATCGCGGCGCAAACCGGATCGCGTTTAACGCCAACTTTGCATTTTTTGACGTATCGCGCGCGAATCGTGTAGGGGCTCCCGCAAAAGCGCCCGCCCGAATCCTTGAGGAGTGATCATGACCGCGTCCCCGATTCCCGCCTTCACCCTTGATAAACAGGGCATTACCACCGGGGCGGAGCTTCACTGGAACCTGGGCACCGCCCCGCTCATTGAAAAGGCCGTGGCGCGCGAGGAAGGCCTCCTCTCCGAGCACGGCGCGTTCGTCGTGAAGACCGGCAAGCACACGGGGCGTTCCGCCAAGGACAAGTTCACGGTCGAGGACGCGACGACGCAGGGCAACATCTGGTTCAACGGCGGCAACCAGAAGATGAGCCCCGAGCATTTCGCCGCGCTCAAGGCCGATTTCTTGGCGGCGCTGGCTGAGAAGAAAACGCTGTTCGTGCAGGATCTCTACGGCGGGTCGCAGCCGGAGTATCGCGTGCGCGTGCGCGTCATCAACGAGCTTGCATGGCACAACCTCTTCATCCGCACGCTGCTCGTCCGTCCGGGCGTCGCTGAGCTTCCCGGCTTCGTGCCCGAGTTCACGATCATCGACCTGCCGAGCTTCCGCGCCGATCCGGCGCGCCACGGCTGCCGCACCGAGACGGTGATCGCGGTCAACTTCACCGAAAAGCTGATCCTCATCGGCGGCACGGCTTATGCGGGCGAGATGAAGAAGTCGGTGTTCGGTCTCCTCAACTACATGCTCCCCGAGCAGGGCGTCATGCCCATGCACTGCAGCGCCAATATCGGCAGCGACGGGTCGAGCGCGGTGTTCTTCGGGCTTTCGGGCACGGGCAAGACGACGCTTTCGGCCGATGCCTCGCGCACGCTTATCGGTGACGACGAGCACGGCTGGTCGGACACGGCGGTCTTCAATTTCGAAGGCGGCTGCTACGCCAAGGTGATCAACCTCTCGGCCGAGGCCGAGCCGGAGATCTACGCGACGACGCGCCGCTTCGGCACGGTGCTCGAGAACGTCGTGATTGACCCCACCACGCGCAAGATCAACCTCGACGACAACAGCCTCGCCGAAAACAGCCGTGGCTCCTACCCGATCGACTTCATCCCGAATGCGTCGGAGAAGAACCTCGGCCCCGTGCCGAAGAACATCATCTTCCTCACTGCGGACGCTTACGGCGTGCTGCCGCCGATCGCGAAGCTCACGCCCGAGCAGGCGATGTACCACTTCCTCTCGGGCTACACGGCACGCGTCGCCGGTACCGAGATCGGCGTCACCGAGCCGAGCGCGACCTTCTCCACCTGTTTCGGCGCACCGTTCATGCCGCGCCACCCGAGCGTTTACGGCAACCTCCTCAAGGAGCGTATCGCCAAGGGTGGCGTCGATTGCTGGCTGGTCAACACGGGCTGGACGGGCGGCGCCTACGGCACCGGCCACCGGATGCCGATCAAGGCGACGCGCGCGCTTTTGAACGCTGCGCTCGATGGCAGCCTCAAGGGCGCGAACTTCGTCACCGATCCGTTCTTCGGCTTCGAGGTGCCCACGGCGGTGCCGGGCGTCGACAGCGCGATCCTGAACCCGCGTGAAACGTGGGCGGACAAGGCCGCGTACGATGCGCAGGCCCGCAAGCTGGTCGGGCTGTTCATCGACAATTTCGCCCAGTTCTCCGATCACGTGGACGAAGGCGTTCGGCAGGCGGCCCCCAAGGCGGCCTGACGCCGGAGCAGACCTGAACGCGCGCCGGTCCTTCGCGGCCGGCGCGTTTTCGTTTTCGGCGAGATGTGTCGCAAGCCTGTCACTGGCGCTTGCGGATCGTGCCGCGTACTCTGCGGATTCGGGGCGGATTCGGGGGGCTCGTACAGGAGGCGGACATGGCGGATTTGGTATCGGTGCTTCAGCAGACGGGTGCGCTGTCCTCGATCGCGCAGCAGCTCGGCGTCGATGAGAAGACCGCGGTGAGCGGTGCTGGCGCGCTGCTTCCGGCGATCCTCGGCGGTTTCAAGAAGCAGGCAGGCGGCGGAGGCGGCGGTCTTGAGGGGCTGGCCGGGGTGCTCGGCGGGCTTGGCGGCGGCGGGTTGCTCGATGCCGTGCTCGCGCCGGGTGCGACGCCCGCCGATCAGGGCAACGACGTGCTCGGCCAGATCTTCGGGTCTAAGGACGTGAGCCGCACGGTGGCCGGGCAGGCCGCGAATTCGACGGGTCTCGATTCCGGCCTCCTCAAGAAGATGCTGCCGCTGCTGGCGATGGCCGTCGCCGGTTACATGGCGCAGCAGGGCGGCAAGTCGGGTGCGAACGCGGGCGGCGGCGGTCTGGGCGGGATGCTCGGGCAGGTGCTCGGCGGCCTCACGGGCGGCGGCAAGGCTGCATCGCAGGGCGGGCTCGGCGGTCTTGCGTCGATGCTTGATCTCGACGGTGACGGCAATCCGCTCGACGACATCATCGGCATGGCGGGCAAGCTCGGCGGGCGCTAGTGGCACGGCAGACTCGCAAGGACGACTGGGGGTTCCCCCGCTGGCGCAGCTACGGCAGCGCCCGCGAGGCGGTGAACGTGCGCCTGTGCGACCGGCACGGCTGCACAGCTCCCGGCGACCGGCCTGCGCCGAAGTCGCCGAACAGTCCGGAGCGCTGGTGGTTCTGCGAGACGCACGCTGCTGAATACAACAAGGGCTGGAACTACTTCGAGGGGCTGACCAAGGAGGAGGCCGCCGCGCGCGAACAGGCCGAGCGCGGCGACACGGCATTCGAGCAGGCGCGCCACTGGCAGTGGACCGGCCCGGGCGACGGCAGCCGCACACGCGGCGAACTCGATGCCCTTCGCGCGCTGGAGCTTGAGGACGATGCCGATTTCGAGGCGGTGAAGCGCGCCTACCGCAGGCTCGCGAAGCTGCATCACCCCGATCGCAACCAAGGCGACAAGGAGGCTGCGCGGCAGTTCCATGCCGTGCAGGCCGCGTATGAAGTGCTGCGGCGCGCCGAAGAGGGGAAGAGCTGGAAGGGCGACTGAGCGCTATTCGCGCACCAGCATCACGTTCATGTGTGCGGCGGCGACCGGCGCGCTCCGGTCTCCTTGCCATGCCTCGGCGCGCACGTTGGCGATGCGGCGGCCCATGCGGGTGACGATCGCGGCGGCATATGTGGTCTCGCAGGCGGCGGCGCGGAGATAATCGACCGTCACGTTGATGGGCTTCACGCCCGGTGCGGTCTCTTCGCGGCCGAGGACATGGACGAGCTGCGCGATCGAGGCGATTTCGAGCAGGCCGGCGACGGTGCCGCCGTGCAGTCGGTTCGGTGCGCCGATCAGATCCTTCGAGAAGGGCATGATGATCGTGATCCCGTCCGCATCGCGCCGGTAGCTGAGGCCGAGCGTGCGGGCGTAGGGCAGCGAGGACAGCGGCCCTTCGTCGGGGGCGCCCAGAAGCTCGCGGACCAGCGTGTCGAAGTTCATGACTTCGCGCCCGCCGTGAACATGTAGCTCGCCGTCATCAGCGCCACGGGGTCGTTTGCGTCGCCATCGTGCGCGATCCCTTTCACGAAGGCGACAGCGCGCGTCAGCTTCGTCACTTCGGCGCGTCCGATCACGGTCTTTCCGGGTTCCGCCGGGCGCAGATAGTCGATCCGGAGGTCGAGCGTCGCCTGAGGCACCAGGCGCTTCGATTGCGCGATCACCGACATGCCGCCGACCGTATCCATCAGCGAGAAGATCGCGCCCGAGGCGATGATCCCGGGCGTGCCGTCATCGCCCGGATAGGCGACGAGATGTTCGGCGTAGGGCAAAGCGAGTTCCGCCCAGTTGTCGCCGATGCCGTGAAAACCGATGCCGAGCGCCTTCACGTGCGGCAGGAAACGCAGGAAGTTGTCGACGACGGGCTTCAGGATCGGCGTCATGCGGCGAGCCGCGCGGCGGTTTCGCGGATGAGCGCGATCATGTTGGGAATGCCCTGCGTGCGGTTCGAGGAGAGGTGCTTCGCAAGCGCGAACGGCGCGAGTTCGGCGGCGATGTCCATCGCCAGCACCTCGTCCGCCGTGCGGTCCTGCACCAGCGTCAGGATCAGCGCGACGATGCCCTTGGTGATCGCGGCGTCGCTGTCGGCGAGGAAATGGAGCCGGCCCTTCTCGGCCGTGGTCGGATACACCCACACGCTCGCCGAGCAGCCGCGTACCTTGGTGGCGTCTGTCTTCAGCGCGTCCGGCATCGGCTCCAGCGCCTTGCCGAGGTCGATGAGCAGCCGATAGCGCTCGTCGGGCTCGTCGAGGATCTCGAAATCGTCGCGGATGGTGTCGAAGGCGGGCAGTGTCATTGCGGGCGAAGACTTGGGCGAGCCGCACCGCCGCGTCAAGCCGAAGGGATTGGCGGGTCTTGAAAGCGCGGTGGCGTGCGCTCATCTGGAAGGCGCGGGCCGGGCCCCTCTGGCGGTCGTCATTTCTGGCGATCTGCGATGTCGGACCGCATCGAGCCATCTCGATGCCGGTCGATGTGATTGGCATTCACACTGGAGGAAAGACCCACAGATGACGAACCCCGCCGCCGGAATGCCGTGCCCCGTGTGCAAGGTGCCGCTCGTGATGAGCGAGCGTCAGGGCGTAGAGATCGATTATTGCCCGCAGTGCCGGGGCGTTTGGCTCGACCGGGGAGAGCTGGACAAGATTCTGGAGAGAAGCACCCGGGAGGCCGCACCGTCCGAGGCGCCGCGCATTTCTGTGCCCCGGCAGGGCGACGATCGCTATGCGCGCGACAACAAGTCCTACGGCTACGGCTATGGGAAAAAGCGGAAATCCTTCCTCGAGGAACTGTTCGACTGAAGATCGGCGCGCGTCGCCGGCGTCAGTAATCGACGCCGGCGGCGATCGCTTCCAGTTTGCGCACGCGTTCCTTGAGATCAGCGACGTCGATCCGGCCGGAGACGGGCGGGCCTGCGGCGGCGCGGCCGTTTCCGAGTTCCGCGCGCTTCAGTTCGAGCCAGCCATTCCAGCACCAGGCGGCGATGCTGGCGAGCATACCGAGCCCCAATATGGCCCCGGCGGTGATGACGATCAGACTTTCAAATCCGGGCATGTCCATCACTCCTTCCTACCGATCGCGCCCGAGCGCGTCGATTTCGTCAGCCAGCAGCCGGCTCCTGTCGGTCGCCAGCCGTTCCAGCGTTGCGATGCGGTCCTTGAGGTTGCCGATCTCGCCGCGCAGGCGGTCGTTTTCCAGCTCGGCATCGGGCCGTCCGCGGCCCCTCTGCTTCATGTATTGAAGCACGATCTTGCCGAAGACCGAGATGGCAACGATCAGAACCACCATTTCGAACACGTGCATCGCTTGGTCTTTCCCTGTTGGCTTGGCGCGGGCTCAGTTCTTCTTGCCGCGAAGCTGTTCGATCTCGTTTTCCAGCCTGAAGGATCCGTCGGTGACGATGCGCTCGATCGTGGCGAGCCGATCCTTGACGCTGCCGAGCTCGGCGCGAAGCTGCACGTTTTCATTGGTCAGCAGCGTGATGCGCTCCTGGGCTTCGGTTGAAACCTTGGGATGCACCGCCATGCCCCAGGCGTTTTCCAGCGGATAGCCGTGCTTGATGCGCATGAAGGTCGTGAACACCCAGCCCGCGATGCCCAGCGCGCCGAGCGCGAAGCCGCCGCCGACGATCCAGGGGAGATAGGGGTAGATGAAGATGTCCATGATCCTGTCCCTTTTGTTCAGGCCCGCAGGGCCTCTATTTCATCGGCGAGCCGCGTGGAGCGGTCGATCGCCAGGCGTTCCAGTGTAGCCAGTCGTTCGCGCACATCCTCCATCTGGGTGATCAGCGCGGCATTCTCGGCGGCGAGGCGGCGTGTTTCCAGTTCCCGTTCGAAGCTGAACACCGGCGTCTCCGTGGCGGCTTCTGCGGGCTCGCTTGCTGCCGCGGGTCGGCTGTAAAGCACCAGCCACATGCCGGCGGCTCCAGCGAGGAGACCGATCAGAAATCCGACTTCGGCAGGCATGGTTCACGCTCCCCTGTTTTGGCCATCCCTGTCTTGGCCGTGCTAGCGAAGGCTTTCGATCTCGTCGGAGAGCCTGCGCGACCTGTCCGTTGCGATGCGCTCCAGAACCGTGATGCGCTCTTCGAGCCGGGCGATCTGGCCCTTCATTTCTGCATTCTCGTTCGCCAGCAGTTCGGTCTTACGGCTTGGGGCGAGGCTCTCACCCGCGCTCTTGTCGGTCGTGCCCCAGAACTCGTTTTCGATCGGATAGCCGTGGCGGGCGCGGATCCAGGTGCTGATGAGCCAGCCGCCCGTGCTGATGGCGATGATGGCGAGCACGAAGAACGGTGAACCCCAATCCATGGCGATGCCTCCCTTCGCTGCGGCTTAGCGCAGGCTGTCGATCTCGTCGGCGAGCCGGGTGTTCTGCGATGTGTAGTGCCGCTCGACATGCGCGAGGCGGCGGTCGATGTCGCGGAAGCTGGCGTGAACGTCGCGGATCGAGCGGCTCGGCGCGACCCGCACCTTCTGCCAGAACTTTTGATCGGTGATGCTTTCGCCGTAGAATTCCGACGGCTTGTCCGACGCCATGAAACCGATCACCAGATAGGCGACGGGCAGGATGCCAGCGCCGAGGATGGTGCCGACAACGGCGCCCACGCGCCACCAGAGCACATCGATACCCGTGAAGTCCGCAAGCCCGGCGCAGACGCCCAGCCACTTCTTTTCGCGCTTGTTGAGGTAGAATTTGGTGCGGCTGGACATCGGTGCCTCCCGTTTTCGGATCGTATCAGGCGTATGG
>JAEULI010000117.1 GCA_016793845.1 Sphingosinicella sp.
CTGCGCCCGCCCGCCCGGCACCTTCCCGAAAGCGCCATGCTGATCGATGCGGCGACGCGCGCCAGCCTCGAACTTGCCGAAACCATGGCGGGCAGCCGCAAGGGCTCGCTCCTTGATTGCATCGACCTCACCGTCACCGGCGCGGGCGCACGCCGTCTCGGCGCCGATCTCGCCGCGCCGCTCACCGATCCCGAAACCATTGCCCGGCGTCTCGATCTCGTCGGCTGGTTCGTCGGTGCGCCGACCATACGTGAACGTGTCCGCGCCGCGCTGAAGCGCATTGCCGATATCGAACGCGCGCTCGGCCGGCTCTCGGCGGGGCGCGGCAGTCCGCGCGATCTCGGCCTGCTGCGCGATGCGCTGTCGGGTGCGCTCGATCTGAAGCGATTGCTTTCCGAAAGCCAGCTCGGCGTGCCGGCGATGCTTGCGGACTGTCTCGACCGTATCGGGCCGCACGGCGCGCTCGTCGAAGGCCTTGCCGCCGCGCTCGTACCCGAGCCGGGCTTTTCCGTATCCGACGGCGGCTTCGTCGCGGAAGGCTTCGACCCGGCGCTCGACGAACTGCGCGGGCTCGCGCAGGACGGGCGCCGCCACATCGCCGCGCTGGAGGCGCGCTACCGCGATGCGACCGGGATCGCCGCGCTCAAGATCCGCCACAACAACGTGCTCGGCTATCATGTCGAGGTCTCGGCGCGCTATGCGGACCCACTGATGGCGGCGGACAGCGGCTTCACGCATCGGCAGACGCTGGCGGGCGTCGTGCGTTTCAACAGCGTCGATCTCGCCGATCTCGCCGCGCGCATCGCCGAGGCGTCTACGAAGGCGCTGGCTCTGGAAACCGCGCATTTCGCAGCGCTTCGCGACACTGTACTCGCCGAAGCGGAAGCCGCCGGCGAAACGGCAGCCGCGCTCGCCCGCATCGATGTCGCCGCAGCGCTTGCCGAGCTTGCCGCACGCGGCGGCTGGGTACGGCCGGAGGTCGACGCGAGCACCGCCTTCGATATTCGCGGCGGCCGCCATCCGGTCGTCGAGGCGGCGCTCGGCACGAAGCGCGAGGCGTTCGTCGCGAACGATTGCGATCTTGGGCCGGAATGCCGCCTGTGGCTGCTCACTGGCCCCAACATGGCCGGTAAATCGACCTTTCTGCGCCAGAACGCGCTCCTCGCCGTGCTCGCACAGACGGGCAGCTTCGTGCCCGCCGCGTCGGCACATATCGGCGTCGTCGATCGGTTGTTCAGCCGCGTCGGCGCATCGGACAATCTCGCCGAGGGGCGCTCGACCTTCATGGTCGAAATGGTGGAGACGGCGGCGATCCTGCGGCAGGCGACGGCGCGCTCGCTCGTCATCCTCGACGAGGTCGGGCGCGGCACCTCCACCTACGACGGGCTTGCCATTGCTTGGGCGGTGGTGGAGGCGGTGCACGACAGCCTCGCCAGCCGCTGCCTGTTCGCAACGCACTATCACGAGCTGACCGTACTCGCCGAGCGCCTCTCCGCCGTGCATCTCGCGACGGTGAAGGTGCGCGAATGGAAGGGCGAACTCGTGTTCCTGCACGAGGTGATCGCCGGCGCGGCCGATCGCAGCTACGGCCTTGCAGTCGCGCGTCTCGCGGGGCTTCCGGAGCTTGTCACGCACCGCGCTTCCGAGGTGCTCGCACGGCTGGAGCAGGGCAAGGCGAAGACGGGCGGTATCGCGGCGGGTCTCGGCGACTTGCCGCTGTTCAGCGCCGCCGCGCCGGCCGCCCCGGCCCGCGACGCGCTTCGGGATGCGCTCACCGTGCTGCGACCGGACGAGATGAGCCCGCGAGAGGCGCTCGATGCGCTCTACGACCTCAAGCGCTTGGCAGATGGCGGCGGAGGGGCGATATCATGAGCATGACCGACCGCTTCCACCGTGTCACAGACCGCCGCGCGATCATCGACCGCCGCGAAGTTGCCGAAGTTCTGGCTTCGATTCCGGCCGACCGCGCCGCTGCCGTCGGCGTGCTGCGCGTCGCGCTCGCGGGCGGGCGTGCCGAACTCAAACGGCGGCTGGAAGCGGCGCCCTACAAGGGGCTGGAGCTTGCGAACGGCCATGCGTTCCTTACCGACCAGCTTGTCCGGCTCGTCTTCGATTTCGCGACGCAGCGCCTGTATCCTGCGAGCAACCCGAGTGCCGCCGAACGTATCGCCGTGTGCGCCGTCGGCGGCTACGGCCGCGCCGAGATGGCGCCGTTCTCGGACGTCGACATCCTGTTCCTCACCGCGCAGAAATCCACTGGCTGGATCGAGCAGGTCGTCGAAACGATGCTCTACACGCTGTGGGACCTCGGGCTGAAGGTCGGCCACGCGACGCGCTCCATCGCCGATGTCGTGCGCCTGTCGCGCGAGGACGTGACGATCCGCACCGCGATGCTGGAGGCGCGCTACGTGTGGGGTGACGAGGCACTCTATGACGAGTCGAACGCACGGTTCCTCAAGGATGTCGTCTCCGGCACCGAGCGCGATTTCACGCAGGCGAAGCTCGCCGAGCGCGAGGCGCGGCACACGCGCATGGGCGACAGTCGCTACGTCGTCGAGCCCAATATCAAGGAGGGCAAGGGCGGGCTTCGCGATCTCCACACCTTGTTCTGGATCGGCAAATACGTGCTGCGCGTCGAGCGCGCCGCGGAGCTCGTCGACAAGGGGCTGCTGACGCCGCGGGAGTATCGCCAGTTCAACAAGGCCGAGAACTTCCTGTGGGCCGTCCGCATCAACCTGCACGACATCGCGAAGCGCGCCGAGGAGCGGCTGACCTTCGACATGCAGCGCGAGCTTGCCGAGCGGCTGCACTATCAGGACCGCGCCGGCATGTCGGCGGTCGAGCGCTTCATGCGCCACTATTTCCTGATCGCGCGGCAGGTTGGCGATCTCACTGGGCTGTTCCTCTCGCACCTTGAAGAGACATACGCGGAGAGCCGGATCCGTCTGCCGAGTATGCGGCGGGCGCCCAGAAAGCTGAACGGCTTTACCGTGCAGCGCGACCGTCTCGGCGTGCCGACCGACGATTTCTTCGCGAAGGACCCGGTGCGGCTCATCGAGATGTTCGCGCTCGCCGAAAAGCACGCGCTTGAAATCCATCCGCAGGCGATGCGGCAGGCGGGCCGCGACGCGAAGCTGATCGATGCACGCGTGCGCCGCGATCCGCGCGCGAACGCGCTGTTCATGGATGTGCTCACCAGCCGCCGCGCGCCCGATACGGTGCTGCGCTGGATGAACGAGGCGGGCGTGTTCGGCCGCTTCGTTCCCGATTTCGGCCGCGTCGTCGCGCGGATGCAGTACGACATGTACCACCATTATACGGTGGATGAGCACACGATCCGCGCCATCGGCCTCCTCGCACGCATCGAGAACGGCGAGCTGACGGCGGAGCATCCGATCAGCGCCGTCCTCATCCACCAGATCGCCTCGCGCCGGGTGATCTACACAGCGGTGCTGCTGCACGATATCGCCAAGGGGCGCGGCGGCGATCACAGTATGCTCGGCGCCGATGTGGCGCTCGCGCTCTGCCCGCGCCTCGGTCTCACGCCCGCCGAGACCGAAACCGTCTCATGGCTGGTGCGCTATCATCTGCTGATGTCGGAAACGGCGACGCGCCGCGACCTTTCGGATTTCAAGACGATCCAGGATTTCGTCGCGATCGTGCAGGACGTGGAGCGGCTGCGGCTGCTGATGATCCTCACCGTGGTCGATATCCGCGCGGTCGGCCCCGGCCGCTGGACGGAATGGAAGGCACAGCTTCTGCGCGACCTTTATGTCGCCGCCGAGGAGATGTTGCGCCTCGGCCACCAGCAGCGCGGGCGCGCCGAGCGCATCGCCGCGAAGAAGGAGGAGCTGAAAACGGCACTCGGCTGGAGCGACCGGGTCTTCAACGCCCATGCGAAGCGGTTTTTCGACAGCTACTGGGTCGCCGAGCCCGCCGGCTCGCTGCTCGCGAACGCGCGGCAGATCGCGGAAGCGAAGGACGAGATTTCCGTTTCGATGACCTGCGACGACGCGCTCGGCGCCACACAGGTCTCGGTCTTTGCGCCCGATCATCCAGGCCTCTTCTACCGGATCGCGGGGGGCATCACGCTGTGCGGTGCGAATATCGTCGATGCGCGCATTCATACGACGCGCGACGGCATGGCGATCGACAACCTCGTCGTGCAGACGCCCACGGGCCGCGCGCTTGAGGAGGCGCACGCGCTCGACCGGCTGAAGACGACGATCATCGAAGCCGCGTCAGGGCAGGTGAAGCTCGCCGAGCGGCTGGCGGCACGGCCGCTGACGCGGCACCGCGCCGACGTGTTCAAGGTGGAGCCGAACGTGCTCGCCGACAACAAGGCATCGAACCGCTACACCGTGATCGAGGTGCACGCGCTCGATCGGCCTGCGCTGCTCTACGGGCTTACCCGCACATTGTTCGATGCGCGGCTTTCGATCAGCTCTGCGCACATCGCAACCTATGGCGAGCGCGCGGTCGACGTTTTCTACGTGACCGATCTCACCGGCGACAAGATCGAGAACGCGCAGCGCCTGAAAGGCATCACGCGCAAGCTGCTGGCGGTCGCCTCGGGCGAAGCCGAAGCGAAGGCCGCCGCTTGAAAAAGGACCCGCGCCCCTCGGGGCACGGGTCCAACTCCCCGGGTCAGCGTGGAGTGTCTCCGAATATCCCCGTCCAGACTGCGAAAACCGGAACTGCAGCCGAACGCACGAACGGAACCTGCCGACAGCTTCCATTCGCGTAAAGACCTAAGTTGGGGCGAAGCGCACAATCCTGCAACCATTACGCACGGCGGCAAGGCGCCCATGCCGTGCATCGCTGTCCGCTGTTGCCGGAATGTCACGCTTTTGTGATGGCACAGCCGGAACCTGCACGTCGCATGGGGCTTGAAGCTCTCGGGGGCACCGGGAAGGAAACGCGCCGTGCTGGAAATCGTGAAGTGGGCCGCCTCGATCAGCGGCATGGTGGCGGCGTTCGCGGTCGCCGCCGATCTCGGCCGGCGCATCACCGGCTGGGGTTTCGTGCTGTTCCTGTTGTCGAGCGCGGCGTGGATCATCGCCGGACTGCTCGACGCGGAGCCGGCGCTCTCCACGCAGAACGCCGTGCTCTTCGTCATCAACGCCGTCGGCGTTTACCGCTACCTGATCCGCAAAATACCAGCGGGTGACGTCAGTGCGACAGCACCAGCGGCAGTGAGGCATCCGCCAGCAGCGAGCGGGTGACGCCGCCGAGGATGAACTCGGCGAACCGCGAGCGGCCATAGGCGCCCATCACCAGATAGCCTGCGCGTACCTCGGCGGCGATGCTGCCGAGCGTGTCCGCCACCGTGCCGCTCTTCGCGCGGGCATGGACCTCGGCCTTGATCCCGTAGCGGGAAAGGTAGGAGGCTGCCTCGCGCGCCGGGATATGCGTGTCGAAATCCTCTTCGATGCAGGCGATGTGAACCGCCTTCGCGGCGGTCAGCAGGCCCATCGTGTTGCGCACCGCCTGCGCCGCCTCGGGCGAGCCGTTCCAGGCGATGAGAGCGGCGCCTGCCGGATCGAAGCTTTTCTGGTCGTCGCGAACGGCGAGCACCGGCGCGCGGACTTTCGTGGCGATCTCGCCGACGATCGGCAGCGCCGCGTCGGGGTCGGTGAGCTTGCCCGTGGGGCTCAGCACGATGAGGTCGGTGAGCTGGCTGTGCATCATCACCGCGACCGAACCGCTGCCGCGCGAATCGATCCAGTCCCAAGGCACGCCCTCCTTCTGGAGCTGCGCCTCGATGCGCGTGCGTGTCGCTTCCATCGTTTCGGCATAGGCCTCGTAGGCGATCATCGCGCCCGTGAAGGGTTCGCCGGCGTAGGCCGCGAACGGCATCGCCTGCAGGCAGGTCAGGTGCCCGCTGTAGTAGCGCGCAACGTCGAGCGCGGCCTGAAGGCGGGCATTCTGCCCGGCATCGTCATGGATATGAACGAGAATCGATTTCATCTTCCGGTCTCCCGCTATTCACCCGAACGGGTGATACCACCGCCAACACAAGCAACATTGCGGCAGATCAAGAAGGAGAGCGAGCGGCCTAAACGTCCAGATTGGCGACGTTCAGCGCGTTCTCCTGAATGAATTCGCGGCGCGGCTCCACCACGTCGCCCATCAGCCGGGTGAAGATGTCGTCGGCAAGGTCGGCCTGCGCGATCTCCACCTTCAGCATGGTTCGCACGGTAGGATCGAGCGTCGTTTCCCAAAGCTGTTCGGCGTTCATCTCGCCGAGGCCCTTGTAGCGCTGGATGGCCAGTCCCTTGCGGCCGATCTCGAAAATCGCCTCCAGAAGCGCCGAGGGGCGCGTCACTGGACGGTCGCCAAGCAGGATCGGCGTGCGATAGGCGGCGGCCTCGCCCGCGAGCAGCTGGTTGATCTTGCGCGCCTCCGCCGAAACGATGAACGCACGGTCGATCGCGTAGTGATCGGTCACGCCGCGGAAGGTGCGGGCGAGCTTGTAGCCGCCGTCGACATACTCGGCCGCCCACTGGGCGTCGTCGTGGCCGTTCAGCCACGCGGCGACGTCAGCCGCGGCATCGCGCTCGGGATTGAGCCCGCCGGAAATCGCCAGCGCCTCCACGATGCGGGAGTCGTAGCGCCCCGGCACATAGGCCATCAGCGCGCGGAGCTTGTGCGCCTGATCGACGAGGCCGCGCAGGTCCTCGCCGGTGCGCTGGCCGTCCGCCGTCTCGGCGACGAGCCCGTCGAGACCGGTGCGGATCAGATAATCGTCGAGCGCTGCCTGATCCTTCAGGTACACTTCCGAGCGGCCGCGAGCGACTTTGTAGAGCGGCGGCTGAGCGATATAGACATGGCCCGCTTCGATGAGCTCGCGCATCTGCCGATAGAGGAAGGTGAGGAGCAGCGTGCGGATGTGCGCGCCGTCCACGTCGGCGTCGGTCATGATGACGATCTTGTGGTAGCGCAGCTTCGAAATATCGAAGTCGTCGCGACCGATGCCGGTGCCGAATGCCTGGATGAGCGTGCCGATCTCGCGCGATGCGAGCATCCGGTCGAAGCGCGCGCGCTCGACGTTCAGGATCTTGCCCCGAAGCGGCAGGATCGCCTGGAAATGCCGATCGCGGCCCTGCTTCGCGGAGCCGCCTGCCGAATCGCCCTCGACGAGGAACAGCTCGGATTTCGCCGGGTCCTTCTCTTGGCAGTCGGCGAGCTTGCCGGGCAGCGAGGAAATCTGCAGCACGTTCTTGCGGCTCGCCTCGCGCGCCTTGCGGGCGGCCTCGCGCGCCACGGCGGCGGAAACGATCTTCTCGACGACGACGCGCGCCGGGCCGGGGTTCTCCTCCAGCCACTCGGCGAGCTTCTCGCCCATCAGCGATTCAATGGGCTGCCGCACCTCGGATGAGACGAGCTTGTCCTTGGTCTGCGACGAGAACTTGGGATCGGGCACCTTGACGGAGACGATGGCGGTCAGCCCCTCGCGCATGTCCTCGCCCGTCGGCGACACCTTCTCCTTTTTCAGGATACCGGAGCTTTCGGCGTAGTTGTTGAGCGTGCGCGTCAGCGCGCTGCGGAACGCGGCAAGGTGGGTGCCGCCGTCGCGCTGCGGGATGTTGTTGGTGAAGGGCAGGACCTGTTCGTAATAGCTGTCGTTCCATTCCAGCGCGACATCGATGGAGATGCCGTCGCGTTCGCCCTGCATCAGGATCGGTTCGGGGATCAGCGGCGTCTTGGTGCGGTCGAGGTACTTCACGAAGGCCGCGACACCACCTTCGTAAAACATCTCGATCGATTTCGGCTCGGTGTGGCGGGCGTCGCTCAGCACCACCTTCACGCCGGAATTGAGGAATGCCAGCTCGCGGTAGCGGTGCTCCAGCTTTTCGAAATCGAATTCGATGACCTTGAAGGTTTCCTCGGAAGCGAAGAACGTGACGTGCGTGCCCTTGCGGCCGTTCGCATCGCCCACGACCTTCAGCGGCGCGACGGCATCGCCGCGCTCGAAGCGCATGTAATGCTCCTTGCCGTCGCGGAAGATGCGGAGATCCAGCCAGTCCGAAAGCGCGTTCACGACCGAGACGCCGACGCCGTGGAGGCCGCCTGAAACCTTGTAGCTGTTCTGGTCGAACTTTCCGCCTGCGTGCAGCTGGGTCATGATGACCTCGGCGGCGGAAACGCCCTCGCTGGGGTGGATATCGGTGGGGATGCCGCGCCCGTTGTCCGTCACCGTCACGGAGCCGTCGGCGTTGAGCGTGATCGTCACCGTATCGCAGTAGCCCGCGAGCGCCTCGTCGATCGCGTTGTCGGAAACCTCGAACACCATGTGATGCAGGCCCGAACCGTCCTCGGTGTCGCCGATGTACATGCCCGGCCGCTTGCGCACGGCGTCGAGCCCCTTCAGAACCTTGATCGAATCGGCGCTGTATTCACCGGAAGGTGCGTTGCTGCTCATGATTTCCTTAAAGTCTGCTCAGGCGACCGTTTGACACGTCTATATAGGTAGCGTCGGCGCCGATTGCACGGAAAAGTGACACGTCCGTGCCCGTCATCCACACCTGCATGGCGTCCGCTTCCAGCATCGCGAAAAGCGCTGCGCGCCGTGTTTCATCGAGGTGCGCGGCGACCTCGTCGAGCAGCAGCACGGGTCGCCGCCCGGTGCGCGCCGCGACCACGCGGGCGTGTGCGAGGACGAGGCCGAGCAGCAGCGCCTTCTGCTCGCCCGTGGAGGCGCGCGCAGCGGGCTGATCCTTGGCGAGGTGCGTGACGGCAAGGTCGCTGCGATGTGGGCCAATCGTGGTGCGCCCCGCCGCCGTATCGGCGCGGCGCGATGCGGCGAGCGCTTCTTCCAGCGCCTCGGCCTCCCACGCCTCGCCTTCCAGCAATAGCGCGCCTTTCGGGAACGGCCCCGTGTCCGACGCGGCGATCTCTTGCCCAAGCGCCTCGATCGCCATGCGCCGCGCGGCATCCACCGCCGCACCATGCTCGGCCATCTGCTTTTCGAGCGAGGCGAGCCAGTCCGCATCGGGCGCGCGCTCGCCGCCCAGCAGCTTGTTGCGCGATTGCATGGCGGCATCATAGCGCTGCGTGTGCCCGGCGTGCTGCGAAACGAGCGCCAGCGTCAGCCGGTCGAGGAAACGCCGCCGCCCACCCGCGCTTTCCAGGAACAGCCGGTCCATCGCCGGGGTAAGCCACAGCACGGAAAGCCATTCGGAAAGCGCGTTCGCCGCCGCGCCCGCGCCGTTCACGCGCACCAGCCGCCGCCCCGGCGCCTCGGCCTGCGTGCCCGTGCCGATCTCGACGGGTGCGTCCGCGCCGCAGCCGAGCGTCGCGGCGACCGCGAAGCCGCCGCTGCCGCCGATGCGCGCCATTTCGGGAAGCCCCGCACGCCGGAGGCCGCGCCCCGGCGCGAGCAGCGATATGGCTTCGAGAAGGTTGGTTTTCCCAGCCCCGTTGTCGCCGGTCAGCACGACCGCGCCTGCCCCGGCGGTGATATCCGCGTGCGCGTAGCTGCGGAAATCCGTCAGGCGCAGCCGGTCTATGGTGCGGGGCTGTGTCGGCATGGCGGCCCCGTCTATCGCGTGCTAGTCTTGGGCGAAAGGGAGACGTCCATGATCCGTGCCGCCGCGCTTGCCGCCGCCATGCTGTTTTCGTCCGCCGCGCTTGCCGACCAGACCGTCGTCTACAAGGGCGAGGACGGCAAGAACCTGACGCTCGAGATCGCGGACAGCGGCGCCGTGCATGTCGGCGGCCCAACGCCGGGGCAGACGGCGGTGATCCTGAACGGCGAGCTCTATCTCGTCGACACCACGCGCCCGGAGGCGCGCGTCATGCGGATCGCCGATTTTGCGGCTGTGGTCGATGAGGCGATCGGGCCGATCTTCAAGGGCCTGTTCGAGACGGCGGCGAAAGCCGATACGAAGCCCAAGACACCGCTCGCCATCGAAGCCGCGGGCACGGCGAGCGTCGCGGGTTTCGCCGGCGATCGATACCGCGTTAAGGGCCTCGACGATCAGAAGCCGGACGAAGCGGTCGAATGGATCGCGACGCGCGATCCCGCGCTCGCCCCCGCCGGCAAGGCGATGCAGCAGTTCATCGAGGCGACGATGGTTCTCGCCGCGCCGTTCCTGGGCGAGGCGGCGCCGGCCATGATCGGCGAGATGCGCCAGGCATTCGCGCTCGGCACGCCGCTCAAGGCGGGCGGCAAGTTCGAGCTGGTGAGCGTGAAGGACGGCGCCATCGACCCCGCGCGTTTCAAGCTCCCCGCCGCGCCGATCAGCCGGGCTGACCTTCTGAAAGAGATGAAGGCGGGCGCACCGCCCTCCAACTAGGCCCTTCGGTTTCTCAGGCGAATGCGGCCGCGCCGGCTTCCGCGACCTGCTCGTCTTCCTCGCCGGAGGCGCCGCTGACCCCGATCCCGCCGATGGCGTTGCCGCCGTGCATGATCGGCACGCCGCCTTTCGCGGCGGTGAGGCCTTCCACGGCCAGCAGCGACGGTTTCCCGCCGTCCACCATCTGCTGGAACACGCTGGTCGGCGCGCCGAGTTCAGCGGCAGTCCGCGCCTTGGCGAGCGCGACCGCCACGCTGAGCGGCGCCGCACGGTCCCGCCGCGTGAACGCCAGCAGGTGGCCGGCGGCATCGACGACCGCGATGCTGACCTTGAGGCCGTTCGTGGCGGCGGCAGCCTCTGCCGCGGCAAGCACGTGCTTCGCGCCCGCTGTGGTCAGCGTCGGTATTTCCATCGTGAAGCCGGACATGCGCGCATCCCTTCCTTGCCTGCGGTGATGGCAGCGCCGCCCCGACTCCGCCAATGCGCCCGGCCCGCCGGTTCTCGCATTCCGAGACACGGCGGGCAGGCGGGTTTGGAGCGTACGCGCTCCCCTGCCTACGCTTGCGCCGGTTCGGGAAAGGGAAGGCCATGCAGTTCGCAGACAGGATCGCACTCGTCACCGGCGCGGGCTCGGGAATCGGCCGCGCGGTGTCGCTGATGCTCGCTGCGGAGGGGGCAACCGTGGTTCTCGTCGGGCGGGATCGCGCGCGGCTGGAGGCAGTTGCGGCCGAATGTGCCGGAATCGGCGGCGAAGCCGTCGTCAGCCCCGCCGACGTGACGCGGCCTGGCGCCATTGATACCGTCGTCGACGAGATCGACGCACGGTGGGGCCGGCTCGATCTCGCCGTGAACAACGCCGGTGGCCACGGCGATTTCAAACCGCTCCACGAAACGCCTGTCGACGAATGCGAATGGGTGTTCGATCTCAATCTGAAAGCGGTGTTCTACGGTATGCGTGCAGAGGTTTCGCTGATGCTTCGGCAGGGGCACGGCGCGATCGTGAACATGGCCTCGATCTTCGGTATCAAGGGCGTTGCGGGCATAGCGCATTACGTGGCGGCCAAGCACGCCGTCGTTGGCATGACGCGCGCGGCCGCGCTCGATTATGCGCGAACCGGCATCCGCATCAACGCAGTCTCCCCCGGTGCCACCGAGACGCCGAACCTGCTTCGCGTCACGGGCGGTGACGCCCATGCGCTCGATGCCATGATTCCCGCAGGCCGCGTCGGGCAGCCGGAAGACGTCGCACGCACCGTGCGCTGGCTGCTCTCAGACGACGCGCGCTACGTCACCGGCGCCAATGTCTCGGTGGATGGCGGTATGAGCGCGGGTTGATGCTGCGTGCGCGTCAGACGCGCATTGGCATCAGAACGTAGAGCGCGGGAGACGATTGGCCCTCGCGGATCAGCGTCGGCGCGGCAGCGTCGGCGAGATGGATTTCGATCTCGTCGGTCTCGATCTCGCTGAGGATGTCCAGCAGATAACGTGCATTGAAGCCCACATCGAGGCTTTCGGACGCGTAGTCGGCGGGCACCTCTTCGGCGGCGGTGCCGGTTTCCGGGCTCGTCACGGAGAGCACGATGCGGTCCCGATCGATGCTCATCTTCACCGCGCGGGTCTTCTCGGTGGCGATCGCCGCCACGCGGTCGACGCCCTCAGCGAGCGACTTCGTGTCCACCTTCAGCAGCCGGTCGTTCTTCGTGGGGATTACCCGCGAATAGTCGGGGAAGGTTCCGTCGATCAGCTTCGAGGTGAGCACGGCGGTGCCCGCGCGGAAGCGGATTTTGGTGGAGGAGAGCGAAACCTCGATCTCGCCCGTCACCTCGTCGAGGAGCTTGCGCACCTCGGCGACGCACTTCCGCGGCACGATGATGTCGGGCATCCCGTCGGAGCCTGCGGGCGCGTCGAGCGCGACGCGCGCCAGCCGGTGGCCGTCGGTCGCGACCGCGTAGAGCTTGCCCTCGACGACATGCATGAAGATGCCGTTGAGGTAGTAGCGCGTCTCTTCGGTGGAGATCGCGAAGCGCGTCTTGTCGATGATCTGCTTCAGCGTTTCGGCGGGAAGCTGGAACTTCGTCGGCAGGTCGCTTTCGGCGATCATCGGGAAATCGTCGCGCGGCAGCGTCGCGAGATTGAAGCGCGCGCGGCCCGCCGCGATCGACATCTTGTCGCCCGAAACCGCGATCTCGACCTGGCTGCCTTCGGGCAGCTTGCGCACGATGTCGAACAGCGTGTGCGCCGAAACCGTCGTTGCGCCCGATGTCTCCACCTGCGCGGCGATCGAATCGACGACCTGCAGGTCGAGGTCCGTCGCCATCAGCTTGAGGCCGTTGTTTTCAGCCTCGATGAGAACGTTCGACAGGATCGGGATCGTGTTGCGACGCTCCACCACCGACTGGACGTGACCAAGGCATTTGAGCAGCGTCGCCCGCTCGACCGTCGCCTTCATGCGTTTCCCTTCAAACCCCCGATTGTGAGCGCGCGACTATAGCGCCTGCGTCAACCTTCGGTAGGGGGAATCCGGGGCCAAATGCAAGCCCCCGCGACCTCAATCGATGCGTTCGATCCGCCCGTCGAGCATGTGGATGCGCCGGTGTGCCGAGGCGGCCACCTCGGGGTCGTGCGTCACGCAGATGATGGTGCGGCCTTCCTTCGCGGCAAGGTCGTGGAAGATTTCGATGACGCGCTTCGAATTGAGGCTGTCGAGGTTGCCGGTGGGCTCGTCGCCGAGGAGGAGTGCGGGGTCGTTCGCAAGCGCGCGGGCGATGGCAACGCGCTGCCGCTGGCCGCCGGACATCTTGTCGGGCGTCTTGTGCTCCTGCCCCTCAAGTCCCATCGCGCCGAGCAGCGCACGGCCCCGTGCGTCGATTTCAGCACCGCCGAGCCACCCCAGCCGCCGCATCGGCAACGTCACGTTTTCAAGCGCGGTGAACTCGGGCAGCAGGAAGTGGAACTGGAACACGAAGCCGAAGCGTGCAAGCCGCAGGTTCGCGCGGGCGTTGCCGTCGGTGCCCGTCGTATCCTCGCCGTCGAAGAGCAGCCGGCCTTCGGTTGGCCGGTCGAGCAGGCCGAGCAGGTAGAGCAGCGAGGACTTGCCGCACCCCGAAGGCCCGATCACCGCGACGAACTCGCCCCGATTGATCTCGAACGACACGTCCCGGATCAGCGTGACCGGCGGTTCGACTGCGAGCACGCGTGTCAGCCCTTCGGCGCGGATCAGCGGCGTGCCCGTCATACAGCGCCCCGCAGGATATCGACCGGATCGACCTGCGCGGCCTTCCGTGCGGGCAGCCACGCAGCGATGATGGCGGAAAACAGGCTTGCCCCCGCCGAGATCGCATATTGGAAGAACGAGCGGTCGAGCGGCATCGTCTCGGTGGAGCCCTGGATGTTGAACTCGATACTGCCGAGCACCTGCATCAGCGCGAAGCCAAGCCCCCAACCCGCGAGCACGCCGACGCACGCGAGCGTAAAGCCCTCCATCACGAATACGGCCTGCAGATCGCCCGAGGAAAAGCCCATCGAGCGCATGATGGCGATGTCGCGGCGCTTGTCGGCCACGCTCGTGGAAACCACAGTGTAGATGCCGAACGAGGCGACGAGCAGGATCGCCGAGATCACCGTGTACATAATGACATTGCGCGTCACGAGGAGGCTGAGGAAATCGGCGGAGCGCTCCTGCCAGCTTTCCGCCTTGTAACCGTAGCGCGCCTCCAGCCGCTTCGCGATGTCTTCGGCCGCGTAGGGGTCGTCCAGCCTGATGCCGATGCGGTTGATCACGAACGGCTGGCTCGTCAGCGATTGCGCCTCGCGCAGCAGCACATAACCAGAGGATCCGCCGAACTGGCCGCGGCCGCGTTCAAACAGGCCGACGATCTTCAGTGTTCGCGTCACCCCGCGTGCCGAGGTCGCGGCCATGATGTCACCCATGCGCACGCCGAGCCGGCTCGCCATCTCCTCGCCGATGATGACGCCGCCCTGTGTGGTTTCAAGGTTCCGGAGGCGGCCCTCCTTCAGATATTGCTCGACGTCCGAGACCTGCGCCTCGATGCCCGGCTCGATGCCGACGATGGCGAGCGCCTCCTCGCGGCCGCCGACACGCAGCGTCACCGCGCCCGAAAGCGAAGGTGACGCCACGGCGTCGGACCGCGCGCCGATCGTGCGCATCAGGCCCTGCCAGTCCTTGATGCCGCGCACTTCGTTCCGCGTCTTGTAATGCCGCACCTCGACGGCGGCATCCGGGAAGGCGCGCACGGCGGGCTGCGGCGTCGGGCTGCGGATCTCGTCGGAAATGATGATGTGCGGTGCCGCGTCGATCAGCGTTTCCACGAAGTCGTTCTGGCTGCCGATCATCAGCGCCGAAACGGCGAGGAAGAAGCCGACGCCGATGCCGACGCCCGCGATGGCGACCAGCGTCTGCCGCTTGCGCTTTGAGATGTGGCGGAGCGCGATCCCGAGCAGCAGGGAAAAGCGGCTGAACACCGGCTCAGCGTGGCCCGGCGGTCTTCTTGGCGGCGCTCGCCTGGCTGCTCACGCGGGTACCGTCGCTCAGCCCCTCCGGTGGGTTCACGAGAACCGTGTCCCCGGCGGCGAGGCCTTCCGTCACCTCGGTCCGGTCGGTGCCGACGATGCCCGTTTGCACCGGCGTTCGCTTCGCCCGCCCGTCCGCGACGCGCCAGACGTGGCCGTCTTCGACCGTGCCATCGGGCACGAGCAGCGCGCCCTCTTTCTCGCGGGTGACGATGTTGACCTCAAGCGTCATCCCCACGGGCAGCGGATCGTTCGAAAGCGGCTCCAGCCGCACGCGGAACGAACGCTGATCGGGGTCGCCGCCAGGCGTGATCTCGCGCACACGCGCCGGGAAGATGCGCCCCGCATAGGCATCGCTCGACATCAGTGCCTGCTGGCCGACGCGGACACGCGGAATGTCGCGCTCGTCGACCGTAGCTGTGATCTTGATGCGCGCCGGGTCGCCGATCACGAACAGTGTGCGGCTCGGGCTCGCAAGGTCGCCCGGCTCGACATCGCGGCGCAGCACGACGCCGTTCACGCCCGCGCGCAGCGCGTAGTTTTCCAGCCGCTCGCGCGCAGCCGTCTCGGCGGCGCGCGCGGCGTCGCGGTTCGCGATCACATTGTCGCGCGCGGCCTTCGAGGCGAAGCCGCGTTCGACGAGCACGAGCGTCCGCCGCGCTTCGGCTTCCGCACCCCGCGTCACTGCGGCCAGCCGGGCGATCTCGGCATTCAGATCGGCGATGTCGAGCGTGGCGAGCAGCGTGCCGCGCGTCACGCGGTCGCCTTCCTTCACGCGGATGTCGACGACTGGCGCTGTGACACGCGCGGCGATCTCGACGGGTTCCTCGACTTCCACGAAGCCGGTCGCATAGACGACCTCCACGGCCTTGCCGCGCGTCACCTCGCCGGTTTCCACCGGCGTCGGCCGCAAGGTGCGATAAGCGAAGGCAGCAGCGACGAGCGCCACCAGAAGCCCGAGAAAGATCCAGCGCGCGCGCATGTGCGATTGCTAGGCCGAAAGCCCTTGCATCGCAACGACCTGGATCAAAATGCCGCTGGTGTTAGGGCTGAATGGCGATCGGTTCCTAGAGCGCGACCTCGTAGTGCGCTTCGGTCTTCGCCGCGACCTCTTCCAGCGTCACGTCGGGCGCGAGTTCGATCAAGCGGAAGGGCTGGCCCTTGGCCGGGCGTTCGAACACGCCGAGGTCGGAGATCACGACGTCGACGACGCCCTGGCCGGTCAGCGGCAGCGTGCAGGCCTTCAGGAACTTCGATTCGCCGGCCTTGTTGGTGTGGTCCATCAGCACGATGATGCGCTTCACGCCCGCGACGAGATCCATCGCGCCGCCCATGCCCTTCACCATCTTGCCCGGGATCATCCAGTTGGCGAGATCGCCGTTCTCCGCGACTTCCATCGCGCCGAGGATCGAAAGGTCGATGTGGCCGCCGCGGATCATGCCGAAGCTGTCGGCGGAGCTGAAATAGCTCGTGCGGCGCAGTTCGGTGATCGTCTGCTTGCCCGCATTGATGAGATCGGGGTCGACTTCATCCTCGGTCGGGAACGGCCCGATGCCGAGCATACCGTTCTCGCTCTGCAGCGTGATGTCGATGCCCGGCTCCACGTGGTTCGCGACCAGCGTCGGGATGCCGATGCCAAGGTTCACGTAGAAGCCGTCCTTCAGTTCCTTCGCGGCGCGCGCCGCCATGCCGTCGCGGTTCCAGGCCATCAGTCGTTTCCTTTATACGTCCAGCGTTGGTCGGGCGCGACGACCTCGTCGCGGTTCATCGGCGGGTTGTTCCAGCCGCCGTAAAGGGGATTGGGGAGCACGAACCAGTCTGCGCCCCAGTGCGCGCCATGGCGCACGGCGGCGATGTCGCGCCGCTCCGCCATTGGGCGCTTGCCGGAAGGGCCGTTGTCGATACCGTCGGTGAAGTCGCCGTTCTGGTCGCCGACGAGCGCGAGTACGCAGAAGTGCTTCGCGATCTCGGCGCGGCGGCCGTCCTTGCCCGATTTGCCGTCGACATCGCCCTTCAGGAACAGCGTCTCGCCGTGCACGGCCGGGCTGAGGCCCGTGTGCGCCAGCGCGGCTTCGGTGTGCTTGGCGTTTTCAGCGCTGCGGTTGGTGTTGAACACCGGCGTCACGCCCATCGCGCGGAGCGCATCGAGCGCGGCCTTCGCGCCGGGGATCGCAACCGTCTGCGCGGCGCCTTCGCGTTCCCACGCGGCCCAGCTGTCTTCGTCGAACGGCGCGTTGCTGCGCGCTTCATAATAAGCGTGGCCGATATTCCAGATCAGCGTCTCGTCCACGTCGAACACGGCGGCAGGGCGCTGCGCCGTCTCCGCCGTGCAGGGCAGCGGCGTTCCATCCGCCGTTAGGATCGCGGAAGGCGTGCCCGCGGCCACGGGCAGCCGGGCTTTCACGGATTGCACCAGCGCGCGGTACGTCTGCGTAGTGATCGCGCCCGCCTCGGCAGAGCCCAACGTCCACGCGAGCGGCTGCGTCGTGCGCGGCACGCCCGTTGCCGCACAGCCATGCAGCGCTGCCATCAGGCAGACCGCTGCGATACGGTTCACGCCGCCTGCCTCACGGTGCGCTGTTCGATGCGCTTCTCGTAGTTCTTGCCGACGAACAGCCGCTGCACGAAAATGCCCGGCGTGTGGATGTGGTCGGGGTCGATCTCGCCGGGGCCGACAAGCTCTTCCACCTCGGCCACCGTCACCTTGCCCGCGGTTGCCATCATCGGGTTGAAGTTGCGCGCGGTCTTGCGGAACACGAGGTTGCCGTAGGGGTCCGCCTTCCACGCCTTCACGATGGAAACATCCGCCACGAGGCCGGTTTCGAGGATATAGGTCTCGCCGCCGAACTCCTTGTGCTCCTTGCCCTCGGCAACGAGCGTGCCGACGCCTGTCTTGGTGTAGAAGCCCGGGATGCCCGCACCGCCCGCGCGGATGCGCTCGGCGAGCGTGCCCTGCGGGTTGAATTCAAGCTGAAGCTCACCCGACAGGTACTGGCGCTCGAACTCCTTGTTCTCGCCCACGTACGACGAGATCATCTTGGCGACCTGGTGTGTCTTCAGCAGCAGGCCGAGCCCGAAATCGTCGACGCCGGCGTTGTTCGAGATGAACGTCAGGCCCTTCGTGCCCGAATCGCGGAGCGCCGTGATCAGGTTTTCCGGAATGCCGCAGAGGCCGAAGCCGCCCGACATCACCGTCATACCGTCGAAAAGCAGGCCCTCAAGGGCGCTCACCGCGTCGTCGTAAAGCTTGTTCGCCAAGGGGAACCTCCCGCGCTGCAGCAAAGAATGTGGCCCTGCTAGCGCACGCGCTTCGCTTAGGAAAGAGTAGGTTTTCTGTAAAAATCTTTGCATAAGCGCGGCGCCATGACCCTGATGACGACACCAACGCTCTATCTCGCCCGCCACGCGGAAACCGTGTTCAACGCCGCTGCCCGGATGCAGGGGCACATGGGCCACACGCCGCTTACCCGCAACGGTATCCGGCAGGCCGACGATATGGGCCGCGCGCTGCGCGCGTCGCTCGGCCCGAAGCCCGATATCGATCTCTGGGCTTCGCGCTCGGGCCGCACGATGCAGACGGCGGCGATCATCGCCGAGCATCTGGAGCGCGATTTCTTCGATATCCGCGCCGACGACCGCCTGCTCGAGATCGATGTCGGTGACTGGGAAGGCCGCCTCTATCACGATATCGTCGCTGAATCCGGCCCCGTCATGTGTCCGGATCGCCGCATTTTCCTGCGCCAGCCGCCGAACGGCGAATGGTATCCGGATATCGAACGCCGGCTTCAAAACTGGCTCGCGGACCTTGATTCCGCGCGCCCCGCACTCGTCATCAGTCACGGCATCACCGCCCGCGTGCTGCGCGGCGCGCTCGTCGGCGGTACTCCGTTCGAGCCCGGCTGCGTGCCGCTTGCGAAGGATGCGCCGCAAGGCACGGTGTTCCGCATCGAAGGCGGCCGTGAAGAGCCGATCCACGTCGGCCACGGCAGCGTCGACGGCAAAGCGAAGGGCTTCTAGTCAAAACGGCGCAAAAGCCTTACAGGACGCGCC
>JAEULI010000135.1 GCA_016793845.1 Sphingosinicella sp.
GGCACCTTCCCACGCGCGGCCTTCGGAAATGTCCTCGGCAAAGGCACCGAGACCATCCGCGAAATCGCCGAGCGCGCGCGGCTTCGCCATCAGCGCTTCGAGCGCATCGAGCCGGGGACGAAGCGCCTTCCACCACGCTGCGAGTTGCGTGCGTTCGCTATCGGGAAGCGTGCCCTGCGGCGAGGATTTGACGCGCGCAGCGATGCCTTTGAGCCCTGCGGCGGGCCGCACCCCGCGCAAGGCGAGATCGAGACGGCGTGCCTCATCGAGCCAGTTCAGACGCGCCCTGCCCTCGCCCGGCCCGGCCAGCGGATGCTTCAGAAGCGCGAGCAGCGCGCCTGGCGCGAAACGCTGCGCACCCGCCTCCAGCGCGGCTAGCAACAGCGTGCCCGCAGGCGCGCGCGCGAGCGGTGTGCCCGCCGAATCGTCGACCTCGATCTCCCAGCGCCGAAGCTGCGCGGCGACGCGGCGGGCGAGGCCGCGATCGGGCGTGACGAGCGCGGCGGTGGCCCCCGGCGTATCAAGCTGTTGCCGCATCGCGAGCGCGATGACACCCGCCTCCTCGGCCGGGTTCACCGCCTCTGCAAAGCGGAGTCCGGGGAGCGGGCCTGCGGGCGGCCAGTGCGCCGTGCTGCCCGCGAGCGAGAGCGCCGCGCCGATGGCCTTGGCGCGCGGCTCCGGGCCATCAAGCGCGCTATCCGCATCCCACAGCCGCACCTCTTCTCGCGCGATGCTCATCCGTTCGAGCAGATGCCACAGGCCGCACTGCGGATGCGCCGGGAAGCCCCCGATCTCGCTCCAATCAGCAGTATCGAGATCGAGCCCGGGCAGCACCACCGCCCCCTGCGGCAGGCCCGCGATGACCGCGAGCACGTCCGCAACCGCCGGATCGGCGCTCGCCATGCCCGCCGCCACGATCGGCCGCGCGGGTGGCGCTGCGCGCCAGCGGCGGGCGATGGCGGCGAGCAGCAACTGCCGCCGCGCCACGCGGTCCATGAGGCCACGCGCCGCAAGCTGCGGCGGCCACGCCTTCACCACGACCTCGACGAACTTCAGCGTCGCCTCCCAATGCGCGCCAAGCTCCGCCATCGTCTCGGGGAGCCGCGCGGGGTCGATGCCTTCGAGCTGAAGCTGGTCAAGCGTACGTGCGAGCGCGTCCGCAAGGCGCAGCGTCTCGACACTGCTGCGCGCGCGGCCGTTCAATTGCTGCCAGCGGTGGACGAGCGGCATCAGCAGCATCCGCCGCTCGAACGCCGCGATTGCCGGCTGCACCTCCGCCTCCAGCGCCATCGCCTCGTCGAAAAGGCCGAGCGCCTCGTTCTCGCCGACGTCGCCGATGGGGAGCATCCGGGGCAGCAGCAGCGCACCGCCCGAAGCGCGCACGAACGCCTCCGTCACGGCGCGCACGGCACGGCGGTTGGGGAGCAGCAGCAGCGCGCGCGGTAGATCATCCCTGCCGATACGGCCGAGCATCCCTGCCGCGAGCGCATCGGCGAAGGCGCGGTGCGCCGGGATCGTGAAGACGGCCTTCCGCTCAGCCATTGCCGAGCAGCGCCTCCGTCTCCTTCACGGCTTCGGGCGTGCCGACGTGGAACCATTGGCCCGTGTGCGCGATGCCATACAGGCGCCCGCTATCGATCAGCCGGTCGTAAATGAGATTGAGCGAGAAGGCGCCGTCCGGCACGTCGTCGAACAGCGAGGCTTTCAGAAGCTGCACGCCCGAGAACACGAACGGCGCCACACGCGCACCGCGTCTGCGTGCGAGCAGGCCTTCAGGCGTCATGTGAAAATCGCCGCGCCCTTCATAACCGTGCGCGCGGGCGAGCGGCACGACGAGCAGCAGCGCGTCCATCATCGCGGGATCCCAGCGCCGCGCCATCTGCCGCAGCGTATCGATCGGGCCATCCACCCACATGTTGTCACTGTTCACGACGAAGAACGGGTCGGCGCCGATCAGCGGTAAGGCCTTCGCGACACCGCCGCCGGTTTCCAGCAGCGCCTCGCGTTCGTCGGAAACCGTGATGTCGAGATCGGCGGCATTGCGCGCGAGGTGCGCCTCCACCTGCCCGGCGAGATAGTGGACGTTGACGACGACCCGCCGCACATCCGAACCGCGCAGGTTATCGAGCGCGTGATCAAGCAGCGTCTTGCCATGCACGCGCACGAGCGGCTTCGGCCGTGTCGCAGTGAGCGGCCGCATCCGCTTGCCGAGCCCCGCGGCGAGCACCATCGCTGCGGCGGGGAGCGGGCCTTCGGGATTGGGACGGAGCGACAGCGGCGCGCGGTGCTTCTTCATGCCGCCCCCGTGAAATCGCGCCGCGCCGAGCGCGGCAGGTTCGCCTCGAACCACTGCGCGACGGGCGAAAGTGCCGGGTGCGCGAGGTTCCGGTCGAGCAGCGACCAGACGCGCGGGACGTGCTTCAGATAGCCGGGCTTGCCGTCGCGCCGCCACAGGCGGACGAACACGCCGAGAATACGCGCGGCGCGCTGCGCGCCGAGCACGGCGTAGCTCGCAGCGAACGCCTCGCGGTCGAATTCCGGCCGCGCGGCGAGATAGCGCGCGACGAGTTCCGGTTCCAGCGTGGGCGGCACATCGCGGCGCGGGTCCTGGATCAGTGAGACGAGATCGTAGGCGGCGGGGCCCCGCATCGCGTCCTGAAAATCGAGCACGCCGACGCGGGCGAGGCCTTCACGCTCCGGCAGCCACATCAGGTTCGGCGAGTGGTAGTCGAGTTGGACGAGCCGGTCGTCGTGCGCGCGGGCGAGCGGCCAAACCTCTGCCCATGCGGCCGCATAGGCGGCACGCAGATCATCATCCGCCGCACCCCCCATCAGTTCCGGCCAGTGCCAATCCAGCACTAGCGCGACCTCACGCGCCATGCGCTCCTCAGCATACGGACCGACCGCATGGCCGCCGACCGCGTCAGCCATCGGCTCGGCATGGAGATGCGCGAGCACATCCGTCGCCGCGCGGTACAATTCCGCCTCGTCAGCACCGCCTTCGATGGCGCGCACGAACATCGAATCCCCGAGGTCTTCGAGCAGCGCGAAGCCCTCTTCCGACGCAGAAGCGAACACGCGTGGCACGCTGATGCCCCGCGCCGCGAGATACATATCGATCGCGACGAACGCCGCGCAATTCTCATTAGGCGCCGGCGCGTCCATCAGCACCGCGCGGCGGGCGTCCTCGCGTACACGGAAGTAGCGGCGGAAGGAGGCATCTCCGGCGAGCGGCGCGATTTCCGCACCGCCCCATCCGTTCGCCTTCAGGAAAGCGCGTGCCCCTTCGGGCAGGTTCAGATCGGCCATCGCGCTTCCCAAGCGGGCGGCACGCGCGCTGTCAAGCGGCGGCTGCCTTCACCGCTATCGATGAGTGTCAGATGCAGAGCCTCCGGCCAGCGTCCGCCCGCGCGTTCGGGCCATTCGATGACGAGCGCGCCGTCCGCCAGAATTTCATCGAGCCCGAGTTCTTCCACCTCGTCCGGATCTTCGAGCCGATAGAGATCGACATGCCACACGGGGAGGCGCACACCCGGCACCTCGTAGCTCTGCACCAGCGTGAAGGTCGGGCTCGGCACCTCGCCCGCGTGCCCCAACCCGGCGAGAATCCCACGCGCGAGCGCCGTTTTCCCCGCGCCGAGATCGCCCGACAGCAGCACGACATCACCCGGTGCAAGGCGCGCCGCAAGGCGGCGTCCGAACATGTCCGTCGCCGCTTCGTCGGCAAACACCGTCACGCCTTGTCCCCATGGCGGCGCGGAATGTGGAGGCTGACCGTCGTGCCCTCGCCGAGCCGCGAGTCGAGCACCACCCGGCCGCCGTGCAGGTCGATGACATCGCGCACCAGCGACAGGCCGAGCCCGACGCCCTGGCTCGCCGTGGCGTTGGAGCCCTTGCGGAAGCGATCGAACACCAGCTCCTGCTCGTCATCCGGAATCCCGATGCCATTGTCGCTGACACGGATCACGACGCTGTCGGAGAGGCTTTCGACATAGATGACGACGCGGCCTCCGGAGGGCGTGAAGCGGATCGCATTGTTGACGAGGTTGAACAGCGCCTGTTTCAGACGCACCGGATCGCCGTCGATAGCACCGATATCGGCCGGAACGTTCGTCTCGAACGCAAGGCCGCGATCCTCGGCGAACCCGCGCGTCATCGTCGCCACGCTTTCAACGAGTTCACCCACCGCCACCGCGCGGATATCGAGCGCGAGCGCGCCCGCTTCGGTGACGGCGAGGTCGAGGATGTCGTTGATGAGAAGCTGCAGCCGGTCCGACGAGATCAGGATCGAACGGATATAGTCTTCCTGCTTCGGCGAGAGCCCACCGACATAGCCCTGCGCCAGCATCTCGGCGAAGCCGCTGATCGCGGTGAGCGGCGTGCGCAGTTCATAGGACATGTTCTCGACGAACGCCGATTTCTGCCGGTCCGCCGCCTCCAGCGCCTCATTGCGTTCGCGCAGCGCATTCTCGATGCGCGTCGAATCGGTGATGTCGAGGAAGGTGATGAGCGCGTTGCCGTCCGGCAGCGGCACCGCCGAATACTGGAGCACGCGCGCACCTGTGAAGTCCACGCGGCCCGCCTTCGCCTGCCGCCCTACGGTGGAGGCCTGGATGAGATCGCGCAGCAGGCCGAGATAGGCGTGCTCCTCGCGCGGCGGCGCGGCGGGGTCGGCGAGTTCGTCGACGTGCGGCTTCATCGCGAGGTGCGCCTCGTCGATGTTCCAGAGATCGGCGAACACGCTGTTGTAGAGCTGCACGCGCCCGTCGGCGGCGAACACGGCAACGGCTTCGTGGAGGTTGTTGAGCGTCGCTTCCTGCACGCGCAGCAGCGTGTCCCGCGAACTCGCGAGGCGAAGCTGTTCGGAACGATCCTCGAAGATCAGCAGCAGACCGCCGTCGGGGCTCGGCTGCGCGATGACGCGGAGCACGGTCGTGTCGGGGAGAACCCATGTCTCCTCGGCATTGTCCATCTGGCTGGTGAACCAGGCGCGGCGGGCGCGCCGCCAGCTCGGGAAATCACGCTGCTCGGGCAGACGATGCTGTTCCTGCATCCGCTCGAACAGCCGGTCAAATTCGGGGCCTTCGTCGAGGAATGACGCGTCGAGGCGGAACAGCGCCGCGAACGCCGTGTTCCAGAACACGAGCGCCCGGTCCGCGCCAAAGCGGGCGACCCCGGCGGAGAGGCGGTCGAATGTCGCGGTCTGCGCGGCGACGAAGCGTTCCAGCCCCCCAACAGCCTCGTCGCGCTCGCTGATGTCGATCGCGTAGCCTGCGACCTCGCCGTTTTCGAGCGACTTGTCGATGATCCGCATCATGCGGCGCTCGCCGCCGACGATCGCCGGCTCCTCGCGCACCTGCGGCACGCCGGTCGCAAGCGCCATGCGCGCAGCCGATTGCGGCGTCGCCGACAGCGGATTGGAGACGAGCTCGATGCCGAGGCGGACGGCGGCGGCGGGGCTTTCCGCCTCCACCGCGTCGGCATAGGCGCGGTTCACCTGAACGAGGCGCTGATCGGCACCGCGCCGCCAGATCGGGATCGGCGCGGCATCGATCACCGCCGTCGATGCGCCGAGCGTGGCGCGAAGACCGTCGCGGTCCGCTTCCAGCGCCTCCGTCCTGCGGTGTGCGCCGCTCGAATCCGAGAACCACACGACAGTGCCGCGATCGCCCGCAAGCTGCGGCGGAGCGGTCTTGCCCTCCGCTGTCAGCACGCGATCTCCGGCCGCGGAAACGGAAATGCGGAACGGCGCGCCTGAAATGGCGAGCGCCTGGATCGCCGCGCCGAGCGCCGAATAGTCATCCGGGGAAAGGCCGCTTTCGCCGCTGCCGAGCAGGTCGTCGAGCCGCGCCACCTTGCGGTCGAGCCCCAGCCACGAGCGAAGCGTATCCGAACACGAGGCCGCGCCGTCTTCGCCGACGACGAGATAGGCGCCGGGCGTGGTGGTCAGGAGTCCGCGCAGCCGGAGGCCCCATTCCTTCGCCGTTTCCGCCTGCACGCGCGCGCGCGCGGAGCGGATCACCGCCCACACGGCGAACGCCAGCCACGCCGCGCCGATGATCGCGGTCGCCGTCACCGGCCAGCCGCGCTGCATCAGCGACACGGCAGCCGATGCCGGCGCCGCGGGCAGCATCAGAAGCGCAGCAAGAGGAGCGAGACGAAGGATCACGGCGGCGACCTTAGACGCAGTCGCCGCAGGTTTGAATCCCTGTTGAACGCGTCAGTAGCGGTATTGGTCGGTCTTGAAGGGACCGGCGGCATCGATGCCGAGGTAAGCGGACTGCTCGCCAGAAAGCTTCGTAAGTTCCACGCCGAGCTTTTCGAGGTGCAGCGCCGCGACCTTCTCGTCGAGGTGCTTCGGCAGCACATAGACCTCGTTCTTGTAGTCGCCGCCACGCGTGAACAGTTCGATCTGCGCGAGCACCTGGTTGGAGAAGCTCGCCGACATCACGAAGCTCGGATGACCGGTGGCGTTGCCGAGGTTGAGCAGACGGCCCTGCGAGAGCAGCAGGATGCGCTTGCCGTCCGCGAATTCGATCATGTCGACCTGCGGCTTCACCTCGGTCCACTTGTAGTTCTTGAGCGCGCCGACCTGAATCTCGTTGTCGAAGTGGCCGATGTTGCCGACGATCGCCATGTCCTTCATCGCCCGCATGTGATCGAGCGTGATAACGTCCTTATTGCCGGTCGCGGTCACGAAGATGTCGGCGAGCGGCGCCGCCGTCTCCATGGTGACAACCTGGAAGCCGTCCATCGCCGCCTGCAATGCGCAGATCGGGTCGATCTCGGTGACCATGACGCGGGCGCCCGCGCCCCGCAGCGAGGCGGCCGAGCCCTTGCCGACATCGCCGTAACCCGCGACGACGGCGACCTTGCCCGCCATCATCACGTCGGTGCCGCGGCGGATGCCGTCGACGAGGCTTTCCTTGCAGCCGTACTTGTTGTCGAACTTCGACTTGGTGACGCTGTCGTTCACATTGATCGCCGGGAACGGCAGCTTGCCTGCCTTCGCCAGCTCGTAGAGGCGGTGGACGCCGGTGGTCGTCTCCTCGGAGACGCCGCGAATGCTGTTCAGCGTCTTCGTGAAGAAGCCCGGCGAGGCGGCCGCGCGCGCCTTCACGACGCGCTGGAATTCCTCTTCCTCCTCGTTGGTCGGCGCGGGGAAGCTCTCCCCCGCCTCAAGACGCGCGCCCCAGAGGATGAACATCGTGGCGTCACCGCCGTCGTCGAGGATCATGTTGGCGGGCTCACCCGGCCACTGGAAGGTGAGGTCGATGTAGTCCCAGTATTCGGCGAGCGTTTCGCCCTTCACGGCGAACACGGGGATGCCCTGCGCGGCGATGGCAGCGGCGGCATGGTCCTGCGTCGAATAGATGTTGCACGAGGCCCAACGCACCTCGGCGCCGAGCGCGGTCAGCGTCTCGATCAGCGCCGCGGTCTGAATCGTCATGTGCAGCGAGCCGGTGATGCGCGCGCCTTTCAGGGGCTTCGACGCACCATATTCGGCGCGGAGCGACATCAGGCCCGGCATTTCGGTTTCCGCAATGGCAAGTTCCTTGCGGCCCCAATCGGCGAGCGTGATGTCCCGGACGATATAATCCTGCGCCATGATCTTTTTTCCTGTCTCTGTGCGCGCGGGCGGCCGCGCGGATATCAGAGGCGGGATTACGAGAGGGCTCGGCTCAAGGCAAGAGAGAATATAAAGAACTCTTTATGTCCACAAAGAAAGGCGGCCGCGCGAGCATGAACCCGCGCAGCCGCAAGAAACCGCCCGCCACCGCCGCAAAAGGGGAGGAAAAACAGCGGCGACGGGTCAGGGGGACTGGGAAAACGGTAAGCGACGCGACGAGACTGAAACGCTTGCAGCGCCCGGCTCAGGAGCAGGTGCGGCCGACACCCTTGGGCGAAACGAACATCCGGTCGGCAATCGCCTCGACCTCGGTGCGGCCGAGTCCGGCGACCTGTTCGGCGAGCGCGGCGGTTTCCCTGCAGAATTCCGGATTGGCGGCGCCAGCCGAATGGCCGTTTGCCATCGCGGTGGTGAAGCGGTCGTAATCGCGCGCTTTGCCGGCGCGGACGAAGTGCGTTTTCAGCACGTCGTTGTGCGCGGAAATCGTCGTACGGTGCGCCTTCACGAAGCGATTGTAATGGCCGAGCACATCGTACTGCGTGGAACGGCATTGCAGCGCGCCGACCATCAGCAGCGTCTGCAGGTCGCGCACCTTGGCGGCCTTCACCGCTGCGCCGTTCCAGCAGTTCTGCGCGGCCGCCGGCGTGGCAAGCGACAGGGACAGCAGCGCGGTGGCACTGCTGACCAGCATTTTCGAAACTCTTTTCATGACGTGACCCCCAGCTGACACGCTGGGAGGGACCCTCTTCTCCCGGCGGCAGGCGAAGAGTGCGACTCGGGTGTAAATCAGGCCTTAAATGGAACGGTTGCCGAACAATTAAGCGCGAATGCCTATGCGTGTCCGGCGCTCGCGCTGAGGAGACCGACATCGATGCCCACGCCTGCGAAGGCGGAGGGCCAGCGGCTTTCCATCGGCGCATCGAACAGCAGTTCGGGGGTTCCCGGCACCGCGAACCAGCCGTGGCGCGTCATTTCCTCATCGAGCTGGCCCGGTCCCCAGCCCGCGTAGCCGAGCGCGATGAGCCAGCGTTTCGGCCCCTTTCCGGCGGCGATGTCGCGCAGGATATCGAGCGTTGCGGTCAGCGCCCAGCGCCCGCCCACGGAGAGCGTCGACTGGCCCTCGTATTCCGGGCTGTGCAGCACGAAGCCCCGGCCCGGCTCCACCGGGCCGCCCGCGAACACCGGCACGGCGGGCGCGATGCCGGGATCGACATCGAGCTGTTCGAGCAGGCTGCGCACATCGATGTCGTCGCGGACCTTGTTGACGATCAGCCCCAGCGCCGATTCGGCATCGTGAACGCACATCGCGATCACCACGCGCTCGAATCGCGGATCGGCCATGCCGGGCATCGACAGCAGTAGCTGTCCCGAAAGATAGGGCGCGACGTCCATGGCGGAACTATAGGCAATCCTACTGGCTTATGCCAACGGACGCTTGGCGATCGGCGGGGGACCGGCTACGAAGCGCGTCCAGATTCCCCCGTCCAAGGAGCAAGTGTCATGACGATTTCGGTAGGCGACAAGGTCCCGAGCGCAACGCTGATGACGATGACGGACAGCGGCCCCGCGCCCGTCCACACCGACGAGTTTTTCGCAGGCCGCACCGTCGCGCTCTTCTCGGTCCCCGGCGCCTTCACCCCGACCTGCTCGGCGAAGCACCTGCCGGGCTTCGTCGACCATGCCGAAGAGCTGAAGGCGAAGGGCGTCGACGAGATCGCCTGCATCGCCGTGAACGACGCCTTCGTGATGGGCGCGTGGGGCAAGAGCGCCGGCGCCGACAGCAAGGTGACGATGCTCGCCGACGGCAACGGCAGCTTCTCGGAAGCGCTCGGCCTCACCATGGACGCTTCCAAGTTCGGCATGGGCAAGCGCGGCCAGCGCTTCTCGGTGCTCGTGAAGGACGGCGTCGTCAGCGAACTCAACATCGAAGAGCCGGGCGCCTTCCGCGTCTCCAGCGCCGAGCATCTGCTGGGCCAGCTGGCCTAAGCCAATATGCAGGACGCCGCAGCCGTCGTCGCGGAACTTGATCGCCTCTACGAGGCGTCCCGCGAACGGCTGCGAACTGCCCTGCAAGCCTATATCGCAGACGGCACCCGCCCCGACGCGGCAGCGCGCGAGGCGGGTGCCTTTGCATACCCCGAGCTTCGCCTGACTTATGGCGGCGAGCGCGCGGCGCGGCCCGCCTCTCACGCCTGGGGTCGGCTCACCGCGCCGGGCACCTACGCCACCAGCATCACGCGGCCCGCACTGTTCCGCGACTATCTCGCCGAGCAGATCAATCTTCTCGTCCGCGACTACGGCGTGACGTTCGAGGCCGTACCCGGCCGCCAGGAAATTCCCTTCCCCTACGTGCTCGATGCCGGCGGCGTCGATCTCGGCGAAGTGACGGCGGAAGAGTTGGCGCGCTGGTTCCCGGCAACCGAACTTGCCTTTATCGGGGACGAGGTCGCGGACGGCCTCTGGAACCCGGCGCTCAGCCCGGCGCGGCCGCTCGCGCTGTTCGACGCGCTGCGCACCGATTTCAGCCTCGCGCGCCTGCGCCACTATACCGGCACGCCGCCCGAGCACGTGCAGCGCTACGTGCTGTTCACCAACTACCACCGCTACGTCGACGAGTTCGTGCGCTGGGCCTGCGAGCAGCTGACGCCCGGCGGCCGCTACATCGCGCTCTCGGGCGCTGGCGGCGTGGTGATGACCGCGGGCGACGCCGACCCCGAGCGTATGGCTTCGGACGCGGCATGGCGGCGCCACCAGATGCCTGCGTGGCATTTGATGAGCGAGGACGGCACCGGCATCAGCCTCGTCAACATCGGCGTCGGCCCCTCGAACGCCAAGACGATCACCGACCATCTCGCCGTGCTGCGCCCGGAGGCGTGGCTGATGATCGGCCACTGCGGTGGCCTTCGCCCCACGCAGACGATCGGCGACTACGTGCTCGCCCACGCATATCTACGCGACGACCACGTGCTCGACGACGTGCTGCCGCCGGAGATTCCCATACCCGCCATCGCCGAGGTACAGCAGGCGCTGCAGCAGGCGGCGCTCGATGTGACCGGCGAGAGCGCCGATGCGCTGAAAAGGCGCCTGCGCACCGGCACCGTCGTCACCACCGACGACCGCAACTGGGAACTGCGCTACTCGCTCTCGGCGCTGCGCTTCTCGCAGTCGCGCGCCGTCGCGATCGACATGGAATCGGCAACGATCGCCGCGCAGGGATACCGCTTCCGCGTCCCCTACGGCACGCTGCTCTGTGTCTCAGACAAGCCACTGCACGGCGAACTCAAGCTGCCGGGGCAGGCGAACCGCTTTTACGAACGCGCCATCCGCGAACACATCCGCATCGGCATCGCCACCTGCGACCTGCTGCGCGCCGCCGGCTCACGCCTCCACAGCCGCAAACTCCGGGCCTTCGACGAACCAGCGTTCAGGTAGTCACCACCCGCACTGCTTGCCCTTGTTCTGCTTTTCGAGCCACGTCATCAGCGGCTGGAAATAAGCGATCATCGCCTTGCCATCCATCTGCCGCGAACCCGTGAAGGCCTGCAGGGCATCCGGCCACGGCTTCGAGGCGCCCATTGCCAGCATGGCGTTCAGCTTCTCGCCGACTTTTTTGTCGCCATAGATCGAGCAGCGATGCAGCGGCCCCTTCCAGCCCGCCTGTTTGCACGCCGCCTGATGGAACTGGAACTGCAGCAGCCGCGCGAGGAAATAGCGCGTGTAGGGCGTGTTGCCGGGGATGTGATACTTCGCTCCGGGATCGAAATCCGCCTCGCTGCGCGGCACCGGCGGCACGATGCCCTGATACTGGAGGCGAAGGTCGTTCCACGCCGCGTTGTAGGTGTTCGGTGTGATCTGTCCCGAGAACACGCCCCAGCGCCATTTGTCGATAAGGAGCCCGAAGGGCAGGAACGCCACCTTGTCCATCGCCTGCTTCAAAAGCAGCCCGATGTCCTTGTCCGCGCTCGGCACAGCCTTCGGGTCGAGCAGACCGATCTTCACAAGGTAGTCCGGCGTCACGGAAAGCGCGATGAAATCGCCGACTGCTTCATGGAAACCGTCGTTGGCGCTGTTCATATAGAGGTACGGCTGCTGGTTGTAGGCGCGCTGGTAATAGTTGTGCCCAAGCTCGTGATGGACGGTGACGAAATCATCGCCGTTCACCTTGGTGCACATCTTGATACGGATATCGTCCTTGTTGTCGACGTCCCACGCACTCGCATGGCACACCACCTCGCGGTCGCGCGGCGCCGTGATCATCGAGCGCTGCCAGAAGCTCTGCGGCAGCGGCGCGAAGCCGACGGAGGAGAAGAACGCCTCGCCGGTCTTCACGATCGTCTCGGGCGTATTGCCCTTGGCAACGAGCAGATCGGTGAGATCGTAGCCGACATCGCCCGCGCCCTTCGGCGCGACGATGTCGTAAATGTTGCCCCATTCCTGCGCCCACATGTTGCCGAGCAGATCGGCACGGATCGGGCCGGTCTTCGGCTGCACGGCATCGCCGTATTTCTCGTTAAGCTTCGTGCGCGTGTAGCAGTGCAGCTGGTCGTAGAGCGGCTTCACCTGCTTCCACGTGTCGTCGGTGAGCTTCGCGAACGCATCCGGGTCCATGTCGTAGCCCGCGCGCCACTGCGCGCCGGTGTCGACGTAGCCGAGTTCCTTCGAGCCCGCGTTCGAGATGGAGACGAACTGCGTATAATCATTCCGCATCGGCACGCCGATCTTGTGCCAGGAAATCCACATCTCCTTCAGCACCTCGGGATCGCGCTCGGTGCCCATCAGTTCTTCGAGGTCGTTGCCGCTCTTCGCCTCGCCTTTGTAGGTGCCCTTGCCCTTGCCGTACGTGGATTGCAGCCCGGTGAGCAGCGTGGATAGCGTGTCCGCCGCGCCCGGCGTATTCGGCGCGGGCGCAACAAGGCCCTGCCGCAGCATGTCGAGCTTGCGCTTCGTATCGTAAGAGAGGCCCGGCAGCGGCGCATATTTCGCGGCTTCCGACGCATAGCGCACGGCAGCTTCCGTGTAAGCGGCGCCCGTTCGCGCGGCGAGAATGTCAGTGTCGTCGGTGATGTAGGTCGCGTTCACCCACGCGGCGCGCGCCGCGAAGATGCCCAGCTCCTCCAGATCCTTTTCCGCCTTTGCGACGAAGGCGTCAGCCTCGGCCGCTGTCGGCGCGGGCGACGCGCCGGTCGCGAGCAGCATGGCGGCAAGTGCGAGCGCGGAAGTCAGGCTTTTCATGGTCGAAATCTCCCCTGAACCGTTATGGCATCAGGGTAGAACAGCCCATTCGGGGGTCAAGCGGCGAAGAAGTCCGCGAGCGACGAGCCGAGTTCGGGTCGCGTAACGCTCGACATGTGCGTGCCGGGAATTTCGCGCCACGTCGCATTCGGCAGTGCCTCGGACAGCCGGTGCGCCTCGGCATTGTAGTGATCCTCCGCGCCGCACAGGACGAGCGCAGGCAGCGTGATCGCCTCGACATCGGCAAGCGCCGAGTCGACCTGTGCGTTCAGAAGGTGGATCGCGGCTTCCGGATCGACCTTGTTGGTGCGCATGAACTGGATCGCGAAATAGGCCTCGCTGCCGCGGGCGTGGGTATCGGCATTGCGCACCGTATCGATGAACCAGTTCGTGCTGGGCGCAACATTCACGACCGCGCCGAGCCCCATGCCGATAACGGCGATACGACGCGGCGTCGCCCCGCGGACCACCGCGCGGAGCGTCTGCCGCCCGCCGAGCGAATAGCCGCCGAGGTCATAGTCGGTGAGCCCAAGATGATCGATGAGTGCAAGCACGTCGCTTGCGAGCACGTCCGGCGGATAGGCGGCAGCGTCCGTGGGCGACGCACTTTTCCCGTGTGCACGGAAATCCGGCATGATCAGGCGCAGGCCTGCTTCGGCGATGCGTGCCGCCGTGCCGAACTTCAGCCAGTTGACGTGCGCATTCGAAAAGAGGCCGTGCAGCAGCAGCAGCGGGCGCCCATCTTCCGGCCCTGCCTCCGTCCACGCGATGCGGACGCCATCGAACGATTCGAAATCCCTATCCCGCGTCTGGAGAGACACCCGCTTCCTTCCAACGTTTGTTCAGCGCCTCGTACTCATCGCAGCGCTGACCGGGAAGAGCGGACGTGTCGCTCCATGCATCGTGGCGACTCTCGATGCCGAAATTGTGCTTGGGGAAAAACGGCGAAGGGTCGTCGAACGAACCTACGGTCAGGTCCATATGGTCGCTGTCCGGGAACGCGAAGCCGAGCGGGGTGCCGCAGGCCGAGCAGAACGGCCGCTTCGCGATCGGCGAGGAGGCGTACCAGTCCGGCTCCCGATTCCAATGCACCGCCGCCTTGGGCAAGTTCTTGAACGCGATCGAAACGCCTCCGGTCGCGCGCTGGCAGTAGCGGCAATGGCAGAGATAGGCCTCATGGTTCTCGATCTCCGCCTCGTAGCGGACGCGGCCGCACTGGCAGCCGCCAGTCACCTTCGTCATCGCGCCTCCAATCCCGCCTGCTTCATGCGCCAGACGGCAATGTCGATGCGATCCTGCCCGAAAAACGGCTCGCCGTCGAACACCAGCGTCGGCACACCCCAGTGCCCGGCCTTTTCCAGCGCCTGCTGGTTCGCGGCGATCTCGGCGTCGAGCGCCTCCGCATCGGCTGCGGCTTCAGCCTCGATCTCCGCGAAATCGAGCCCGGCGCGCGCTGCCGCCCCGGCAAGATGATCGCCTTCGTGCCAGTTCTCCGTGCCACCCCAGATAAGCCGGGAAGCTTCATCCGCGAACTCCAGGCTTGCGCCGCGCCGTGCGGCGGCCTGTCCGAGCCGCGTCAGGCGAAAGATATAGGGCTGCTCGGCGGCAATCTCACGCGTGAACATGTTCTGCACGATGGGGTCCGGCCGCGGCGGCGCCACGGGTATCTCCAGATACTGCGCCACGCGCACGAAATCGCGCATCGTGTAACCGAGCCAGTTCGGGTGGTTCGTCTCGAAGAAATCCGGCTGGCGGATCGCGAGCGGATAGACGGGCCGGAGGTTGATCTGAAGATCGTATTCCTGCGTCAGTGCGCGGTAGCGCCGCGCCGCGAGATACGAATAGGGCGAGCGGAACGACCAGAAGACGTCGGCGGAAAGTGTCGGCATGGGCGATAAATTACACCGCTTGCCAGCGCGCGCCACCCTGCCATTGCACATAGTAACTATGCTTACTATATACACGCTCATGAGCGAATCACTCGGTTTTCTGCTTGCAGACAGCGCCCGTTTGCTGCGGCGCGAATTCGATGCGCGCGTGCGCCCCATGGGCATCACCCGCCCGCAATGGCGTGTTCTCACCATCCTGAAGCGCCGCGAAGGCATCAACCAGGGCGAGCTTGCGGAACGGCTTGAGGTCGAGGCGATCACCGTCGGCCGCATGGTCGACCGGCTTCAGGACGCCGGCTTCGTCGAACGCCGCGCCGATCCGCAGGACCGGCGCGCGTGGCGACTGCTCCTCACCCCCCGATCCCACGCGATCATCAAGGAACTGCTGCCGATTTCCGACCGCATGATCGAGGATACGCTGGAAGGCTTCACCACAGAAGAACGCGCGGCGTTCGTGGGTTATCTGGAACGCGTGCGCGCAAATCTCTCGCGGCGCGTCGAACAGGAGGCCGTCAATGGCTGACCTCGGCTTCGAAGTGAACGACGACACGGCCCTGTCGCGCCGCCGCTTCCCGGCGTGGCTGCGCCCGCTGCTGATGCTGTCCGTACCGCTGCTGCTGATCGTAGGCGGCACATGGCTCTACATCGCCGGCCAGGCGCATGAATCGACGGACAACGCTTATGTCCGGCAGGACAAGGTTTCGATCGCCCCGGAGGTAAGCGGCCGCGTCGTCGAAGTGACGGTGCGCGAAAACATGCGCGTGCAGGAAGGCCAGCTCCTGTTCCGCATCGATCCCGAGCCCTTCCGCATCGCGCTCAGACAGGCGGAAGCCGCACTCGCCAAGGCGAACGTCGAGATCGACGAACTCGGCGCCGAAGTGACGGTCGCCGACGTCGACATCGCCGCCGCACGCGACGAGATCGCCTTCGCGAAGGCCGAGTTCGATCGGCAGGCCGAGCTCCTCGACCGCGGCTTCACCACCCGCGCCCGCTATCAGGCAGCGCAGCTCGCGCTCGCCAAGGCGCGCGAGCAGATGAACACCGCCACCTCCGAGGCGCGCAAGGCGCGCGTTGCGCTCGGCAGCGGCGCCGCGGCCTCCAGCCGGCCCGCGGCGGTCGAGGCCGCGCTCGCCGCCCGCGAGGAAGCGATGCTCAACCTCTCGCGCACGGAAATCCGCGCGCCCGCCAGCGGCATCATCAGCCAGACCGAGCGGCTGCAGGTCGGCGCGATGCTTCCGGCCGGGCTCCCCACGCTGAGTCTCGTTGCCGACGGCCATTCGTGGGTCGAGGCGAACTTCAAGGAAACGCAGCTTCGCAAGATGCACCCCGGCCAGAAGGCGACGGTCACGATCGATGCCTACGGCAGGGCGCTCAGCGGCCATGTCGAAAGCATCGGCGCGGGCACGGGCAGCGAGTTCGCGCTGCTCCCGGCGCAGAACGCTAACGGCAACTGGGTAAAGGTGACGCAGCGCGTGCCCGTGCGCATCGCGATCGATTCGAAAAGCGACCGCCCGCTGATCGCCGGCCTCAGCGCCGAGGCGAGCGTCGACGTGCGCGACACCGACGCACACTGATGTCCGCCAGCGCCGCAGGCGCGCACGGCCAGCCGGTCGTCGCGGTTCACAACAGACCGCTTCTCATCATCGGCATCATGATGGCGATGATCATGCAGGTGCTCGATTCGACGATCGCCAACGTCGCGCTCCCCCACATGCAGGCCTCGCTCGGCGCAACCTTCGACAGCGTGTCTTGGGTGCTGACGAGCTACATCCTCGCCACCGCCATCGCGATGCCGCTCACCGGCTGGCTCTCCGACCGGTTCGGATCGCGCAAACTGTTCATCGTCTCCGTAGCAGGGTTCATCATCACCTCAATGCTCTGCGGCATCGCAGTGAATCTCCCCGAGATGGTGTTGTTCCGCGTTCTGCAGGGCGCGTCGGCCGCTTTCGTGGGGCCGCTGTCGCAAACCGTGATGCTCGATATCACGCCACGCGAGCAACACGCGAAGGCCATGGCGCTGTGGGGCATGGGCATCATGGTGGGGCCGATCATGGGGCCCATCCTCGGCGGCTGGCTCACCGAGCACTACAACTGGCGCTGGATTTTTTACATCAATGTGCCGATCGGCGTCGCCACGCTCGCGATCCTGATCGCGCTGCTTCCCTCGCGCCCGGTGCGTCGCCGCGCTTTCGACCTGTTCGGTTTCTCGATGCTCGCCATCGGCCTTGCCGCTCTGCAACTGATGCTCGACCGCGGCCAGCAGGAAGACTGGCTGCAATCCTGGGAAATCCGCATCGAGCTTGGAGTCGCGATCGTCGGCATCTGGCTGTTCCTCGTCCACATGGCGATGGGACGACGGCCGATGTTCGAGCGCGAGATGCTGACCAATCGCAACCTCCTGATCGGCCTCATCTTCATGATCAATATCGGCGTGATCATGATGGCAACGATGGCGCTGCTGCCGCCGATGCTGCAGGCGATCTATGGTTATCCCGTGCTCGACACGGGGCTCATGCTGGCCCCGCGCGGGATCGGCGTCCTCATCAGCATGGCGATCGCCGGCCAGCTCGCGGGGCGCGTCGATCCACGTGTGATGATCGGAGGCGGCATGGCGCTTGCCGCAACCTCGCTGTGGTGGATGACGCACTGGTCGCTCGATATGGACTGGCATCCCGTGATCTGGAGCGGCCTGCTGCAGGGCCTCGGCCTCGGCTTCATCTTCTCGTCGATCAACCTTGCGGCATTCGCAACGCTGCCGCCGCGTTACCGCACGGACGCGGCGAGCCTGCTTTACCTGATGCGCAACCTCGGCGCCTCCGTCGGCATTTCGATCGTCACCGCGCAGCTCGCACGCACCGTGCAGACGAGCCACGAACTCATGGTGGGCAACATCACCGACACATCACTTGCGCCGCTTGACCTCCGCATGATCGAAGGCGCGGGCGGCGCGGGCGCCGGCCTGTACTCGATGATCGACGCGGAGATCACCCGGCAGGCGACGATGATCGGCTACATCAACGATTTCTACCTGCTGATGATCGTGACGCTGCTCTCGATCCCGCTGGTGCTGCTCTTGAAACGGCCGCAACCGACGCCCGGCACGGGGCGCTGAAGCTTTACGCCTTCTTGAGGTGCCGCCGGCCGAGCAGTTCGGCAATTTGAACAGCATTCAGCGCTGCGCCCTTGCGGAGGTTGTCGCTCACGCACCAGAGGCTGAGGCCATTCGCGACGGTCGGATCCTTGCGGACACGGCTCACGTAGGTCGCATATTCGCCGACGCATTCGATCGGCGTCACGTAGCCGCCGTCCTCGCGCTTGTCGATCAGCATGATACCCGGCGCCGTACGCAGCGTTTCCTGCGCGGCTTCCACCGAAATCGGGTTCTCGAACTCGATATTGATCGCTTCCGAATGGCCGACGAACACCGGCACGCGCACGCAGGTCGCCGTCACGCCGATATCGGGATCAAGGATCTTGTGCGTCTCCGCGACCATCTTCCACTCTTCCTTGGTGGAGCCGTCCTCAAGGAACACGTCGATGTGCGGAATGACGTTGAAAGCGATCTGCTTGGTGAACTTGCGGGTTTCCTTGGGGTCGCCCACGAAGATCGCACGGGTCTGCTCGAAAAGCTCGTCCATGCCTTCCTTGCCCGCGCCCGATACCGACTGGTAGGTGGAAACGACGACACGCTTGATCGTCGCAAGGTCGTGCAGCGGCTTCAGCGCGACGACCATCTGCGCGGTCGAGCAGTTCGGGTTCGCGATGATATTGCGCTTCTTATAGCCGTCGATTGCGTCCGGGTTCACCTCCGGCACGATGAGCGGCACATCCGGCTCCATACGGTAGAGCGACGAGTTGTCGATGACGACGCAGCCTGCCGCCGCCGCCTTCGGCGCGTAGATCTTCGTCGGCCCGGAACCCGCCGCGAACAGCGCGATGTCCCAGCCCGTGAAGTCGAAATGCTCGACGTTGCGGACCTTCAGCTCCCGCTCCGTTTCGCCGAAGGGGATCATGTCGCCCGTGGAGCGCGCGCTCGCGAGCGCAGCGATCTCGTCGATCGGAAATTCGCGCTCGGCGAGGATGTTCAGCATTTCGCGGCCGACATTCCCGGTCGCGCCCACAACGGCAACCCTGTAACCCATCTTGCACATCCTGCCTGAAACCGACGCGCGGCGTTCTGCTCCGCCGCGTCCGCGCTGGCAAGGCCGATTTGTCAGCCGGCGGGCAAGGTCGGCGGTTTCGCGCGTAGCCCCTCGGGCGGCAACATGCCGAGCGAGATATAGTATTTGAACAGCTCATCGACGCTGACGCCCGTCACCTCGATCACCGATGCGGGCGGCACGAGGATCAGTCCACCGGTCATCGGCAGCGGTGCGGTGGGGATATAGATCATCATGCGCGGCTCGCCGCCCACCATCAGCGGCTCGGGCGAGGCCAGCAGCGCCAGCACATCCGTTCCGCCTTCACCGAAGCGACAGGCGACGACACGCATCGCCACGAGATCGCTCTCGCTCTTGGTACCGATCATGCGGATCAGCTTGGAGATCGGGCGGTAGACATCGCGCAGCACGGGAATGCGCCCGATGATCGCATCAAGCCGCCGCTCGATACTGCGCCGCGCGCGCTCCTGAAAGGCGAAGCCGATCGCCCAGATCCCGACGACGACGAAAATCAGCAGCAGCCAGAACCCGACCGTGCCGTCCCCGAAGATGAAGGCGCCGCCGCTCGTCAGCGCGGAGCCGAGCAGCGTCTCCTCGCCGAACAGCCCCGCGACCTGCCGCACCAGCCAGTCGAGGATCATCAGCGTCAGAATGAAGGGCAGCAGGAACAGGAGCCCGGTGAGGAACTGCGCGACGATTCGGTCGAACACAATGCGCCACGCGGGGCGCGGCGGTTCGGGGAGATCGTCAGCGGGTTTCATGCGCCCCTTATAGCGCCGCGATGATCGCTGTGCCCATTTCCTGCGTCGAAAGCGTGCCGCCGATATCGCGCGTGCGCGCGCCGCCGGTCAGCGCCTTGTCCACCGCCGCTTCCACACGGTCCGCAGCAGCGGCATCGCCAAGGCTGAACCGCAGCGCCATCGCGAAGCTGAGGATCGCCGCGCAGGGGTTCGCAAGGCCCTGCCCGGCGATATCGGGCGCCGAGCCGTGGATCGGCTCGTAAAGGCCCGGCTTCCCGGCCTCGCCGATCGCGGCGGAGGGGAGCATACCGAGCGAGCCGGTGAGCATTGCGGCTTCGTCCGAAAGGATGTCGCCAAAGAGATTGTCGGTAACGATCACGTCGAACTGCTTCGGGTTTTTCACGAGCTGCATCGCCATGTTGTCGGCAAGCATGTGGCTGAGCTCCACGTCGGCGTACTCGGCCTTGTGCAGCGCGGTCACCTCTTCCTTCCAGAGCAGGCCCGCTTCCATCACGTTCGACTTCTCCGCCGAGCAGACCCGGTTCGAGCGCGTCCGCGCAAGCTCGAACGCCGTCCGCGCCACGCGGCGGATTTCGGACGAGGTATAGACCTGCGTGTTGACCCCGCGCCGCTCGCCGCCACCGATATCTTCGATACCGCGCGGCGTGCCGAAATAGACGCCCCCGACAAGCTCGCGCACGAACAATATGTCGAGCCCCTCGACGAACTCACGCTTCAGGCTGGAGGCATCGGCAAGCGCCGCGAAGCAGCGCGCCGGGCGCAGGTTCGCATAGACGCCCATTTCGGAGCGCAACCGCAGCAGCCCGGCCTCCGGCCGCTTGTCATAGGCCTGTCCGGCCCACTTCGGCCCGCCGACCGCGCCCATCAGCGCCGCGTCGGAGGCAAGCGCGCGCGCCACCGTCTCGTCCGTGATCGGAAGCCCGGTCGCATCGATGGCCGCGCCGCCAAACAACGCCTCTTCCACCGCAATGTCGAGCGCGAGTGCCGCAAGCAGCCGCTTCACCTCCCCGATCACCTCCGGGCCGATACCATCGCCAGGAAGCAGGAGCAGGGATTTTGTCATCAGGCTTGATCCTTTTTTGGTGTTACGCGGTTTCAGGCGACCTGCGCGGCGCCTGCGATCCACGGCTGATCGACGGCGAGTTTCGCCTCAAACGCGGCGATGTCCTTGTCCATCGCCTGCGTCAGGCCGATCTCGTCGAGGCCGTTCAGCAGGCAGTGCTTTCGGAACGGATCGATCTCGAACGCGAAGCGGTCCTGATAGGGCGTCGTCACCACCTGGTTTTCAAGATCGACAGTGATCTCGTCGGTCTCGGCGACCTCCATCAGCCGGTCGATCTGCTCCTGCGGCAGGGCCACCAGCAGCATCCCGTTCTTGAAGGCGTTGCCCGAGAAAATGTCGGCAAACGACGGCGCGATCACAATGCGGAAGCCCATGTCGGTGAGCGCCCACGGCGCGTGCTCGCGGCTGGAACCGCAGCCGAAATTGTCGCCCGCGATGAGCACGGGCGCGCCCTTGTGGCGCGGCTGATCGAAGATGTTGTCCGGGTTCTCGCGGATCACCGCGAAGGCCCCCTTTCCGAGCCCTGCCCGCTGGATCGTCTTCAGGAAGCGCGCCGGGATGATGACGTCGGTGTCGACGTTCTTCGCGCCAAACGGCACGGCGATGCCGGTCAGGATCTTGAAGGCATCCATCAGGCGGCTCCCATCAGCTGGCGCACGTCGGTGAGGCGACCGGTGACGGCAGCGGCAGCCGCCATCGCAGGCGACATCAGGTGCGTGCGTGCGCCGGGCCCCTGCCGCCCGACGAAGTTGCGGTTGGAGGTGGAGGCGCAGCGCTCGCCCGCCGGCACCTTGTCCGGGTTCATACCGAGACACATGGAGCAGCCCGGCTCGCGCCAGTCAAAGCCCGCCTCGATGAAGATCCGGTCGAGCCCTTCAGCCTCCGCCTGCCGCTTGACGAGACCCGAGCCCGGCACGACGAGCGCCTGCTTGATGTGGCCCGCGACATGGCGCCCCTTCGCGACGGCTGCGGCCGCACGCAGGTCTTCGATGCGGCTGTTGGTGCAGCTGCCGATGAAGATATTCTGCACCTCAACATCCTCAAGCCGCGTGCCCGGCGTCAGGCCCATGTAGTCGAGGCTCTTCTGCGCCGCGTCCTGTTTGGTGGGATCGGCGAAACTCGCCGGTTCGGGCACGACACCGGTGATCGGCACCACGTCCTCGGGGCTGGTACCCCAGGTGACGAGTGGGGCGATCTTGGTGCCGTCGATCACGATGCTCTTGTCGAAGCGCGCGTCGCGATCGGTGGCGAGCGTGCGCCAATACGCCACGGCCTTTTCCCAGTCAGCGCCCTTAGGGCTGCGCGGGCGATCCTTGAAGTACGCAAACGTTTTCTCATCGGGCGCGATGAGCCCCGCGCGCGCGCCGCCTTCGATCGCCATGTTGCACACGGTCATGCGGCCTTCGATGGACATCGCCTCGATCACCGGCCCCCGATATTCGATGACATGCCCGGTGCCGCCACCCGTGCCCGTGTGGCCGATGACCGCGAGCGTCACGTCCTTCGGCGTCACGCCGTGGCCGAGGCTGCCCTCGACGCGGACCTCCATGGTCTTCGCGCGGCGCAGCAGCAGCGTCTGCGTCGCGAACACATGCTCGATCTCGGACGTGCCGATCCCGAAAGCGAGCGCACCAAAGGCGCCGTGCGTCGCCGTGTGACTGTCGCCGCAGACGACCGTCGTGCCTGGCAGCGTGAAGCCCTGCTCCGGTCCGATCACGTGCACAATGCCCTGCCGCGCATCGTTCATCTCGATGAGTTCGACGCCGAAGTCCTTCGTATTGCGCAGCAGCGCATCGAGCTGTGCCGCGCTTTCCGGATCAGTGATCGGCTCGAAACGATGGTTCGTCGGCACATTGTGGTCTGGCACGGCAAGCGTCAGGTCCGGGCGGCGCAGCCGGCGACCCGCCGTGCGCAGGCCTTCGAAGGCCTGCGGCGTCGTCACTTCATGGATGAGGTGCCGGTCGATGAAGATGAGCGCGGTGCCGTCGTCGCGTTCGGCAACGACGTGGGCGTCCCATATCTTCTCGTAAAGCGTGCGCGGAGTCTGTGTCATGCGCGCGGAATTAGGCGATGATGCGCAGGAGCGCAACGGGGCGCCCCTCATATTATTAGAATGCTATGCATTCCCGAAACGGCAAGGGCCGCACCGGTCGCCCGGCACGGCCCTTTCGAACGGCTGGAAACGCTTTTACTGAGCGCTGTCGCGCGTGTCGCGGCGCTCGGCGATGCGCGCCGACTTGCCGCTGCGGCCACGCAGGTAATAGAGCTTCGCGCGGCGGACGGCACCGCGGCGGACGACCTCAATCGAATCGACGTTCGGCGAATAGAGCGGGAAGACGCGCTCGACGCCCTCGCCGAAGCTCACCTTGCGAACGGTGAAATTGGAGCTGACGCCCTTGTTCGAGCGGGCGATGCAAACGCCCTCGAAGTTCTGGACACGTGTGCGCTCGCCTTCCACGACGCGCACGCCGATGCGGAGCGTGTCGCCCGGGCGGAATTCCGGAATGGTCTTGCCGGCGGCAAGCTTTTCAATCTGCTCGGCTTCGAGCTGCTGGATGAGGTTCATCTCATTCGTCCTTGTTCTCACGCCGCGCGCCAGAGGGCTCACCGACCCGAGCGCCACCATGGCGCTCCCATAGGTCCGGCCGCCTTAGCCGTGTATCGGTCTCCGCCCGGCTTTGACGCCAGGCCCCGATCCGCGCATGATCCCCCGATCGCAGCACTTCGGGGATCGTGCGCCCTTCCCAATCATTGGGCCGGGTATATTGCGGATATTCGAGGAGGCCGCTTTCGAAGCTTTCCTCGGTTCCGCTCGAAGCGGCGCCCATTACGCCGGGAACGAGACGAATGCAAGCATCAAGCAGCGTCAAAGCCGCCATTTCTCCGCCCGAAAGCACATAGTCGCCGATCGAAACCTGTTCGATGGGCCGCCCCTCGAACAGCCGCTCGTCGATGCCCTCGAAGCGCCCGCAGAGAATCGAAACGCCAGGCCCCGCCGCAAGCGCCCTGACACGCGGCTGCGTCAGCGGCACGCCGCGCGGCGTCATGGCGAGCAGCGGGACATCCGGGCGGCGCGTCAGCACATCATCCACCGCGCGCGAAAGGACGTCCGCGCGCATCACCATGCCCGCGCCGCCGCCCGCGGGCGTATCGTCAACGGAGCGGTGCTTGTCCGTTGCAAAATCGCGAATCTGCAGGGTTTCCAGCGACCAAAGGCCTTCCGCCAGCGCTCGCCCCGCAAGGCTGTGCCCGAGCGGACCCGGAAACATCTCCGGGTAGAGCGTGAGGACAATGGCGGCGAAGGTCACGGCTGCGGGAGATCGAAACGCAGCGCCTGCAGCGTCGGCGGCAGCGTCGGTGCAAGCAGGATTTGCCCGCTGAGCGCGCCCTTCTCGCACGTCCAGCGGAAGGTTGCCGACAAGGCACCCGTCGCACGGAGCGATTCGACCGCCGTGCACGTGCCCGTCAGCGTCTTCAGCCGCGCGAACTCGCGCGCCCAGTTTTCGGCGGAGCGGTCGAGCGGGAAATTCATGGCCAGCCGCCCATCGAACGGCGCAAGCGTGCCCACGGCATAGGCGGCACGCGTCGCCTCGTACATCGCTGCCACCTCGTTGCTCACCGGCGTTTCAGCCGGGCGGATCGCGCCCGCACGCGCCATCGCCCAAAGCGACTGCCATACAGGCACCGAAGGCGCCTGATAGGTGCGGCTCGCGAAGCCGAATGCCGCCGTCCCCGTTTCCGGCGCGAGCACGACGAAACTGCCGTAGCCGGGGTAGCCGCCGGCATGGAAGAGCGCGAGGCCGAGATCGCAGTCCGGTGAAGACCGCAGGCCCATGCCGTAGGCGACCGCGTGCACGCATTTGTCGTCGGCGGGGGCGCCCGGGCGTGGCATGATCCGCACGAAATTGAGGCCCTGTGCCATCTCGCGCACGGTGGCGCGGCGCACCGGCCCCGTCTCCGCCCCGCTGCGCGGCGGCCATGCCGAAAGCAGGAACGACACCCACTTCGCATAGTCGTTCACGGTGGTGTTGAGGCCGCCCATGGCGCCGAACGTGCCATCACGCATCGACGGCTCCTCAACCCACTGCTCGTTTTCCCAGCGATAGCCGACAGCGAGCCGGTCCTTCGGCACGTCGGCGATCTCGTAGCCCGTATTCGTCATGCCGAGCGGCGTGAGGATCGTCTGCCGGATATAGGCCTGATAAGGAATCCCCGAGACATTCTTGATGATGCGCCCAAGGAGGGCGTAGCCGAAGTTCGAATATTCGTGCTGCATCTGCCCGGTGCGGCTCCACGGCACGCCCGCCGCGATCATGCGCGTGAAATCGGCCTCGCTCAGCACCTGCTGGCGGTCGCCCCACGGGTCGTCGGTGACGAACCCGGCGACGTGCTGGAGGAGGTCGCGCACCCGGATGTGCGGCGCGTCCGTGGTCGGGTAGGTCCAGCCCTTCATCTCGAGCACGTGCGTTTCGGCAAGGTCGTCGAGCGAGAGCTTGCCCGCATCGCGCAGCGACAGAATCGCAAGCGCGGTGAACGCCTTGCTCATCGATGCGATGCGGAAATGCGTATCCGCCGTCACCGGCCGCTTGCCGCCGATCGTCTGCACGCCCCACGTACCCTGATGCACGATCTTGCCGTCCTTGACGACGGCATAGGCGAGCCCCGGCACCGGCGTACGTTCGCGATAGTCCGCGAAGGCCGTATCGATTTCGGCGGCGAGCGGTGCAGGGATCGCAGTGGCGGCAGACACCTCGGCGCGCGCGGTTCCTGAAACCGGAACGGCCAGCATCACGGCGAGTGCGGCAGCTGAAATACGGCGCATGATTCCCCCTTCGAAAAGACCGAAGCTTCGGATTATTCGACGAAAGCCGCGTTGACCACCAGCCGCTGATCGTCCCAGGCCGGCACGGCATCGGCGTTCATCGGCACCATGAAGCGCTTGCCGCCCGGTCGCTCGATCTCCAGCACGTCTCCCGCGCCGAAGTTTTCCACCGCGACGACATGGCCGAGAGCGGTGCCCTCATCGGTTTCGGCGGGAAGACCGATCAGATCAAAATGATAATATTCGCCCGCCTCGAGCGGCGGCAATTCCGAGCGGGGGACGGTAAGCGCAGTACCCCGCAGCGCCTCGGCAGCGTTCCGATCCGCAACCTCAGCGAAGCGCGCGATCGCACCCTTGGGAATGATGCGCAGCGACTTCAGCGTCAGCGCGCCGTCGTTGAAGCGCGTATAACGGCCGAGATCTTCAGCGAAGATCTTCAGCCGCACTTCGCCGGTCACGCCATGCGCACCGGTGACGGCGGCAAGCGTGACGCGGCGTTCGGACATGATTTACGCGGCCGTCTCGTCGGTAGCCGGCGCCTCTTCGGCAACCGCTTCCGGAGCCGCTTCAGCAACAGCTTCCTCGGCGGGAGCTTCGGCAGCCACTTCCGCAGGCGCTTCTTCCTCGGCCGGCGCGTTCGCGGCAGCTTCCGCCTCAGCGGCCTTCGCGGCACGCTCTTCGGCGCGCTCCTTGGCCTTCTCGCCCGGCTCAGCCTTCTTCGGGTTGTTCTTCGCGGTGCGCTTCATGAGGCCGGCGGCATCGAGGAAGCGGGCAACACGGTCAGACGGCTGCGCGCCGACCTTCAGCCAGTGCGCGGCGCGCTCGGTGTCGAGCTTCACGCGTTCGCCTGAATCCTTCGGCAGCAGCGGATTGTAGGTACCGAGGCGCTCCAGATACTTGCCGTCGCGCGGGTTGCGCGAATCGGCGACGACAATGCGGTAAACGGGGCGCTTCTTGGCGCCGCCGCGGGCGAGACGGATGGAAATAGCCATTTTCTTCGTTTCCTTGCTTGAACTGAAATCTAACGCTTGTTGAACCTGTCGAAGCCGGGCGGCAGCTGCGGCATCCCGCCTCCCCCCAATCCTCCGAGACCACCAAGGCCGGGGAGACCCCCGCCCATTTTCCCCATGAGACCGGCGAGCCCCTTCATGCCGCCCATCTTCCGGATCTTCTTCATCGCCGTGGACATTTCCTGGTGCATCTTCAGGAGCTTGTTCACCTCCTGCACCGTCGTCCCCGCGCCGTTCGCGATGCGGATCTTGCGCTTCGCGTTCAAAAGTTCGGGCTTGCCGCGTTCCTTCGGCGTCATGGAGAGGATCACCGCCTCCATGCGGCCGAGCAGCCTGTCGTCAGCGCCCGCTTTCTCGGCCTGCGCGGCGAGCTTGCCCATGCCGGGAAGCATCCCGATGAGACCCGCCATGCCACCCATCTTCTGCATCTGCTGAAGCTGCGAGCGCAGGTCGTTCATATCGAACTGACCCTTGGCGAGCTTCGCCGCCATGCGCTCGGCATCTTCCTGCTCGATCGTCGCCGCAGCCTTCTCGACGAGGCTGACGACGTCGCCCATGCCAAGAATGCGGCCCGCGACGCGCTGCGGATCGAACGCATCGAGTGCATCGAGCTTCTCACCGACACCGACGAACTTGATCGGTTTGCCGGTGACGTGCCGCATCGAAAGCGCCGCACCGCCGCGCGCGTCGCCGTCCATGCGCGTCAGCACCACGCCGGTCAGATCGACCTGCTTCGAGAAGCTTTCAGCGACGTTCACGGCATCCTGGCCGGTGAGCGAGTCGACCACGAGCAGGATTTCCTGCGGCACCGCCACGGCGGCAACGCTCTGCATCTCCGCCATCAACGCAGCATCGACGTGAAGGCGCCCCGCCGTATCGAGCATCAGCACGTCAAAGCCCTGCAGCTTCGCCGCCTGCAGCGCGCGGCGCGCGATATCGACCGGCTGCTGCCCGGCGATCACCGGCAGCGTCGTCACTTCGGTCTGCTCGCCGAGCACGCGGAGCTGTTCCTGCGCGGCCGGGCGGTTGACGTCGAGCGAGGCCATCAAGACCTTCTTGCGGTCCTTCTCCTTCAGGCGCTTCGCGATCTTCGCGGTCGTGGTCGTCTTGCCCGAGCCCTGGAGGCCGACCATCATGATGATGGCGGGCGGCGTGACATCGAGCTCAAGCCCTTCGGCATCGCCGCCGAGCATCACCGCAAGCTCGTCGTGGACGATCTTGACGACCTGTTGGCCTGGCGTGACCGAGCGCGTGACCTCGGCGCCGACAGCGCGTTCCGTGACCTTGTCGATGAAGCTCTTGGCGACGGGGAGCGCGACATCGGCTTCCAGAAGCGCGACGCGAACCTCGCGCATTGCTGCGCGCACGTCCGCCTCGGTCAGCGCACCGCGACCGCGAAGACGATCGAAGACACCACCAAGACGCTCTGAAAGGCTTTCGAACATCACAATCCCTTATGCGAAACGCCCCAACGCAAAACGCGCCGGTGGGCGAATCTTCGCTGACCGGCGTGCATCCGTGGACGCGTCTCATACTCGCGCTTTCAAGAAAAAGCAGGGTTCCCCTAGGCCCGCGCACACGCGATGTCAATGCAGCAGGCCTGCAATGTGGCCGCGTCGCAACACTACGGGCCGGTTCCGCTCCGCCGATGCAACCCGACACCCGACCCGCCGGTTATGTCCGCGTCGCCGGTTCAACAGGGCAACAGGCCGGCGAGGTGTTTAGCCCCGGGCCATGGGTTTTCCGCCCATGGAGCCCCAAGCGTAAGAGGACAAATTCCATGAAAGCCATTCTGATCGCAGCGCTCGCCGCTGCCACCCTTCCTGTCGCCGCAGCAAGCGCGCAGGAGGCCCCGGACGGCAGCCGCGGCTTCGGCATCGAACCCTATGTGGGTATCGGCGGCGGCTGGCACGATTTCGATAGCGGCAACAAGGGCTTGCTGCAGACGCAGGGCAGCGCCAAGGGCGGTCTCGTCACCGGCTTTGCGGGCGTCAACGTGCCGCTCGGCATGTTCGTCGTGGGTGCCGAGGGCAATGTCGCCAAGGGCTTCGGCGACATCGACTGGGAGTACGGCGTCACCGGGCATCTTGGCCTTCGCATCGGCGAAAGCGGCATGATCTTCGGCCGCGCCGGCTACCAGTGGGTCAACACCGATATCGGTGACGACCGTAACGAACTCTATGGTTTCGGCGTCGAAGTCGGGCCGAAGGACATCGGCCTTGGCGGCATCACTGGCGAAAGCGGCGTTCGCCTGCGCCTTGCTGTCGATACGTTCGACGAGTTCCAGAGCATCCGCCCGACAGCAGCGGTCGTGTTCCACTTCTAACCCGCGCAGCGGCGCCGTGGATGCCTTGGGCGTCTACGGCGCCGACCGGCAGGGCTGGATGTCGATCGGGCGCGGGCGCGGCTTCGTCGCCGCGTAGATCGCAAGGTACGACTTGCCGTCCAGCTCGTGCAGCGCTTGCCGCTCAAAACCGATCGCCAGCACCTCGCATTCCAGTAGCCAAGGCGGTGTGCCGTGGTTCCGTGTCGGCCGGTCTGCATCGACGATGCCGACCAGCGCTCCCGGTTTCAGGCTCGTGCGCAGATTCCAGAGCAGTTCGTATGGATTCTCGATCTCGTGATACATGTGCACGAGGAGCGCGCGGTCGAGGCTCTGGGACGGCAGCTTCGGATCGCCGGGCGTGCCGAGCACCACAGAGACGTTGCTGAACCCCGCAGCGTGCACGCGGCCGCGCAGGTCGTTCACGGTGTTCTCGAAAATATCCTCGGCATAGACACGGCCTGCATCGCCCACGCGGCGCGAGAGGTTCACGGTGTAGTAGCCCCGCCCTGCACCGATATCGGCGACGATCGAGCCGGGCGCGATACCCATCAGGTCCATTACGCGGCGCGCCTCGCCCGCCTGCTCGCGGCTCTCTTCGTCGGAAAACTGGGCGCTGACGATCTCGGCGACGGGCCGCTCGACGGACGGGAAGCTGTCCTCGCCGGGCGGCGGCGGCGGCGCGGGCGGCGCCTTGCAGGCCGCCAGCAGCACGAGCGAAGACAGCAGGAGGACGCGGCGATTCATTGCGCCCTGTCTACCGCGAACGCTGCCGCGCAGGCAATGCGACGGGCACGTGCATGGACTTGCGCGTGTGCAATCCTTACATGCGGGCGCGATGACTCGCCCGTTTCTCAAGATGCACGGCCTTGGCAACGACTTCGTCGTATTCGATGCGCGCCGCGATCCGCTGTCGCTGACGGCGCAGCAGGTGCGCGCCATCGCGGACCGCTATAGGGGCGTCGGCTGCGATCAGCTGATCGTCATCGAACGATCCGACCGAGCCGATGCGTGGATGCGGATATGGAATGCTGACGGCGGCGAGGTGGAGGCGTGCGGCAACGCATCCCGCTGCGTGGCGCAGGTGATCGGGGCGAACGCCGTGATCGAGACCGCCGGCGGCCTCATCGAGGGCACCGCGACGGCGGACGGCGCCAGCATCGACATGGGCGCGCCGCGCTTCGGCTGGGACGAGATCCCGCTCGCCTACGCGATGGACACGCTGCACATGCCGGTCGGCTGGGAAACACTGGAGAGCCCGGTCGCGGTGAATGTCGGCAACCCGCACGTCGTGTTCTTCGTGCCCGACACGGACGCGATCGACCTCGAACGGCTGGGGCCGATCATCGAGCATGACCCGCTGTTTCCCGCGCGCATCAATGTGAACGCTGCAAGCATCGTTTCGCGCGAACACATCCGCCTGCGGGTGTGGGAGCGCGGCGTCGGCCTGACGCGCGCCTGCGGCACCGGGGCGTGCGCCACCGCGATCGCGGCGATGCGGCGGGGCCTCGTCGGTCGCAACGTGACGGTCACGCTGCCCGGCGGCGATCTTTCGATCGCGTGGCGGGACGACAACCACATCGTGATGACCGGCCCCGCGACCACCGCCTTCACCGGCGAGATCGACCTCGAGGCCTACGCTTGAGCGAAGCGACGGTCATCAACCTCGGTTGCCGGCTCAACATCTACGAGGGCGAGATCATCCGGCAGCACCTCGCCGCCGCCGGGGACAGCGACACCATCGTCATCAACAGCTGCGCCGTCACCGGCGAGGCAGTGCGGCAGGCGCGGCAGACGATCCGGCGCCTGAAGCGCGAACGCCCCGATGCGCGCGTTATCGTCACCGGCTGCGCGGCGCAGGTGGAAGCGGCGGGCTTCGCGGCGATGCCCGAGGTTTCCCGCGTCGTCGGCAATGCCGAGAAGCTGGACGCCGCCACGCTGCTGGGCGGAGAGCGCGTGCGCGTGGGCGACATCATGGCGGTGCGCGAGACGGCGCCGCACCTGCTGGACGGCTTTTCCGCCAACACCCGCGCCTTCGTGGAGGTGCAGAACGGCTGCGATCACCGCTGCACCTTCTGCATCATCCCCTACGCGCGCGGCAATTCACGCAGCGTTCCCGCCGGCCTCGTCATCGACCGCATCAAAAGACTCGTGGAGGGCGGCGCGCAGGAGGTCGTGCTGACCGGCGTTGACCTCACCTCCTACGGCCCCGATCTTCCGGGCAGCCCGACACTGGGCAGGCTCGTGCAACGCGTTCTGACCCACGTGCCGACATTGCGCCGCCTGCGCCTCTCCTCGATCGATTCGATCGAGGCCGACCCCGCGCTCGTCGAGGCGATCACGGGCGAGGCGCGCGTGATGCCGCACCTGCACCTGTCGCTGCAATCGGGTGACGACATGATCCTGAAGCGCATGAAGCGCCGCCACACGCGCGCCGACGCCGTGCGCTTCGTGGAAGCGGTGAAGACGAAGCGGCCGGAGATCGCCATCGGCGCCGACATCATCGCGGGCTTCCCAACCGAGACCGACGCGATGTTCGAGAACTCGCTGCGCCTCGTCGACGACTGCGACATCGTGTTCGGCCACATCTTCCCCTACTCCGCGCGCACCGGCACGCCCGCCGCGCGGATGCCGCAGCTTCCCGTGCCCGTTCGCAAGGCACGCGCCGCCCAGCTGCGCGGGGCCGCCACCCGGAAGCTCGCCGCCCACCTCGCAGCGCAGCAGGGCCGGGAAATCGACGTGCTCGTGGAAAAGGACGGCCACACCGGCCACGCCGCCGATTTCACACCCGCCGCACTCGACCAGTCCGCGCTACCGGGCAGCATCGTGCGCGCACGCGTGACTGGCGCGGAGGCGTCGAGGCTGCTAGCGACCCCACGTGAGTGAAGATTTGAGCGAAGAACAGGCAGAACCCAAAGGCTGGCTCGCACGGCTCCGCGCCGGGCTTCAGCGCACCTCCGGCAAGCTCGGCGACAATCTCGCCGGGCTCGTTTCGAAGCGACCGCTCGACGACGCGATGCTGGAGGAGATCGAGGAGGCGCTGATCGCCTCCGACCTCGGCCCCGCCACCGCCGCGCGCATCACCGCGAAGCTCGCCGCCGACAAGTTCGACCGGCAGGTGAGCGACGACGAAGTGAAAACGGTCGTCGCCGCCGAGGTGGAAGCGGTTCTCGCGAAGGTGGCGCATCCCATCGAGGTGACCGCCTTCCCGCGCCCGCACGTGATCCTCGTTGTCGGCGTCAACGGATCGGGCAAGACCACCACCATCGCCAAGCTCGCGCACCTGTTTCAGGAGCAGGACTATTCGGTGATGCTGGCAGCGGGCGACACGTTCCGCGCCGCTGCCATCGAGCAGCTTTCGATCTGGGGCGGGCGGCTCAATATCCCCGTCGTTTCCGGCACCGTGGGCGGCGATGCCGCAGCGCTCTCGTTCGAGGCACTGACCAAGGCACGCGCGGCGGGCGCGGACGTGCTGATCATCGACACCGCCGGACGCCTTCAGAACAAGGCGGGGCTGATGGACGAGCTTGCGAAGATCAAGCGTGTGCTGAAGCGTCAGATGGAATCCGCGCCGCACGATGTCGTGCTCGTGCTCGACGCGACCACGGGACAGAATGCGCTGAACCAGATCGACGTGTTCCGCGAAGTCGCCGGCGTCACCGGCCTCGTGATGACGAAGCTGGACGGCACCGCGCGCGGCGGCGTGCTCGTCGCGGCGGCGGACCGCGCGAAACTCCCTGTTCATGCGATTGGCGTAGGGGAACAGATCGACGATCTGCGCCCGTTCGATCCGGCGGAGTTCGCTCGCGCGCTTGCGGGCATGGGTTCGAGGAAAGACGCATAATGGCTGACACGGAAGACAAGACCAAAGGCTCTGGCCTGCGCATGGCGCTCGATTTCGGGCCGCTGCTCGTGTTCTTCGCGGTGAACAGCCTTGCCCCGGGCGACGATGTCAATCAGGCGGTGTGGGCGACGGCGGCATTCATGATCGCAACCGCCATCGCCATGATCGTCTCCAAGGTGAAGACGGGCCGCATCGGCCCGATGCAGTGGTTCACCGGCATCGTTGTGGCGGTGTTCGGCGGCATGACGATCTACCTGCGCGACGAAAGCTTCTTCCAGATCAAGACGACGATCATCTACGCGATGTTCGCCGCGATCCTGTTCTTCGGCCTGCTGACGGGGCGCCCGCTGCTCAAGCTCGTCATGGAAAGCGGCTTTCCCGAAATGGACGATCACGGCTGGAAGAAACTGACACGCAACTGGGCGTTCTTCTTCCTCGCGATGGCGATCCTGAACGAAGGCCTGCGCGCGTACCTGACCTTCGACCAGTGGGTCGCCTTCAAGGTGTGGGGCGTCCTCGTGATCTCGATGATCTTCGCCGCCTCTCAGGCGCCGATCCTGATGAAACACGGCAAGGACGAAGGGGCGGACTGATCAAGTCCTAGTCAGTGAACGATACACCTGCGTGCTTCATCGAGGCGAGGCCGGCGTATTTCCACTTGCCCGTCCGGTCACGGGCACGTTCGGTACGCTTCACGGCGTCATCCAGACCTGAAACGGGCGGCATCCATCCCTTGCGGGCCGCATCTGCGGCGAGCCGCAACGACCAGTATCCGCGCAGCACGTAGTGCGCGGGCGCCCCTTCGAAACTATCGGTCGGATGAGGACTTGTGCTCGCCACCCACGCGATGAAGCCCTTGCGATCCTGATACGGCAGCTTGCCGGCCACGAGGAGCGGAAAGCCTGATCCTTTGCCGGCTCCGTAGAAACCCTGCGCACCGCCGATCTCGCCAAACCGCAGCACAAAATTCTCCGCAATTCGCCTCATGAGCGCGGGTTCACCTACGGATGCCCAGAGATAAGCTGCCTCTGGCCCATAGGCCTGAATCATGAAGTTCGAATAGGCATTGTCTTCGTCGCGATCGATACCGCGAAAAATGGAAGATGCCCGCGCCTGCGCATCACGCCCCGCGTCCATGCGCGCGAGTTGCATCTTCCATCCGGCCCACAGGTCCGCATTCATCTTTTCCGCGCGCGCTCTGGGCCAGAAGATATTGCCGCGATCGGAGGTGGCGTTGGCGACGATGTCGCGCAGCTTCCACATCGCCGTAAACTGGTTCAGCGTCGTCCGTTGATAGCCGAAGCGCGGCACGTAACGACCCGGGATGCGGCGATAGTTGCTGGCAAGCGCATAGGCCATGATCGCCTGCTGGAGGATCGCCGCACGCGGATCACCCGTGGCCAGCCAATAGGCATAGCCGTGGTTGAACAGATGCGCCTCGTCGCGGCGATGACTGTAGGTCTTTCCCGCCTCTGCACCGATCTCGGCGAGCCATCGATAATTCTGGGGCGCGGTCCACTTCCCTTCGTCGCCATAGTTATCGCCGCCGGAGACACTGCCTTCATTGACGTAGGGGCGATCACCGGGCAGCGGCACCTGTGGATCACGCATCTGGTGATGCCGTTCGGACCAGATCACGAAATTGGGCAGGCTGAGACCGTAAAGCGTTTCGACACGGGCACGCTTCGCCGCAGCGGTGAAAGCCTTGCCGTCGCGATCGAGCGCCGCAGCGATCATCCGGGCATCGGTTTCCGAAAGAAAGCCGCGCGAAGAACCCGCCTCACCTGCCTGACCGGAAACCGTGCCGATGGCATTGTTGGAGGACGAGCGCCCATAGATACGATCCGGGCGATAGTCGTCCTGAGCGGCATCCTTGCGGTTGCGGGGCGGGGAAAAGCCATCGAATGCCCGCGCAGCATATGGCAGCACCCGCTTTGCCTGGACGGCGGCGACGACTCTCGCCATCGTCGGCGTTACCGGCTCTCCCGTGTCCGCACATTTCATGGACCCGGGCAGTACCGACAGCACAATCGGATCCCCATCGATTTTCACATCATACTGGCGCTCTTCGATCATCCCGCCCCCATCGGGCGCGCGGACAATGCAGAGCGAATACCAATCGGGCTTCCCACGATAGGTGAACACATAACTGCGCCCATCGCCGACACGGCCAAGATCGGCAACCGGCCACTCACCGCTGGAGGTTCGGATTATGTCGAGAGCGGCGGCACGAAGCGGCTTGCCATCGATGACGATGGCTCTGGGCGCTGCGACCAACGCCGTAGGGGCTGTTCCGGCCAGAACCAGGGCAGAGAGAAACAGCTTTGTAAAACCCGGTCCGGACATGCGGACAGAGTGACACCTTGCTCCTGGCGGAACAAGGCGCCACTCAAACTAGAATGCGGTTCCCGCGTGCTTCCAGGCCACAATGTCCTTGTAGACCCAGGAGGTCGTTGCGGCACGCGCCGCCTCCATCTTGGTCACCGCGTCGTCGAGGCCAGCCACCGGCGACATCCATCCACGGCGCACCGCATCCTGCGCAAGGCGCAGCGACCAGTAAGAGCGCAGTATGTAGTGCGCAGGCGCCGTATCGAAGCTGGTCATCGAGAGTGTGCCAGTCGACTTGACCCAGGCGACGAAGCTCGCCTCGTCCGTGTAGGGAAGAGCGCCGCTGACGACCACAGGGAAGCCGGAACCCGAACCCGTGCCATAGAAGCCCCGGGCACCGCCGATCTTGCCAAACCGCAGGATCATGTTTTCAGCAACGCGCCTCAGCATCGCCGGCTCACCGGACGACGCGAACAGGTAGGCCGCTTCAGGGCCATAGCCCTGGATCATGAAGTTGGAGTAGGCGGAGTCCTGATTGAGGTCGACGGCCCGGAAAATCGATGACGAACGTTCGTAAACCGACGTTCCCGCGTCCATCGCTGCAAGCTGCGACTTCCAGTCGGCAAGGACATCCGACACCATCTTCTGCGAACGCGCGCGGGACCAAAGAATGTTGCCGTTCGAGCTGCTCGCGTTTTCCGCGACATCCTGCAGTTTCCACAATGCCGACCAGACGTTCATCGTCGTCCGCTGGTATGTGAAGCGCGCACGGTAGCGACCGTCAGAATAGGCGCCGCGATACTCGCTGGCGAGCGCATAGGCTGCGATGGCCTGCTGCAGGATCGCCGCGCGCGGGTCACCGGTGGCCAGCCAGTAGGCATAACCATGGTTGAAAAGGTGCGCCTCGTCGCGGGAGTGCGAGTAGCACGAGCCGGCGGCTGCACCGATCTGGCTGAGCCAGGCGTAATCGGCCGGCGCGCACCACTCGCCCTCGTTGCCGAGCTGATCCGCCTTCGAGCTTGTCCCTTCGTTGATATACGGCCTGTCGCCGGCGAACGGGACCTGCGGATCGCGGAGGAGATTCTGGTTCTCCGACCAGATCGCGAGGTTGGGAAGGCTGAGGCCGTAAAGCGTTTGGATACGGTTCTGTTCGGCCGCATCGTTGAAAACAGCGCTGTTGCCGGAAAGCGCTGCGGCGATCATCACGGCATCATCACCCGAAATGAACCCGCGCGATGATCCGTATTCGCCTCCCGAACCGGTGATCGCATAGGCGATCGCATTGTTCATGCCGGAGCGGCCATAGATGCGGCCGGGGACATAGCCCGCCTTGTTTTCGGCGGTGCGATCAGTCGCAAGCGTCGGCGACACCGGCCAGCCGGAAAATGCGGTGCTCGAATACGGCAGCACGCGTTTCGCGGTGACCGCGGCGCGGAGCCGATCCATGGACGGCGCGATCGGTTCGCCGTTGTCGATGCACTTCATGCTGCCGCCCAGCACGGAGAGCGATGTTTCGACGCCGCTGACGGACAGCGTATAGCTACGCTCGCTAACGGTCGTGTCGCCCGGCACCGCATAGCGGACGATGCAGACACTCCACCACGTCGGGCGGCTTGCAAGCCCGAACAGATAGGCGCGGCCGCCGCTGACGGGCCCGAGATCGCTGACAGGCCATGTGCCGGTCGGGGTGGTGATCGTGTCCATCGCCGTCGCGGAGAGCCGCGTGCCGGCTACGGACACGGTGACCGGACCCGAGGGCATCGCCGGATCAGCCGGTGGAGGCGTCGGCGTGGGAGTTGGTGTCGGCGTGGGAGTCGGCGTCGGTGTGGGAGTTGGTGTCGGCGTGGGAGTCGGCGTCGGCGTCGGCGTCGGTGTGGGCGTCGGCGTCGGTGTGGGCGTCGGTGTGGGCGTCGGAGACGGGTCCGACGGGGCTGCCGTCGGCGGCGTGGTGCCGCCCGCATCGGTTTGCGTGCCACCAGAACTGCCGCCGCCACAGGCCGACAGAAGAATGAACGCGGACAGAAAAGCCACAGGCTGGCCCCGGCCGCGCAGACGCCCAGCAGAATAAATGTTCATTGACCCCAACGACCCCTCGTTGTGACCGCAAAATTGCGGATTTGAGGGGATTCTTGGGCGCCAACTCTAAACAAATGCCTAATACATCAAGTGTCGTGCGACACTTTGATGGTTAAGACAGGCGAAGTGATTGTAATTACGGAGTCGAAATGTCGGTTAATTTCCTATTTTCTTTTGTACGCAACATTTCATCAACGAAGATTGGTCGCCGCAAAAGACCAGTTGATCGTATTGGTTAAAAAATCATCTACGAAATCCGGTCGAGCATTCTGGTAATCCAGATAATAGGCGTGCTCCCAAACATCGAGCGTGATGAGTGGGTTAAGCCCTTCGTGAACGAGCGCGGAGTCGGCATCGTGGGTCGAAATGATCTTGAGCCCGCCTGCGCCCTCCTGGCAGAGCCACGCCCATCCACTGCCGAAATGACCGGTCGCTTCCGCCTTGAAGGCCTCGTTGAACTTGGAAAGGCCGCCGAAAGCCGAGTCGAGAAGATCTTTCAGCTTGCCTTCCGGCCCAGAAGCCTTCGGCGACAGCGAATTCCAGAAGAACGTATGGTTCCAGGCCTGTGCCGCGTTGTTGAAGAGCGACTGATCGCCCTTCGCCTTCGCGGCGCGGACGATCTCCTCGATCGGCTTGTCCTCAAGCGGCGTGCCGGCGATCGCGGCGTTGGCCTTGTCGACATAGGCCTTGTGATGCTTGCCGTGATGGAAATCGAGCGTGCGGGCGGACATGTGCGGCTCCAGCGCGTCGCGGGCGAACGGCAGGGGCGGGAATTCGATGGCCATCGTGTCTCCTCGGAGCGGAAAAGCAGGAAAGGTTTTCTGGAAAACGCAGAGAAACGCCCGAGGTTGCGTAGGTCAGGATGTCGCAGCCCGGAGCAGGCCGTGACGGCGCAGGCAGTGCCTGAGCTGATCGTAGGTGACGGCGAGTGCCTCTGCGGCGGCGCGCTGGTTGTAGCGGCAGGTTTCCAGCGTGCGGACGAGAATGTCCCGTTCATATTCCGCCATCGCGGCGCGCAGATCGCTGACCGCGGCGCGCTGCTCGGCGGCCGCGACCGCGACTGCGGGTTCCACAGCCGGCGCCTTCGGCTCCGCGGCCGCCATCACGATCGATTGCCTGGGCCGCCACGGGGAGTCGAACGGATCGAACTGTAGCGCATCAACGGGCGTCGCCGGATCGCCCCAGCGGTAGAGCGCGCGCTCCACGACGTTCTTGAGCTCGCGGACGTTGCCCGGCCATGCGTAGGCGCGCAGTTGCTGGCGCACTTCGCGGCTGAAGCCCGGAAAGTCCGGCCAGCCGAGCTCGACGGACATGCGGCGCGCGAAATGGTTCGCCAGTTCCATGATATCGTCGGAACGCGCGCGCAGCGGCGGCAGCGTGATCACTTCGAACGACAGCCGGTCGAGCAGGTCGGCGCGGAAGTGCCCCTTGTCGACGAGCGCGGGCAGATCCTCGTTGGTGGCGCCGACGATGCGCACGTCGACGGTGAGCGGCCGGTTCGCGCCGAGGCGCGTCAGCTCGCCATATTCGACGACGCGCAGCAGGCGCTCCTGCGCGGCGGAGGACAGCGTGCCGACCTCGTCCAGGAACAGCGTGCCGCCGTCCGCCTCCTCGAACCGCCCGCGGCGGGCCGAGGTTGCACCGGTGAAGGCCCCGGCCTCGTAGCCGAAGAGCTCGGCATCGATGAGGTTTTCGGACATCGCCGCACAGTTCATCGCGATGAACGGCTCATCCCACCGGAGACTGAGGCGATGCAAACGCTCCGCGACCATCTCCTTGCCGGTTCCGCGCTCGCCGATGACGAGCACGGGGCGGTTGAGTGCCGCGGCGAGGCTCGCCCGCTCGATCGCATCGAGCAGCTCGGTCGATTGGCCAACGAGAGTCGCCGAGTCCTTCATTGCCAATATTTAGCAAATTTTCCCAATTTTTTGCAATACATGCATATGGAAATTTCGCCAGCCTCCAACCGGAATACGCATAACACATTGAAAATACACAAATCACCGCGTGCCAGAAAACTGGCACGACCCTTGCTGAACATTGGACAACGGATTTGAAAGCAACAGTTAAACACAGGAGGCATCAATGCTTACGCAGGCCAACAGCAACATGTTCCGGACCCTCTTCTGCACCGTCGGTGCGGTCGCGGTCAGCTCGGTCTTCCTCTTCGCCGCGGCGGGTCCCGCCCGCGCCGAAAGCCCGGCCAAGCTTGCCTCCCAGAGCATCCAGTTCCAGATCATCCCGGTTTCGACGAGCGCGATCGTTTACTGATCGGCCCGCAGCGTCTAGCGGCCGGAGCGGATCCCCCCAGTCCCCTCCCGCTCCGGCCGCCACCTTCAACTTCAGGAGTTCAGACCAGATGGGCATTTTCTCGAGGACGCGCGACATCATCGCCGCAAACGTCACCGACCTTCTCGACCGCGCCGAAGACCCGGCGAAGATGATCCGCATGATCATCATGGAGATGGAAGAGACGCTCGTGGAAGTCCGCGCCTCCGCCGCCCGCACCATCGCCGACCAGAAGGAAATGCGCCGCACGATCCTGAAACTGGATCAGGCGCAGGCGACGTGGGCCGAGAAGGCTGAACTGGCACTGTCCAAGGGCCGCGAGGATCTCGCCAAGGCGGCGCTGCTCGAAAAGCAGAAGATGAGCGGCAGCGGCGCCCAGCTGCAGGCCGAAGTCGATCTGCTCGACGAACAGCTCTCGCACTACGAAGGCGACATCCAGAAGCTGGAAAGCAAGCTTCGCGAGGCACGCACACGCCAATCGGCGCTGCTGTCGCGGCTGGAGACGGCGAACAACCGGGTGCGGATGCGCAGCCTGCTGCGCGGCCCGAAGGTGGACGAGGCCTTCTCGCGCTTCGATGTGCTGGAACGCCGTGTCGACTACGCCGAAGGCCAGGTGGACGCGCTCGCGCTCGGCGAGACGCGCAGCCTGGAGATGCAGATCGCCGATCTGCGCACCGACGACGCCGTCGAGGCCGAGCTTGCCGCGCTGAAGACCAAGATGGCCCAGAAGCAGGAGGGTTGATCCATGGCTGAAGCTATTGTCCCGCTTGTCGCCGTCATCGTCATCTTCATCGGTATGCCTTGGCTGTTCCTGCACTACCGGATGAAATCCAAGCAGAACCGCAGCCTTTCGATCGAGGACGAACGTATGCTCGACGACCTTCACCAGGCGGCGCTCCGCCTTGAAGACCGGCTGCAGACGATCGAGCGCATCATGTCGGTCGACAACCCCAACTGGCGCCACATCGCCGCGGGAAGCCCGGTCGGCGAGCGCCTTGAAGACACACGCACTGCTGAGATCAGGAGGATGAAATGAGCTTCGCACTCGACAAGAGAAACGCCATTTTCCTCGGCGTCTGCGCCGGCTTCGCAAAAATGACGAACACGGATGCGCTCTGGTGGCGGCTCGGCGCCGTCGTCGGCACCGTCGTCGGCTTCGGGCTGCTGCCGATCATCTACCTGCTCATCGCCTGGCTCGCCCAGCCGCGCACCGCCCATGACGCCTGATCCATACGCCTGATACGATCCGAAA